>JBELAJ010000228.1:0-12396 GCA_049508935.1 Terriglobia bacterium | reverse complement strand
ACGGTGTAGCTGATGTCGAGGGCGAGCACTGTGCCGCGCGCGAAGGTCAAAAACGCAAAGCAATTGTCTTCGATATCGTACTGCTGGTTCGCACGCACGGTTTTGCCGATCACTTCCACAACTTCGTCCGACAACATCCAGCGGTAAAGATCAATCCAATGAACCCCCAGGTTGAACATGGGGCCGCCGCCGCTGCGCGCCTTCTCGAGCATCCAGCCCGCGTGGCCGTCAATGTAACGCGAGAGGCGACCCGCGGCGCAGCGCCCTTCGCAGCCCACAATGCGGCCCGTCACGCCTCCCACCACGAGCCGCCTCATTTCCTGGGCGACGGGATGGTATCGCCAAGCGTACGGGGTGGATAGGATTACTCCGGCCTTCCGAGCAGCCGCGATCATGTGGCGCACACCCTCGGCGGAGGCCGCCATGGGTTTTTCCACCATCACATGCGTGCCGCGCTCCGCGCAGGCCACCGCGGCTTCGGGGCAATCGGCGTGAGGAAGAAAAATCGCCGCCAAGTTAAGCCGCTCCTTGTCGAGCAGCTCCCGCCAGTCGGCGTACCCGCGCACGTGAAAGTCTTTGACGAAGCCTTCCAGCACCGCAGGATTCGCGTCCGAGGCGGCAATCACCTCCACCCCGGGAATGGCCTGGAACAGCGTCATGTAGCTGCGCGGATGCAGATGGCTTAGCCCCAGGATGCCTACGGACAGTTGCTGCATCAGAACTTCCCGTCCCGCGTTTCGAAATGCGTGGGCTTGCCGAGGTTGGTGCCCCCACTCTTGATCCAGTGCGCGATCCACTCAATCATCTGCTCGACCGGCACGGAGGGATAACCGAACAGGCGGAAACAGCGCGCGGCGTTATTCAGCAAAGCAGTAGGCGATTCCTGGCCTTCCAGAATCGGCTCTTTGCCGAAAATCTCGCCGAAGCGCCTGGCTACGGCTCGAATCGAAAGCGTCTCCGGCCCGGTCAAGTTCAGGATGAAGGGAGGAGACTGGCAATGGGCAAGGCTGCGCAGCGCGATCGAGTTCACATCGCCCTGCCAAATCACGTTGGCGGCGCCCGCCGCCACATCCACGCTGCGGCCTTCAAAAACCCTGCTGGCGATATCCACCAGCACGCCGTAACGGAGTTCGACGGCGTAATTCAACCGCAGCAGCGTAACGGGCGTCCCATGCCGTGACGAGAAATACTCGAACATGCGCTCGCGCCCCAGCACCGATTGCGCGTAGTCGCCGAGCGGCGCGGGAGGCATCTCCTCCGTGGCGCCGCCCGTCAGCATGGGCAAGAAGGGATAGATGTTCCCGCTCGAGAAGGCGACGATTCGTGAATTGCGGTAGCGCTCGGCGACGAGCGCCGGCACGTAAACGTTCATCGCCCACGTCAGGCTCTCTTGACCCGTCGAGCCGAACTTCCGCCCTGCCATGAAAATCACATTCGGCGCGTCAGGCAAGGTGGCAAAGTCTGAGGGCTCGAGCAAATTCACGCACAGGATCTCGACCCCCGCGGCCTCCATGCGATCGGCGTCCAAATCCTCGCAATGAACGTCCGTGCCGATGACACGGATCTTCGCGCCCGCGGCTTGGGCCGCCCGCCCGGCCCGCAGGGCCAGGCACGGACCAATCTTGCCGCCTACGCCAACGATGACGAGGTCTCCCTCCAACTTACTGAAGAATGCGACGTCCTCCGCGCTGGGAGTACTGAGGAGTTGTTCCAGTTCTGCTTCCGTCTGAATCAGATTTTCCATGCCCTGAAATCTAGAACATGCCTCGCCGGCAAGTCAAGGGAAGTGAGGAGCGCGGACCACGACTTCATGCACACAGCCCTCTCCCCTCGGGAGAGGGCTTTGTTAACTGCAGGAAGAGTGCGAAGACGTCATGTGTGGCGACGAGACTGGAGTACAATACCTCTTTTCCAAAACTCGTGGTGGTGTTCTCCGTGTCCTCTGTGCACTCTGTGGTGAATGCTTTCTCCGGCCATCTAAGAACGATGACGGCCGCCGACATTCCTGCCGGCATGCGCTTGAAAGGGATTGCGGGATGGAACCAAACGCCGGAAGACTGGGAGCGATTTCTCGAGGCCGAGCCCGAAGGTTGCTTCGTCGCGGAGTGGAACGGACAGGTGGCGGGCACGGTGGCGACCATCAGCTACGAGGACCGCTTCGCGTGGATCGGAATGGTGCTGGTGGACCCACAAGTGCGCGGCAAGGGTATCGGGACAGCGCTGCTCCTTAAAGCCATTGACTACCTTGACGCCAAGAAGGTCCCGTGCATAAAGCTCGACGCCACACCGCAGGGCAAACCCATTTACACCCGTCTGGGATTCCAAATCGAATACGAAATCGAGCGGCACAGCTTGACCCGCGACATTACCTCACAATCCGGCACGCAGTCGGCCGTCGCCGCCGAGAACCTCGAGCCGCTTCTGGAATTTGACCACAAGTTATTCGGCGCCGACCGCAGCGCTCTCTTGCGTTCGCTCGCAAAGTCAGCGCCCGAGTTAGTTGCCATCCACGGTTCCGGAGGCGCCGTGGAGGGATTCGCGCTGGGCCGCCAAGGCTCGCTGGCAGACCAACTCGGCCCCTGGGCGGCGGCAAATGCTTCCGTGGCGGGCGCTGTTTGTGACGATTTTCTCCGCCGCTCCCGGCGGCCGGTTGTGTTTGCGGACGCGCTGAGAGACAATGCCTGGGCGCCCGCGCTTTTGGCCGCTCGCGGATTTCAGTTTTCCCGCAGCCTGACAAGAATGTACCGCGGCGAGAACGCGCATCCCGGCCGGCCTGATTTGCTGGGCGCGATACTCGGTCCGGAGTTTGGCTAATCACCCCTGATGACTGATTCCCCTCCTCCACGTGTCTTCTATGGTTGGTGGATTGTTGTCGCCGCCTTTCTGAATCTCTTTTTCGCGGTCGGCATTGTCTTTTACGGATTCCCGGTCTTTTACCCTTCCCTCATCGAGTCGCTTCATTTTTCGCGCCAGCAAGCCACTACTGGAATGTTCCTGGGCTTCGCGGCGGCGGCGCCGCTCCTGGGGTTACTGGTCGGGGCGTTGATTGACGGCTTGGGCGCACGCCTTGCAATCCTGATCGGAACGGGCTTTGTGGGCGCGTCGCTTTTCTTGATGGGCGGCATTCACACTCTCACACAGTATTACCTGCTCTGTTTCACCGAGGTGCTCGGATACGTCTCCGCGGGCCCCATCGCCAATCAGGTCCTGGTCGCCAACTGGTTTCGCAAAATGCGAGGTCGCGCCATGGGCTATGCATACCTGGGCCTCGGCTTCGGCGGCGCGGTCTCACCGCTTCTCGTCCACTGGCTGATTGAAACCTCCGGCTGGCGCGAGGCCTTCGAAGTAATTGGCGTTGCGATTGTTGCCATACTCTTTCCCATCGGCATCTGGGTAACGCGCTCCGCGCCGCGCGATCTGGGATTATTCCCTGACGGCGCTCGGCCCGATCCGGCGGCGATAGGATCCGCGGCGCCCTCTCGAACCACCGGCGAGGCTGTTCGGACGGCCAACTTCTGGCTTCTCCTGCTCGGAAGCACACTCGTGATCGGCGTGATCGGAACCGTGATTTCGCATTTTATTCTTTTCCTGAAGGATGAAGGATATTCGTCCGGCTGGGCTTCGCGAGCGCTTAGCACTCTGCTGTTTTCGAGCCTGGCGGGACGCGTGATGGTGGGTTATATTGCCGACCGCTTTAACCGCAAGAACGTGATGGCCCTCTTCTATCTCACCCTCGCCCTGGCAATCCCCTTGTTGTTCCTGCATCACCACGTGCGAGCCGTGCAAGGTTTCGCGATTCTCTTCGGATTCGCCATGGGCGCGGATTACATGTTGATCCCTCTGGTCGCGGTGGATTGCTTCGGACTTGCCGCGCTGGGAAAAATCCTCGCCCTGGTGATTATGGCCGACTCGCTTGGACAGACGTTTGGGCCCGTCATGGCCGGTCGCATCTTCGACCTGCGGCACAGCTACGATCTTGCCTGGCTGATCATCACCGCGGCGGGAATCCTGGGCGCCGGCGCGATCTTCCTGATTTCATCCACGCGGACTGATACCCAACCGAGATAGCAGACCTTGAACAGCAGGCCTGATTCCAGCCGAGGACAACTGGCCCGCCGCATGTAGCACAGGCACTCCTGCCTGTGCGGGCGGGAGCACTGCAAGGGGCCAGGAGACAGGCAAGAGTACCTGTCCTACGTCAGGGAAATTCAACGAACAAACCGGTAATGTCGATGAAAACGAAGGGCGGCTCACTGCAGCCGCCCGCCAGCGGGGAGTTTCGTCGATGACAGGGCAGTTTGCGTGAGCAGTTTGCGTGTTGACATCGATACCCTGGAAGTGTAATCTCTCGGCATTTTCACCAGGGCGCACCGCAGGCAAGTGTGCCCGGAAGGAGGGTAGGATGGTTCGGGCAGCCACCCAGGTCGTCATCGTGGTTGGACTGCTCTCTCATAATCTCCGGCTGGCGGGGCAGACGAATCTCCCCGCGTCGCACGCGAACCAAGCCGTGTCCAATCTCCTGGTGGGATCGGGAGAATCGACTCCACGAACATTCCAGGTCGAAGGGAAGATCACTTCGGTTGAGGGAGAACCTCTAACCGGCGCAACTGTCTGGGTGGCAGCTTTCGCTTCGCCCACGCAGCATTTAGCTTCAACTCAAAGTGACAGCGAGGGAGATCACTCGCTCAAGCTTGACTTGCCCCCTCAAGCGGCAGCTAGCACGATCTTCATCCCATCTCCAACATCAACTTGAACCGTGAGACCTCGGAGATTGACTATCGCCCTTATCACTTCCTGAGCTCACCCACTGCCTTCCTGCTTCCGAATCGCGTCACCGTGAGTGTGGAATGGGGCCGCAAGCGCCTGCGAAACGAACACGTTTTTTCCAAATTCCGGCTGTTCGATGTGGAGGTCCACGCGGACACCGAGAATGCTTCGCCCGCGATCGACGCCTCGCGCCAGACCCTTCCCGCTAATAATGACAACGTGCTCGTCAACCGCGGCCTGGCGCTGGACATGAAAGGCAACCTGGACGCAGCGATTGGGGAGTATCGCGAGGCCCTGCGCGTTAATCCGAGTAATGATCTTGCCCACTTTGACCTGGGCTTGGCGCTCGACGATAAAGGCGACCTGGACGGCGCGATTGCGGAGTACCGCGAAGCCGTGCGCTTGAAGCCGACAATTGAAAACGTCCACGTCAAACTTGGCTCCGCGCTATTTAAGAAGGGGAACGTGGATGCGGCGATTGCGGAGTACCAGGAAGTCTTGCGCTTGAACCCGCAGAATGACTCTGCGCATTACAACCTCGGCATCGCCCTGGGGACCAAGGGCACCCTGGGCGGGGCCATCAGCGAAACACGTGCGGCTCTGCGGCTTAACCCGAACAATCCGCAACTCCATTATTCGTTGGCTTATTGGCTGGAAAAACAGGGTGATCGCAACGAAGCGCTGGGCGAATACCGCACAGCCTATACCCTCAGTCCCGAGAACCTCCAGTTCAAGCGGGCCTATGAGAGGCTGGCACGAAAGCCCAAGGCACACCGCGCCTCGGGACCGCGGAAACCCGGCGAGGGTGCGTGAGGAAGGGCTGACTCTCGTGACCGCCCTAGCACAGGCGTCAGGGCCGGTCCTACGACGGGCCCGCCGCAGACATAGGAGCACCCGTTGTGGGCGCCCAGGGCGGCCACACGGGCCGCACCTACGACACTGATGCGCACACTACTCCCTCAAGAGTGGGCGTCTTTTTACTCGCCGGGCATTTTCTCTGCTCGGCTCGTCTGGTGAGAATGTTTCCCCGCAATGTGGCGCCGGCGGGGGCGGCGTTCCGGTTGAGTTACACGCGCTCGACGTTCGCGGCTTGCAACCCTTTAGGGCCGGTCTTCACTTCGAAGCTGACTCTTGCGCCTTCCTCTAATGTCCGGTATCCGTTGCCCACGATAGACGAGAAATGCACGAATACATCCTCTCCGCTTTCACGCTGGATGAACCCGTAACCTTTGGCGGCGTTAAACCACTTTACTGTACCTTGTTCCTTCATGCTGCTATTTGTCCTTGTCGGATTGAGATTGCAATTTGTGGAGACGGCAACGGCGGGTACGCCCGACGATCCGCTGTAACACCACTAGCCGCAAGGTCCCAGGGTAGCCACCCTTGAAGATCTTGCGAACCTCGTCGGAATTACAACAACAAACTGCAACCGAAACATAGCATTCTTTGATAGGCATTGTCACGAAAAAAGGAAGCGATCGGGCACGAAATAAAAGCGACTTTAGGTCACTAATTGGTAACGTGAACGCACCGCCACTTTATGACGGCAGCGCCGTGCTCGAGCCAGCGGATGCCCGCCCAAACCAGGATGCGGCACGCCATGTCGGCTTTCACATCGAGGCTAGTAACGAATCCCGCCTTGGTTCGTTTCTGACGCACTGCGCGGTTCCTTGTCGCCTTCGGCTCCCCGGAATAACACGCTGCCGGGCGGACCTGTTTCATCGGAGGTGCTTATTGAAGAACGAAACGATGCGCAGCCGGGCATCTTGAGCCGAAGGCTCGTGGTATGCGCTTCCCGTGAACTTCGCGAGCAAAACCAGCAGCGCTGGTGCGGTGGCTGGGTCATGATTGTTGAGAAAGGCGTGGCCTGCGTCGGGATACTCTTTTACGTCGTGGGGTACGCGAGCCGCCGCGAGGGCCCGCTCCAGCCGCGCGGCGCCGCCACGCAGGGTCCGGTCTTTGGCGCCAAAGCTGCCGACAATGGGACAGGCGCCGCGCAGGTAGCTGACGGCATCCGGCGGAACCTGGCCATAATTGACGCTTGAGGCTGAGAATCCATGGTTGGGAGCGAGTAACAGCGCAAACCCACCGCCCATGCAGAAACCGATGACGCCGATCTTTCCGGTACACCCTTGCTGGTTGGACAGCCAGACGCGCACCGCCTCGACTTCGTCGAACGATTTCCCCTTTCGTGCGCGCAGGTCGCGAAAGATTGCCAGCAGGCAACTCAGTTTCTTGCTCGAATGGAAGAGGTCAGGGGCCACGGCCTGGAAGCCCTCGCTCGCGAGCCAGTCGGCTTGGTTCCTGAGGTCGAGGCTCATTCCCATGACATCGTGGAGCACTACCACCCCAGGCCATGGGCCTTGGCTTCGGGGCATGGCAAAGTAAGCCGGCAATTCGTATCCAAGGGCGGGAATCCTCACCTCGGCCATCTCATCCTCCTGAACCGTCTTCACCGCACCTTTGGGATCGGCCGGTGGCGGGTGACGGCGGCGAAGTCTTCATAACCGGGAAGTTCCCGGCGAACGACGGTTTCCGTAAGAGGGTTCACCATCCGAGATATCACCTCACCCCACTCTCAGAGTTTAGCTTGAAAACCAGGACGCGGAGGGTACAATCTATAAACCAAGATTCAGAGATGGCGACTTTCAGCCAGGCCTGAAAATCACCATCAACGCTCAGTAAAGTGACGAGGGTGCTTATGGGGCAAGCTCACGATTTGCCTCAATCGACCCAGCCTCCCATTTCTCGCGAAAACGATCCTCCTGCGGCCCTTCCCGATCGCAGCCGCGTGCCGGTGCATGTCTGGATCTTTATCCTGGTGGTTTCGGTCGTCCTAGGCTTTCTCTGGTACAACCTGCGCGCCGCCTACCAAGAGACCTTAGCCTACTGGGATTCAAATCTATCCAACTCTGCCGACGAACAGACAAGCATTGAAACCCTATGGCTGCTCGAAAGACGGACGGATACCGAGGGTATTGCCGGCAATAGCGCTGCGATTCGGATGCTTTCAAAGCAGTTGAGCGCTGGAAAGCTGGCAGCTACCCGGCGAGAAGTTGAACTTGCGATCGATAAAATGGCTCGCATTAACGGCTTCCTGGGCGGAGCCGTCGCAGACACGGGGTGCCGGCTTCTGGCACAGACTGGCGTCCCAGCCGAGGCCCGGGCGGGCGTCAAGAGGGCTTGCCGCGAAGCGCAAGACACTCGAGCCCACAGCATTGTTGCGTCGTACCCGCGACCGGCACGCGTCTTGCTCAATCTGGCCGTTCCGGTTTTGGCCGGTGAGCGAGCCTCGAGTGCTTCTCAAACTCCCCACTCGATCGTCGGGGCCGCGGTCATGATCTCAGAACCGAGGAGAGCAGTCTCCCGCTTTTTCGCGGAAAAGAGCAGGCCCGACCAGTTCGCGGAAACTGAGATCGTATGGCAGAACGATGGAGAAGCCGTAGGCTTTTCCCCCCGAATGGATGCGTTGGGAATGGGATCTGTGTTTCGCCAGCCGCTGAACGGGAACGCCTTCGAGTCGAGGGCAGCGCGCGAACGCAACAAAGCGTTTGGCGAGTTTACCGATTTTCGGGGGGTTCAGGTGTTCGGCGTCGCCCGGTCCATGGCCGCAGCGGGCGCGAGCCTGGCTCGCAAGGTCGACAAGGATCAGGCGTTGGCAGATTACCATAGGCGAGCGCTGCTGGAGTGGCTGGCGGCGGCTCCCTCCTTCCTACTATTCGGCGCCGTCGTCCTGGCCCAGCACCGTCACCAGGCGATGCGGGATCTTCAGGAGAAACTCCGGCAACAACAGGCCTTGCTGAATCTCAAACGGCACGTGGAGGCCTCCGAGGAGCGCTACCGCGCCTTTGTGGCCAACAGTACGGAAGCCATTTGGCGCATGGAAACAGAGAAGCCCATCTCGACGGCGCTTCCGGTCGAAGAGCAAGTTGGACAAGTGCTGGAATTCGCCTACTTGGCGGAATGTAACGACTCCATGGCTCGGATGTTCGGGTTTGAACACGCCTCAGAGCTGATCGGGCTGCGCGTCAAGAATCTGGTGCAAGTCGATCTGCACTCAATCGCCAACCTGCGGGCCTTCATTCGTTCCGGCTATCGGCTGGCCGACGCTGAACTTCTCGCCAAAGACCGCGAGGGCAAGATTCACCACTTCTTGAACACCTACCTGGGCGTCGTGGAAGGAGGGTACCTGCTCCGCGCTTGGGGAGTGTTACGCGACGTGACCGAGCGGAAACGCGTAGAGGAAGCCCTGAGGGAGAGCGAGCGCCGTTATCGAGTTCTCTTCGAGACCGCCGGCGACGCCATTTTCCTTATACGGGGCGACACTTTCATTGACTGCAATCATCGGGCCCTCGAGATGTATCGGTGCACTCGCCACGACATCCTCGGGCAGCCAGTCGCCGGGCGCTACCCGCCGGAAGGGCCAGACGGTTCGTATCCTCGCCAGGCAGCGCTGGAGAAATTGGAGCAGGCCAGGGAAGGACATACGCTTTGTTTCGAGTGGAGGGCTGTCCGTCTGGACGGAACTACGTTCGATGCAGAGATCACACTGAGCCGCTTGGGAATCGAGGAGGACGTTATTCTGCTCGCGTTGGTGCGCGATATCACCGACCGCAAGCTGGCTGAACGTTCGTTACGCGAGAGCGAGGAGCTTTTTCGAGCCACTTTCGAGACGGCCGGAATCGGCATCGCATTGGTGGACATGCAAGGCCACCCCATAAAATCCAACTCCGCACTCCAGAGAATGCTCGGCTATAGCGAGGAAGAACTGCGCCGCATGCAATTCACCGAGTTTACCCACCCTGACGACCGGCAGCGCGACTGGGGAATGTACCAAGAACTGCTGGCGGGGAAAATTGAAAACCACGAGATCGAGAAACGCTATCTCAGGAAGGATGGACAGGTTGTTTGGGGGTACTTGACCGGTTCCCTGGTTAGAGGTGCGGACGGCCAGCCCCTGTACGGTGTGGGCATGGTGGAAGACATCACAGAGCGCAAAAACGCGGTCGAGGCGCTGCGAGCCAGTGAAACCCGGTTTCGGACCCTCATCCAAAGGGCGCCGGTCGCAATCAGCATCAGCCGATCCGGGCGTAGCTTGTATGTCAACCAGGCATAGCTGGACATGTATGGCTTCAAAAGCGCCGAAGAAGTCATTGGACATTCCATTGGAGAGCAGTGGTCACCAGAGTGCCGGGCGATGGTGGAGGAACGCGCCCGCCAGCGTGCGCTCGGCCTGCCAGTTCCCGCGCGCTATGAGGCCGTCGGGCAACGCAGAGACGGCTCTCAGTTTCCGGTAGAAGTAGCAGTCGCCATGGTGGAGCTTTCTGACGGTGAGGCTAGCGTAGGCTTCCTGGCGGATATCACGGAGCGCAAACGGGCAGACATGGAATTGGTGGACCGGTTGCGCTTTGAAACGCTATTAGCCGATCTTTCGGGGCGATTTGCAGATGTGACGGCCGGACGGTTGGGTGGGGAGATCGAAGGTGCCCTGCGTCGCGTCTGCGAATGCTTGGAACTGGACGGGTGTACACTGTGGCAGGCGCAGGAGGAGGCACCAAGGTTGTTAAGGCTAGCCTACACTCACCGAAGTCCGGAAGGACCGCCGGGTGCGGTTCCCAGTCAGATGGATGCCGTCGAGTATTTCCCGTGGAGCCACCAACAAATCATGTCTGGAATGAGAACTGTCGTCGCCGTTTCATCGTTGGCGGAGTTGCCGGAGGAGGCTGCTCGAGACCGGGAGACATACAGCAAATACGGCGTGAAGTCGGTCTTGACGATTGCGCTGGCAGCGGGGGGACGACCACCCGTGGGGGCTTTGGCCTTTAGCTCTACGCAAGCGGAGCACCCTTGGCCGGAGGAGATCGTGAACCGGCTGCAACTCGTCGCCCAGATGTTCGCCAACGCACTGGCCCGGCAGCGATTGCAGGAAGAGCGTCAGCGCTCCTTCGATCAGTTGCGCGCCCTCGCTGCGCGCCTGCAGAGTGTGCGGGAAGAGGAAAGAAAGAGGGTGGCGCGCGAAATCCACGACCAACTGGGCCAGGCCTTAACCGCCATCAAGCTGGACCTGAGCTCTCTGGTTCGCGGGTTGCCGGCCGCTCACGACCCCGTGTTGGAGAAGGGTGCTCCCCTCCTGCGTCTGGTCGATGAGACGATTGAGAGCGTGCGCCGAATCTCGACCGAATTGCGGCCCGGAATGCTGGATGACCTGGGGTTGGCGGCCACGGTGGAATGGGCCGCAGAAGAGTTTGCGAGCCGCACCGGCACGAAATGCCTCCTGGATTTGGCCGCCGAAGAGAGCGCGGTCGATTCGGAAACGGCGACGGCGGTGTTCCGCATTTTTCAAGAGACGCTCACCAACGTGGCGCGTCACGCCAACGCCAGCGAAGTGAAGGTGCGTCTTGCCGACGAAAACGGCGATCTGACCCTGGAAGTCCACGACAACGGCAGGGGAATCGGCGAGGACGAACTGGCCAACGCCAATTCGTTGGGAATTTTGGGAATGCGCGAGCGGGCCCTGCTGCTGGGAGGCACTCTGACCATCACGGGAGAGCCGGGTAAAGGCACTACCGTGAGGATTCGAATACCCGAAGTCCGCCACGCATAGCGAGGAAGGCCATGCTCAGGGTTCTGATCGCTGATGACCACGCCATTGTGCGCCGGGGCCTGATCGAAATCCTGCTGCGCGAACTCAAGGACCCCCTTTGTGGAGAAGCCGAGAACGCCCAGCAGGTTCTTGCTCAGGTCCGGAGCCAGACCTGGGATCTGGTAATCCTGGACGTCAGCATGCCCGGGCGAAGCGGCATCGACGTTCTTAGCGACCTGAAGCGGGAACGACCGAAGCTGCCCGTCCTGGTTTTGAGCATGCACCCCGAAGACCAATACGGCAAGCGGGTGCTCAAAGCGGGCGCGTCCGGTTACATGAACAAGAACAGTGCGCCGGAGGAACTGATCAAAGCCATTCGCAAAGTCCTGGCGGGCGGCCGTTATGTGAGCCCGGCGCTGGCTGAAAAGCTGGCTTTGGACCTCAGTGAAGACCTCTCGCACCTGCCCCATGAGGCTCTCTCCGACCGTGAATTTGAGGTGCTGTGCATGATTGGCTCGGGAAAAACGATCAGCCTGATCGCCGAGGAGCTTCACCTGAGTGTGGCTACAATCAGCACCTATCGGGCCCGGATTCTGGAGAAGATGAATATGACCACCACGGCAGAGTTGATGCGTTACGCATTCCAAAACCACTTGGTGGAGTGACCCCCTCCCAGCGATCCGCCAGACACGTCACCTCTCCCGCCCAAAACCAAGCGCCTGTCAATGCTCAGGATGACATATTTCGAGTGGTTGCCCCAGGACGGCCACAAGGGACGTCCCTCCAACGTGACCTGCCGTTTCCGGTCGCCGTGTAAGAGAAATAATGACAAGGTAACTCCATTAAGCACGACACAAATATCCGCCTTCGAGTGATAGTGTCCACGCCGCGGATGGGGCAGGCTGATACGTGGGGCGAGCCATGAACCCGAATTCGTAGATTGATGTGCACTGTTCCGTGCTTAATCCGTTAGATTGAAGTTGGTTAGACAAAATCTACGGAGGCACAGAACAGTGCAGAGAAAAGTTAGCGTGCTTTGGGGAGAA
>JBELAJ010000227.1:0-19812 GCA_049508935.1 Terriglobia bacterium | reverse complement strand
TGCGGCCAGCCGCCGGTAGGTCTCGGCGTAGCAGTTCCGCCCGCCGACCGGACTGACATGCGGCGCGGCCACTCCCACGAGGTTGTCCGCCCGGCCCGCTTCGACTTCTACCGAGCTGAAGTATTCCGCGAACATACTGCGGATTTCCGCCGCACTCGCGGGGTATGCCGAACCCGCATGCGATGGGGGGCGTTCACGCTGCTCCTGGAATTCCTTGTGCCGCCGCTCGCGCCGGCGCTCGATCTCTTCGGTCTCGAGGAAGCCTTCCCGTCGCAAAACGCTGACGAACTCCCGAACTTCATCACTGAACACCAGCCCGCCCGTGGCGCGCGTGAGGAGTTCCTGCACGTCCAGTTCGGTGTGCTCGCCATCCAGGCACCGCAGCGCCCAAACCCAGGTCGTCGGCACGTACAGCACGGCTTCCGCGTAATGGAAAGGGTCGCGGATGATCAGGCCCGGCTGGTCGGCCTCCGGCGAGGGAAGGATGTCGAGCGCGCGGCGCAGAGCAGGAAGCACATTAGACATGGCCAATTAGCTTACCACGGCCGAGGGAATTCGGGGCCCGCGAGGAGGTGCAGTCCTGATTTGAACGTAGCGCCGACCTTCAGAGCCTGCCCTGAGCGGAGCGAAGGGTCGGCAAATGCTGGCCTGAAGGCCAGCGCTACGATCAATCTAGGACAGTACCGGATGTGAAAAAAGCTTGACAGTCTGGAGGCACTCACTATAAGAAGCAGTGAGGCAAAACGGTTCCCCATTGGCTCCAGAGTTTTTCGGGAGCGAACGTGACTGGTTGCCGAAGTACGTAACCCTTCTCGTTTTGGAGTTGCATGAAAATAGCGCGAGGGCTTAAGGCCAAGTGGTTCTGGTACTCTCTGCTTTGCGTGCTTTGTTGGGGAGCGTGGGTGCTCTGTTCGAAACTGGGGACCAACGAGATTCCCGCCACCACGATGCAGTTTATCTTTGCGTTCGGTTTCATTCCCGTGGCGATTCTGGTGCTTGTCATGAAGCAGGTGAAGTTCGAAAGGAGCGTGAAGGGCATCTCATTCAGCTTGGGGAATGGAGTACTGGCGGGCATCGGCGGCCTGACGCTTTTTGCAGCCTATCGGAGCGGGGGGAATACGTCGGTTATCACTGCCGCGACGGCCCTTTATCCGCTTATTACCGTAGTCCTTGCGGTGCTGGTATTGCGCGAAAGGCTGAATTGGCTTCAGATGATTGGTTTGGGATTTGCTGCTGCGGCCATCATCATTTTTTCTCTTTAAGAATCCGGTCTTATGCACTTGCCTCCTTGGTTCTGGTTTGGTCTGGTTACCCTGGTCTCGTGGGGGATCGTTGGTTTGCTCCAGAAGCTTTCCACCAATCATCTCTCTGCCGAATGGGCCTTAGTCTGGCTGGCCATCGGCTTTTTCATTCTCGAGCCATGGCTTTATCCGGGCAAGACACTCTTCACCTATTCGACTCGCGGTTTGGCATGGGCTCTACTGAGCGGAGTCTTTAACGCTTTGGGGGCATGGGCGCTCCTGGCGGCGCTGAAGAGCGGCGGCAAAGCTTCGATCGTCACGCCGTTCACGGCGCTTTATCCCGTCGTGGTGGTTTTCCTGGCGCCTTTCATTCTCCATGAATCCATCACTGGCTTGCAGGCCGTGGGGATTGTTTGTGCATTGATTGCGGTCGTGCTGCTTTCGACAGAAAGTTCGACATCTTAATGGAGGTCTCACCCATGAATTCTCCTCAGAATCCAACCCGGCGTAGTTTCCTGAAGAAAGCTGCGATTGGAGGCGCGGCCTTGGCGGCCGCCCCGGCGTGGCAGCGTGCGCTGGGCGCGAACGATCGCATCAATATCGCGCTGATCGGCCTGGGAGCCCGCGGCTCAGATCATCTGAGCCTGGTGCTTCAGCACCGCACTAACAAACGGGACATCGAAATCGTCGCCCTCTGCGATGTCTACCAGAAGCGGCTGAGCATGGCGTCGGCAAAGGTGCCGGGGGCAAAGACCTACGTTCACCACCAGGAAGTGCTCGAGCGGCGAGACATCGACGCGGTGTTTATCGCCACTCCCGACCATTGGCACGCGCCCATCACGCTCGCGGCCATGGAGAGCGGCAAGGACGCGTACGTCGAGAAACCCATGACGCACACCGCCGAGGAAAGCAAAGTGGTCGCCCACAAGGTCAAAGAACTCAAGCGCGTGCTGCAAGTGGGCGTGCAGGGGCTTTCCTGGAACCGCTGGCACAAAATCCACGAGATCGTTCAATCAGGAATGATCGGCCAGGTGGTTGCCGTGCAGGGTACTTACAGCCGCAATGCTCCCGGGGGCGACTGGAACGGCGGCGATTTCTGGACGGTCGATCCTGCCGCCGGCCCCGACGCCACGGGGGACAATCGTATTGATTGGAAACAATGGCTCGGCCCCGCTCCCCAGATGCCCTATAACGCCGACCGCTTTTTCCGCTTCCGCAAATACTGGGACTATTCGGGCGGCATTGCCACCGACCTGCACTATCACATCGTCGCGCCCTTCCATGTCGGGGTCGCCAACGACTTTCCAACCCGCGTCGCCGGCATGGGCGGACTTTGGGTTTATAACGACGGCCGCGAGGTCCCCGATACCTTCCTGACCGTCGCCGATTACCCGAGCAAGTACTCGATGACGGTCCAGTCTTCGCAGGTCAACGAAAACGGACCCATGATGATGATCCGTGGAACCAAGGCCACCATCCACCTGAGCGACGAGTGGGAAGGCCCGCCATCACGCCAGTACGATTACGCGGATATCTTCCCCGAATCGCCGTTCGTCGAGGAATTCAATAAGAAGTACGGCAATGACCAGGTACGCGTGGATGGCGTGGGGAACGAGGGCGATCTTAAGCACGTCGATAACTTCTTCGATTGCGTGCGCTCCCGGCAACTGCCGAATTGCAACGTGGACATCGGTTATAAGGTTTCACTGGCCTGTGACCTCTCCGTACGCTCTTATCGGAATGGGAAGGTGTATTACTTTGATGCGGAGCGGGAAGAGGTGGTGGAAAAGTGAACGTTGTGCGTGATGTCATCCTGCGGAGCCCCGATCTGATCGGGGCGGTCCTGAGTGAAACGAAGGAAGGATCCCGGCAGTTACCCGACCTAAGAACTGCGTGGATTCTTCGCTTCGCTCAGAATGACATGTGGAAGGGGTCGGAGAATGCCCGAACTCAGTTCACGGGAGCGAATGTTGCGCGCGTTGCGACACGAGACGCCGGACTATGTTCCGTGTTGCTTCATGAGCTTCACGGCGCTGCGGCGGCGTTGCCATGAAGACCTCTATGAATTAGTCAAGGCCGAGCGCGATCTCGGTCTTGACTCATTTCTTTTCATCCCAACGCTGCCGCGTCCCGAGCGTCTGGATCATCCGGACCTGCGAGGACTGCCGGTACGATTCCATCCTTCAGTCGACACGCGCGAATGGCGAGAAGAGGCGCCAGGCCGGCAGCCGGTTATGCACAAGGAGTACTCGACGCCGGCAGGGAAGCTCGAAACCAGCGTTCGTCTTTCGGATGATTGGCCGCACGGCGAGCACATCCCATTCGTCGATGATTATCAGGTGCCGCGGGCGATCAAGCCTTTGCTGACCGGTGAAGTATCGGAGTTGGATGCGCTGCGGTACCTGCTGACGCCGCCTCACCCTGGAGATGTCAAACAGTTTCAAGTCGAAGCCGAGCGCGCCCACGCCTTTGTGCGCGAGCAGGGGGTGCTGCTGGCGGGCGGTTGGGGCGTGGGCGTGGATATGGCGAACTGGCTTTGCGGGTTTGAGAACCTGATGGTACTCGAGCACGACCGGCCCGGTTTCTTCGCCGAACTTCTGCAAATGATCCATGCCTGGAATCAGCAGCGCATGGCCGTCGTGCTATCGGGAAAAGTCGATCTCTGTATTTACAGGGCGTGGTACGAGGGCTGCGACTTCATTTCACCTAAGCTCTTTCATGAGGTTATCCTTCCGCACCTCAAGAGCGATGCGGCGATGGCCCATGAGCACGGCGCGAAATTTGGTTATATATGTTCGAGCGGCATATTGCCCCGGCTCCTCGATTACGTGGAAGCGGGAGTCGATGCTCTCATCGGCGTCGATCCCGTTCAGGGCACCCATACCGACCTTGGCCAGATCAAAAAGAAAGCGGCTGGGCGGTTGTGTCTGTGGGGCGGTGTCTCCGGAGCGGTCACGGTGGAGATGGGGGAAGAAAGCGAAATTCGCGCGGCCGTGCGGCTCGCCCTTGCAGAACTTGGGCCGGAAGGGTTCATCCTCTCACCCGTCGACAACATCACTGTGGATGCTCCAAAAACCTGGAGCAATCTGCGGGTTTTCATCGACGAGTGGCAGCGGGCGCGATTCCCCCTCCTTGGTCAAGGAGGGGGTTAGGGGGTGGTTGCGCGAGGGCCTTAATTATGGTATCCACCACCCCCGACCCCTCCTCGGTGAGGAGGGGAGCAATATTTGCGACATTGGAGGTTGATTGCAATGGTATCCCTAACACGTCGTCGTCTGCTGGGCCAGGCGGCCAATGTGGCGGGAGCATTGGCCGCGGGCGCACCCCTGGCAACGACTGCCGGTGTTACGCCCAACCAATTGCGCGTGGTGATCGCCGGGGCGCACCCCGACGATCCTGAATCCGGCTGCGGCGGCACTATCGCCCGGCTTTCTGACGCGGGCCATGAGGTCGTAATCCTCTACCTGACGCGAGGCGAGCGGGGCATTCAAGGCAAGTCCTACGAGGAGGCGGGACGGATCCGCACTGCGGAAGCTCAGAAGGCATGCGAGATTCTCAAGGCACGCCCGGTGTTCGCAGGCCAGGTGAACGGCAAAGTTGAAGTGAACTACACGCGCTACGACGAGTACCTGAAAATCCTCGAAGGCGAGCGACCGGACGCGGTGTTCACTCACTGGCCGATCGATACCCACGAAGATCACCGAGCTACTTCACTGCTGGTCTACGATGCCTGGCTGCACATGCAAAGAAAGTTTGCGCTGTATTACTTTGAAGTCATGACAGGAATGCAGACGTCACAATTCTGTCCCACCCATTACGTGGACATCACCGCCACCGAGGCGCGCAAGCGCGCCTCCTGCTTCGTTCACGCCAGCCAGAAGCCCGAAGAGTTCTACGCGGTCCACGACCAGATGAACCGCTGCCGTGGCATGGAACTGGGCGTGAAGTACGCGGAGGCCTTCATCCATCATGCGCAAAGCCCGGAAGTATTCCTGCTCAGCTAGAGGAAATTGCGATTACCTGTAGCGCTGACCTTTAGGTCAGCACTTGCCGACCTAAAGGTCGGCGCTACTCCGACTAGTACCTGGCCTCCGTGACTCGCCCGGTGGTTTCGCCGCGCAGCCACACGTAAAGCGGCGCGCGCGGAGAGGGCGGCGGCCATGGGAGTTCGATTTGCAAGGTCTGGTTCTGGGGGTCACCCAACGCGGGGACTGGGATTCCCTGCACGGGGTGTCCTGCTTGACTATCCCATCCCGTCTTCTCGATGACTTGCAATTCCTGGCCGGTGAGGCTTCCTAAGTAAAGGTCGCTGCCTTTTTTCTGGTCGGTGAGCACGAATTTCTGAATCTGCGGAAGGCGAATAACGCGTCCCAGAGAGTAGGGTTCGGAGGCGCCAGTCTCATTGACGGTTACCGTGGCCTCCAACTGGCAGCCGGAGCGACCTACCAAGCCCGGGTCGACGGAGAGGAATAGGATGCCTTCTCCCTCGAAATCTAATTGCGCAGCCCCGACTCGCTCGCCGGGATGAAGAGCGAGCGGTTTTTTCGCGTCACCTTGACTGGAGCAGCTCAGTTCGAACTCCGGATTCGATCCTGCGTTTTCAGTTTGGATCGAGAAACTCACCGGCCCGCCGGCGGCGATTTCGCCCTGGCGCAAAGCGACATCGGTCGTTTGCGCGGAGGATTCGTTCACGCCGGTGATTTTCGGCCGCGGTCCAACCACTTGTACGACGTCGAAGATTTTCAAAGGGGTGTGCAGATCCGAAACCTTCAAGCTTGTGTCGAGCGACTCCCCTTTTTTCGCCTTGGACATTAACTTGAGGGTCGCTTTTCGCTCGCGCAGGTTCTGCGCATCCGTGGCAACAGGGGCCAGGGTCCACGTTGCTCCCTCGCTCGAAATCCCTTCAACCCTTTCCAGTCCGGTTCCCTCGAGCGCGAACGTCTGGCGCGCCTCCCCCAAGTTCGCCCGCAAGGGAAGATTTGATAAGGTGGGGTTGGGGGGATGGACCACGAACCCGAGGTCATGATTCGATCCGTTAGTCTGGGTCAGTTTCAGGCAATAGGGGCCTGCCGGCAACTTGGCGGTGTCAATGTCCACATCCAGAGTTGCGTCTTCCCCTCCGCTGCGCGCCTTGGGAATGGTGAAGGACAGTTCCTTGGGAAATCCCTCGGCCTTGAGTGTCGTGTCGTCCTTCAGAGCACCAGAGACGGGGCTAGAGACTGCGGCTTTGTCCGAGGGAACGAGCGCTACCTTGTTGACAAACTCGAAATCCGCGCCCGTCAATTGAACCCTCACCAGGCCCGTGCCTTCCACCAAGCGGTCTTCGGAATCGGGGCTGAGCTTGGCGTGAGAAAAATCCGCGAAGGAGCGCAAGTTGATGTCGCCCTGCACTTGCATCGGGTCCCAATCCCATTTGGCGACAAGGCGGTATTGCCCTTCCGGAAGTTTGCTTTTGCTGAGGTCTAACTCTAGAGAGTCATCGGGCTCACCGAGCTTGACGGTGACGGGAACCTCCGCTGAGTGGCCCCCGGAGACTAATTCCCAGTCCCGGACACGCGGGAGGCTTTTGAGCTGGCTGGGGTTTGCACACGCAATCTTAACTGTGGATTTCCAACCTAGCGGCAGGCACGGGGTCTCCGGCAGCGATGCCGCAGGCGCTCCCACATCCGGTAGGCGCAGCATCCAAAGATACGCCGGGCGTGTGCGAGGCTTGAGCTTCTGGTCCTTGCTGCAGAGCGCCAGTCCGTCGCTGGGGACGGACTGCGTGAAGGCGGCATGAAAATCGGTGTCGGGGAAAACCATGATGCGCAGGTTTTCAAAGAGCGCCGCACCCCCGGCGGCCAGGCCAACCGGCGTACCGAAGAACAGGGCTGCCACGGATGAGGCCAGCCCCGTCGACTGCGCAACCATCGCCGTCCGCTCCGAAGTGAGCGGGTCGTAGGTGGAAAGGGAGGGCAGCACAGCTCCCAGCAATTGCGCCGCCTGTTGGTCCGTGGGGGCGGCGGTATCGAGCTTGGGTATTCCCAAACCGTAGGCGGCGGAAAAACCGCGCAAGGCCGCATTCACGTCTGTTCCGTAAGTTGGCGATTGCTCGACTTGGGTAAGCGTTTACCAGCGCCTCAACGGTGGCCGTCTGTTGCGCATAATCCGCGAGTTGCGGGATCAGGTCTTCGTTCTTCTCAACCATCGAGCTCACTTTTTTTACGTCCAGCCCGTGCGGCCCGAACACCACACCCACGATGGCCGCCCGCGTCGGAATCACCCACTGCGCAGGAGCCTTAGCCGGCCGAGCCTCCAACACTACAAGGTCCTTTTGCTTGCCCTTGCCTTTCTCAGCATGGGACGTAGCGCCGACCTTTAGGTCGGCATTCGCTGATCCCGCGGATGCAGAGCCGGAGCCACTAATCCCCGTGTCGCTGGCGAGTGCGGAGGCGGGCACCAGCAGAATCGCAATCTGTGCCTTGTCCTTGATGGGAATAGGTATGTGGATGGGCTCATATTTCAGCTTCTCGCCCGGCCGGATGAGGTTTACGGAGCTCAGCGGCAATGCGGGGCCTTTGCCCTCCGGTTGAAGCGTAAGACGAAAGGTGCTGACCGAAACGCCTCCCAGACAAGGGGGTGGAGCGACCGAATCAGCGTTCAGTGAGATGAACCCAATGAAAGTAAGCAGCAAAAGCGAAGGTTTCATTCCAGACTTGGCCTTTCAAGAAGTTTCGCAAGAGTGCGTACGGGGGCTGCAGAGAAAAGCACCGCAGTCCTCAAAGAAAGATAAACGATGAATGGAGTGTGTCACAACATCGACTGCATTATCCTTTTAATTCGATGTGGAGCGGCGCTTCGGGGTTTTCCCTTTCAACAGCGGCCAATTGTCCTTTATGTCCGCCCGCCGATAGGTACCCAGGAACCCCGAACATGCGCGAAGCGCCTTGGAGTGCGGCGGCTCGACGCCGCCTTCGTACCGCGCCGGCTGGGCTTTTTCGAGAGAAGAACCCGGGAGTGTCAGACCGGCGCGATGTGTAACTTCGCACTTTGCGGTGATCCCAAGGCGGCGTCAAGCCGCCGCACTCCAAGGTGCCTTCGGCACGCAGATTCTCAACGCCGTGCGAGATTACTCGTCGCCTTCGGCTTGTCGGAAAGACACGCAGAACCGGAACTTTAGAGGGCGGCAACAAGGGCCGCCCCTTCTCCGCGAGCGGTGGTACTATATGCGCCTCGAGCAAAGACAGTTGGAGGACCTCCGTGAAAACCAACCGAAGAAGATTCCTGCAAGCAAGCGCCGCCACGGCCGCCGCAGGCGTACTGCCCGCCAAAGCTCGCCCACTGATTGACGATGCCGACCTGGATGGATTCAAAATCGCCAAGCGCCATCAGATCGTTCGCGACCTTCCCACGCCGAATTTCTTCGAGGGCATGCTCCTGGGTAACGGCGACATTGGACTCTGTGTAACGGTGCGCCCGGACGCGCTGGGCCTTCACCTGGGCAAGGAAGACTCCTGGGACATCCGGGTGAGCGAGGATCACTACCAGCATGTTTTGCCGTTCAACGAACTGCTGGAGCTTTGGGAGCGCGCCAGTGAAGAGGCCAGGAGGCAGGGCAAGCCTGACATGCTCTACATGGAGTATGGCATCGACTTCTTCCGCGAATACACGCTGAAGGTCACTTCATCGTACGCGAAATCATGGCCGCGCCCGTGGCCCTGCGGCATTGTGTGGATTCACTGGGATTCGCGAAAAGTGCGGGTTGTGAAGCAATCGCTTGACCCCTCGAATGGCCTTTTCACCCTCGACCTGGCATGGGACGACCTGCGCGGCCAGCGCCGCAAGGTGAAGCTGCACTGCTTCGTGAGCTGGGACAGCGGGCACGTTTCAGTTTCGAGCGACGAGCCCGCACCCTTCATCTCAATGTCGTACTGCCCCAATCTTGACGCCGGGGCACAACTTCCGCCGCCGGAGCTTGACGGAAGCGCGGGCGAGGGGTTTGCTGAATTTTCCGCCTATCAGCACTTTCCGGCAACGGTGCCCACGCGGGAAAACCCGAATCCACCTCGCACTGCGAAGGATCGCAGCTTTGCATTGAACGGTCGAGTGCAAGGCTCCTGGTCGTTAGAAGGCCTCGCAGAAATCCAGCACCGGCTGGGAAAACTGGAGCCGGGCAGCAAGGAAGCGTATTGGGATTTCGACGGCCCGCCGTGCGTTTTCCTGCGCAGTGAGAAAGAGCAACCCTTCCGGCTTGACATCACCCTCTTCACCCCGCGCGACCACGCGGATAACGTCGCCTTTGCTCGCAGAGAGTCGGCGCGGATGGCGCAAATCCCAGTGAAGCAACTCCAGCAGGAAACGGAGAAGGCGTGGAACACTTACTGGTCACGCTCTGCCGTCGAATTCGAGGACCCGCAACTGGAGAAGATCTGGTACCACAACCAATACTTGCTGGCCTGCTGCCTGCGGGAAGGAAAGGTGGCTCCGGGCCTGTTCGGCAACTGGACGAGCGGCAAGATCGGCACCGCCTGGCATGGCGACTATCACATGAACTACAACACCCAGCAGGTTTTTTGGGGAGTATTTTCCAGCAATCACGTGGACCAGAATCTTCCTTACGTGGAAGTTGTCGAAAGCCTGCTTCCCATGGCTCAAAACTACGCGCGAGAGAAATTCGGATTGCCCGGCGCTTTCTTCCCGCACTCCGCGTATCCGGTGCCGAGCCAGGTGGTTCCTTACCCGGCGCCGCCCTGGGGTTACGAAGTCTGCGAGACGCCCTGGACGGTGCAAAGCCTTTGGTGGCAGTACTTGTACACACTCGACAAGCGGTTCCTCGAGAGGGTTTATCCCATTTTCCGCGCCGCCACCGATTTTGTGGTCGCCTTCGTGAAGAAGGGGAACGATGGCAAATACCACATCGCTCCCTCGGCCTCGCCTGAAAACTGGGGATGCACAGTGGACTTCCGCCTAAACAAAGACTGCATCATGGATCTGGCCATGGTGCAGTTCCTGCTTGATGCGGTCCTTGAAGCCTCCAAGATCCTCAATGTCGACGTGGGCGAGCGCGACCGGTGGGCGGAGGTCTGCAACAATCTTGCTCCGTACCCGAAAACCCAGGGGCCTTACGGCGAGGTCTGGTTGGATGTGCTTAATGCTCCGCCCGAACACGTGTATAACATCCCGGTGACGCTTGCCCCCGTCTTCCCCGGAGAGCAGGTCGGGATGGGGCGCAACGAAGAGTATCTGGAAATTGCCCGGCGCACGGCGCGCACCATTCGCCTCGAGGGAGGCAACGATCTGGTCTATCAGCCCCTGATCCGCGCGCGGTTGGGGATGCTGGATCTCGAATGGTTCAAGAACGAGGTGCGTTACTGCCAGTTGCCCAACGGCATTGCCAACGACCGAGTCCGGCAGATCGACGGCCGGTACAACGATGGCGTTGACTACGATTTCATGATGCGTATGGGTGTCTGGACGGAGAATCTTTCGCTGCCTGCCGTGCTCAACGAGTGCATGCTGCAGAGCTTCTCGGGCACGATCCGCCTCTTCCCCGACAGTCAGGGATTGGGACGAGCGCGTTTTCGAAACCTTCGCGCTGTCAGAGCCTTCCTGGTCAGCGCCTCATACGATGGCACAACGGTTTCAGAGGTGACCCTGTTCAGCGAGAAAGGTGCAACGGCAAAGTTAGTTAACCCCTGGCCGAGAACACAGCTCAAAGTATCGCGGACAAGCGACAGTCGGCCGATCGCCGTGTCGGCGAGCGGAGAAATCGTACAGTTTGGTACACAGGCGGGGGAGCGATACAAGATCGAGCCGGCGTGAACGCTGCGATCAAGTGCGCCGGAGTCCGTCGGCATGAGATGCGACAATGGACCCCCGCTTGCGCGGGGGTGACGTTTGTGACTGTCGCTCGGACGTTGTGGTGTTACCCCTCTGCCAAAGTCACGTCATTCCCGCGAAAGCGGGAGTCCATTGTTTCCCTCACCAGACATGTGCTGCTTAACCCCACGGTTCGTCGGCCGACGGTCCATAGATCGCGGGGACGGGAACGCCGTTCAGCCGCAGATAGACGCCGAGCTGGGCGCGATGGTGGACGAGGTGGTTGAGGAACATCTCCCGGTAGGCCAGAAACCGAGGCCCTTCAAAAATGGCCTTGCCCTCGAATGCGAGGACCCAGTTCTCTTTCCAAGCCTCGTCGGGTGTGTCAATGAGTGCTTGCCGGACTTTTGCTGCGCCGGCGTCAAACACCTTGACGAGTTGCGCCGCGGATTCGAAAGCCAACGGCTTATAGCTACCCGCGGAAAAGTCCAACTTGGGGGTAGTAAGCACCATGAGGCCGAAGCCGCCAAGTTCGGCCACGTGGGGCCCCAACTTGCCGAGCGGCATCGACTTGGGATGCGGAACGAAGTCGGCTTTATCGGGGACACGCTCCAGGGTTTTGCGTGTGTTGGTTATCTCCTGATCCAACTCAGGCAGGAGCGCTTCGCTGATCGTCATAAGATCCTCCGTTGGGTGGATTGGGTGCTTTCATATCAGATCATAGGCGAAGATAAAGCGAAAGTCAAGAGAATTGTCGTTACCCCCTCTCGATGCAACCGACCCCTCACCCGGCGCGCGACGGCTGATGAAAGAGCCGTCGTGCGTCACCCTCTCCCCAGGGAGAGGGCAGTGATGCATACATCCCTCCTTCTACCTACCGTCACCTGCCCATCTGCCCACCTGCCGATCTGCCCATCTGCCTACTGCCTTCCTACGGTCTTCCCAGTCCTGCGTGGTAATCCCATACGGCGTGGTAGTAGCTCATGAAGCGCACGGGCTCACAGCTCGGCTCGCCAACTTCCGCAAATGTGTAGCGATCGAAGTTGATGGATCGCAGCAGGCTGAAAAGCTCATGCCAAGGATAAGCTTTATCATCGAGGTTGTTGATGTGGCAACTCCGAATCCAAGGTCTCAGCAGGTCGAAGCTCTGCCGGACGGAGCCGTTCTCGAGGTCAGTAGGATTGGAATTCCAGCAGGCGCCCACCAGAGGATGATTGGCGACCGAGAGGATCCGATGGGCATTGGCGGGGAGTTGCGTGCCCTCCCCGTGGACCTCCATCCAGATTTCCACTCCGTGGTCACGCGCAATGTCTCCGCACCTGGCCAGCGCATGGCCGATCTGCTCGAGAGTCTGCTCGTGCGGAACATCCCGCGGGAACCCGTTGGGGCGGACCTTCACACCCAGGCAGCCCAGATCCTGCGCCAGATCGCACCAGCGGCGTGTCTCTTCAATGTTCTTTTCGACCGTGGCGGCGTCCGGCGACTCGTACTCGCAGGTCGTTCCCAGGCTCACGAGGCGCACCTTCGAATCGGCAAAGCGCTTCTTCACTTCCTCCCGTTGCGGCTTGCTGAGGGAGGGCTCGACGCCGTGCTTGTGCGTGGTCCGCAGTTCTGCTCCAGCGAAGCCCGTCTTCTCGCAATTCTTGATAATGGTTTCAATGTTCCAGTTGGCCGCCAGATTGTACGTCACCAGGCCGAGATGAAATGGCGGGGGCGTTCCGGCCGCCTCAGGCGCAGAAGGTACTGCCGGAGTCTCGCTGGCCTGCGCACTCTTCGCGAATCCGGCCATTCCGGCCGCTGAAACAATACCCGACTTCAGGAATTCCCGCCGCTTGCTTCCTGGCATTGTTGCCTCCGCTAGTCCAAAATCCAAATCCTAAAATCCAAGTTCCAACTATAATGAATTTGAAGGGGCTTGGGGAATGATTCTCATCATCGACAACTACGACTCGTTCACCTACAACCTGGTCCAATACCTGGGTGAGTTGGGCGCGGAAATGCGCGTGGTCAGGAACGACCAGACCACCGTAGATGAAATCGAAAAAGAGCTGCCCAGTGCTATTGTTATTTCCCCCGGACCCAAGACGCCCAGCGAAGCAGGAATCTGCCTCGAGGTGATCGACAAGCTGGCGGATCGGGTTCCCATTTTGGGAGTGTGCCTTGGCCACCAAGCTATCGGGCAAGCGTTCGGCGGCAGGGTCATCCGGGCGCCGGAACTGATGCACGGCAAGATCAGCCAGGTGCAGCACGACGGCAAGACCATTTTCGAAGGCCTGCCTAATCCCTTCGAAGCCACTCGTTACCATTCGCTCATCGTGGAACGCCAGAGCCTTCCTCGTTGCCTTGAAATCTCCGCCACTTCACCGGACGGTCTTATCATGGGCCTGCGGCACCGCCAATTGAAGGTGGAAGGGGTCCAATTTCATCCCGAATCGATCCTCACGCAGCCGGGAAAACAGTTGCTCGCCAATTTCCTGAAGATGTAGGGTTGCTGAAGGCTGTCCGTCGTCAGTGGTCCGTCGTCCGCAGTCTCTCATCCCAGCGCCAGTTGCAGTCATCCTGAGTGAAGAGAAGGATCTCTGCAGTTCTCGTCGTTGGATAAACCCTAAGCAACTGCGGAGTTCCTTCGCTGCGCTCAGGATGACATACCAAGCTAGCTCGACCAACGATGCCACGCCTCAATGAACCAATGGCCCAAAGAAGCAATGACTCAATGGCTCCTGTTTTGCTGTGTGAAGTCCAGCAGTCTTTGCAGTGTCTCGAGCGCGCGGCCGGAGTCAATGACCGCGGCGGCCATAGCGACGCCTTCGGTGAAGTTCGCCGCCTTGCCTCCAAGCACAAACGCCGCCGCAGCGTTGGCGAGCACCACATCGCGATGGGGGCCACTCTCACCTCGAAGGACTGACAGTGTGAGCCGGGCGTTGGTCTCCGCGTCTCCTCCCCGCAGTTCTTCGAGGGGCGTCCGCGCCAAGCCGAACTCTTCCGGGGTCACGTTGCGCGTCTCGACCGCGCCGGCATTGTACGAAGAGAGCCGCGTTGGGCCGGACAATGTGATTTCGTCCATGCCATCCGAGCCCGTCACTACGAAAGCCCGCTCCGTACCGACAGCGCCCAGGGCGCGCGCCATCATTTCCGTGCGCGATGCATCGAAAACTCCGACGAGCTGGACCGAGGCCCAAAGTGGATTTGTAAGCGGACCAAGCAGGTTAAAGACGGATTTCGTCTTCAGAGCCCGCCGGGCGTTCATCACGTGCTTCATCGCCACGTGGAGGCTGGGCGCGAACAGAAAAACCATGCCGACCTCTTCCAGACAGGCGGGAATGCGGGCGTACGGCAGGGCGAGCGACACGCCGAGAGCCTCGAGCACGTCGGCGCTGCCGCAACGGCTTGAGATGGAGCGATTGCCGTGCTTGGCCACGCGGATCCCGCCGGCTGCCGCCACCAGCGCCACCGCCGTAGAGACGTTGAATGTGGCGTGACCATCGCCCCCGGTCCCACAGGTGTCGAGCAAGGGGCCGCCGGCACGCAGTGCCTCCAGATCAACTCCCGCCTGCTTCAGCCCCTCAGCGGCATGAGCGCGCATCACTTCCGCGAACCCGACCAGTTCCTCGGCCTTCTCGCCCTTGTCCCGCAACGCCGCGAGGAAAGCGACGATCTCCTCGTCCGGCACGGAGCCTGACAACAGGCGCTCCATCACCGCCCCAGCTTCATGGCGGCTTAGGTGTTGTTGAGATTCGAGTTTCTCAGTAGCCTCGCGGATTTGCATGACTGCCGATCGTTCGTTGTCCTACTTCGTGGTCCGTCGGTGGGGCACACGTTGCAATTACACCCCGCATTTCTTATACTGCCAGATTACACAGTAATTGCAATCCCGGACAGCCGCGAAGCGGCTTTGTCATGGAACCTCGTCACCCAAGAGTTGATGTGGCAGTGCTCGCGACTGCGGGCGACAGGCGACTGACAACCGAAAACTGACGACTGAAAACTTCCAAAATGAAGATTCACGAGTACCAAGCCAAGCAAATACTTGCCAAGTTCGGCGTAGCCACCCCACGCGGCGAAGTCGCCTTTAACCCCGAGGAAGCGCGTGCGGTGGCGGAGCGGCTGGGCGGAACCGCCGTGGTGAAGGCGCAGATTCATACGGGAGGCCGGGGCAAGGCAGGCGGTGTAAAGTTGGCCCGCAATCCGGACGAAGCTCAGCGCATCGCGACCGAGCTGCTTGGCAAGAAGCTGGTTACGATTCAAACGGGCCCTGAGGGACGCGTGGTGAAGCGCCTCTTGATCGAGGAAGGGCTGGAGGTGGCACGCGAGCTTTATCTGGGTTTGGTGATCGACCGCGTTACTGCCCGCCCGGTTTTCATGGCCTCGACTGAAGGCGGCGTGGAAATTGAAGTTGTCGCAGCCGAACATCCGGAGAAGATTTTGAAGGAGTTCATCGATCCCGCAATGGGCCTGCAGCCTTTTCAGGCGCGTAAATTGGCCTTCGGGCTCGGCCTGGAAGCGAAGCTGGTGAATGAAGCCGTGCGCTTCTATTCCTGCCTGTACCAGGCCTTAGTCGCCACGGACGCTTCGCTGGTCGAGATCAATCCCTTCGTGCTCACGCGCGACGGCCGACTTCTGGCGCTCGACGCCAAGATGAACTTTGATGACAATGCGCTTTACCGGCACAACGACATCCGCGGCTTGCGGGACCTCGACGAAGAAGATCCGCTCGAAGTGAAAGCTACGAATTACAGCTTGAACTACATCCGCCTGGACGGCAACGTGGGCTGCATGGTGAACGGCGCGGGCCTCGCCATGGCCACCATGGACATCATCCAGTACGCCGGAGGACGCCCCGCGAATTTCCTGGATGTCGGTGGCGGGGCGAATGAAGAACAGGTTCGTCATGGATTCGAGATTATCTTGAGCGATGCCAATGTGCGAGCCGTGCTGATTAACATCTTCGGGGGCATTATGCGCTGCGATATCGTGGCGAATGGCGTAATCGCGGCGGTGAAGTCTCTCGGGACCAGAGTTCCAGTTGTCGTTCGCCTCAAGGGAACCAATGTCGAACTCGGGCAGCAGATCCTGCGCGAGTCCGGCATGAACTTTACCGTCGCGGACGACATGAAAGACGCGGCAGAGAAAGTTGTCGCGCTCGCGAAGAACTGATCCTTTGACTCATTTCAATGAAACAATGAGTCAATGGATCAATGAATCAATCCTATGGCCATCTTAGTTGACGAAAACACTCGCCTTCTCGTGCAGGGGATCACAGGGCGCGAGGGAACCTTTCATACGCAACAGGCACTGGCATACGGCACCAAGGTCGTGGCCGGGGTGACGCCGGGCAAGGGCGGGAGCGCCGTTGACGGCATTCCGGTGTTCAATACCGTCAGGGCGGCTAAGGAGGCGACCGGTGCGAACGCCTCAGTGATCTTCGTGCCGCCACCCTTCGCTGCAGACGCGATCCTGGAAGCGGCTGACGCGGGGCTGCCGCTGGTGGTTTGCATCACGGAAGGCATCCCGACGCTCGATATGGCACGCGTGATGTATTATCTCTCGCAAACCAAGACGCGGCTGATCGGCCCCAACTGCCCCGGTATTATTTCTCCGGGAAAGTGCAAGATTGGCATTATGCCGGGGCACATTCACATGCAAGGAAACGCGGGTGTGGTGTCGAGAAGTGGAACCCTGACCTATGAAGCGGTTGGCCAGCTTACCGCATTGGGCATCGGCCAATCCACCTGCATCGGTATCGGCGGCGACCCGATTATCGGAACCAGCTTCGTCGATGTTCTGAAGCTCTTCAACGAAGACGCGGAAACGCACGGCATCGTGATGATTGGAGAGATCGGCGGCACGGCGGAAGAAGAAGCCGCCGCCTTCATTAAGGCCAACGTCAGGAAACCCGCGGTGGGATTTATCGCCGGCCGCACCGCGCCCCCGGGCCGCCGCATGGGCCACGCGGGGGCCATTATTTCAGGCGGCAAAGGAACGGCCGGGGACAAGATCGCAGCGCTTCAGGCGGCGGGCATCGCCGTGGCAGAGAGCCCGGCGCTGATCGGCGAAACGCTGAAGAAAAGTCTAAAGGGTGAAGGGTAAAGGTTGAGAGAAATGGGAATAGAACGCACACTTACCATAATAAAACCGGATGCGGTGGCGGCGGGGCACGTTGGTGACATCATCAAGATTTTCGAAGCGAATGATTTCAAAATCGTCGCGGCGCGCCTGGTGAATCTTACGAAGAAAGAGGCGGAAGGGTTTTACGCCGTGCACCGCGGCAAGCCCTTCTTCGAGAGCCTCACGACGTTCATGAGCTCGGGCCGCGCCCTGGTGATGGTGCTGGAAGGCGAACAAATTATCTCGCGCCTACGCGAGGTGATGGGCGCTACCAATCCCGCCAACGCCGCTCCCGGAACTATCCGCAAGCTCTACGCCACGAACATCGAGCGCAATGCCGTGCACGGCTCCGACGCTCTTGAAACAGCCGCGTACGAGATCGGCTATTTCTTCCGGGGACTGGACCTGGCGGTCTGAAGCTCGTAGGTACACGCCATGGCTTGCCCCTACCTAAATCATTGATGAAAACCTCCGGCGTGAAGCGAGCAGCCCTCGGGATTCGGATGCATTCCGGTTGGGGAGTGCTGGTGGCCATCGCAGGTGATGCAGACTCGGTAGAAGTATTAGACCGAAGGCGCATCGTCACTGCGGATCCCGTCGTCCCAGGGGCCAGGCAGCCCTACCACTTCGCAGCTGGTCTCGGACTTGCAGAGGCGGAGAGTTATCTTGCGAGCTGTGCAGCCGCCTCAGAGCGCCTGGCTTTCGAGGCCATTAAAGAGGTGGTCGAGGATTTGAAAGCGCGGCGATGTCCAATTGCGGGTTCCGCTGTGCTTCTGGCCTCAGGCCGCCCCCTGCCAGGTCTCCCCGCAATTCTCGCGTCGCATGCTTTGATCCACACAGCCGAAGGCGAGTTTTTCCGCGATGCTGTTAAGAACGCTTGCGAGCGTTTGGAAATCCCCGTCGTGGCAATCAAAGAGCGAGACCTCGACGACCGGGCCAGGACCGTGTTCGGGAATGAGGCAAGTCGACTGCAACGCAGGATTTCGAGCCTGGGAAGTTCCATCGGCCCACCGTGGACGAAGGACCACAAAACTGCGGCGCTCGCCGCGGCAATGATCCTGGCGACGTAGCGCTGACCTTCAGGTCAGCACCGTGTGAAGTGCCGACCTGAAGGCCGGCGCTGCGAGCGACCAGTTTCGAGTACAATAATCAGGTGATTTCATTCCAGCTTGGCAAAGTTCTGGTTATCGTCGGCGTGCTGCTAGTGGCAGCCGGCCTGCTGCTGATGGCCGGGGCGAGGTTTTCGTTCTTCGGACTCGGAAGGTTGCCCGGTGACATCGCCCTTAAAGGCAAGAATGTGCAGTTTTACTTTCCCATCGTCACGTGTGCAGTGTTGAGTATTGTGTTTACGCTGGTGTTGTGGGCGATATCTTATCTGACGAAACGGTAATACCAGCTTTCAGCCATCAGCCGGCCTGCTGATAGCTGACGGCTGAAAGCTGACTGCTTCTTTTATGGAACAAGAAGCCTTCAACTTCGGTCCCACGCGAAAGATCTTCAGTGTCTCCGAAATAAGCCGCGAGATCAAGGACCTGTTGGAACGGCAGTATAGCGACGTGTGGGTAACGGGGGAAGTGTCAAACTTTCGCCCCGCCGCCTCTGGCCATCTCTATTTCACGCTTAAGGATGCGACCGCGCAACTTCGCGCGGTGTGCTTTCGCAACCAGGCACGCTATCTGAAATTCAAACCGCAGGACGGCATTTCAGTGATCGCACGCGGCCACCTGAGCGTTTACGAGGCGCGAGGCGAGTATCAGCTTTACGTTGAGTACCTCGAGCCCGCCGGCCTGGGGGCACTTCAACTGGCCTTCGAGCAACTGAAACAGAAACTCGCCGCCGAGGGGTTGTTCGAAACCGCGCGCAAGAAGCCCCTGCCTGTGCTTCCGCGTACCATCGGCGTGGTGACCTCTCCCACCGGCGCCGTCATTCGAGACATCCTGCGTGTGCTGCGCCGCCGCTTCCGGAATATGAACGTGCTGCTCTATCCGGTAAAAGTGCAGGGGGAAGGTGCGGCAGAGGAGATCGTCGAGGGCGTCACGTACTTTAACCGCGAGCAGAACGTTGAGGTGATCATCGTGGGGCGGGGCGGAGGATCGCTCGAGGACTTATGGGCGTTCAACGAAGAGGTGGTGGCTCGGGCCATCGCTGCTTCCGGAATTCCCGTGATCTCCGCGGTGGGTCACGAAACGGATTTCACCATCGCGGATTTCGTAGCTGACCTGCGCGCGGCCACACCTTCCGCCGCCGCCGAGCTGGTTGTCCACCGCAAACAAGACTTCATTACGGAGCTGGAAAATCGCGCGCGCCACATGGCCCAGATTATCCGGCTGCAGCTTTCCGAAGCCCGCCAGCGGCTGACGGAACTGCGGATGCACCACGCCTTTCAGACGCTCGCCACCAGAATTGCAGAACGAGCCCAGCAGGTGGACGATGACGTTGCATCGCTCGAGCGTTCCATGCGCTCCCGGCTGAATGAGGCCAGACAGGAATGGCTGCGGGCTTCGGCCGGGGTAGTCCGATACGACTTCCGGCGGCTTTTGAGTTTGAAGCGCGCGGCTTTAGATGATCGCGAGGGACGATTTGAGGAAGCGCTCCGCCGCTTTCTGACGGAGCGAAGAAACCGCTTGGCGCAGGTGGGAACTCTATTGAAGGAACGGAGCCCTCTCAC
>JBELAJ010000226.1:0-12474 GCA_049508935.1 Terriglobia bacterium | reverse complement strand
CAGAGCGCGGAGTTGCACAACGCGCCGGTCTTACCCTTAAGAGTTCTTCTGACCAGAAATTCCGGTTGGCACAGTACGAAGGCGGCGTCAAGCCGCCGCACTCCAAGGAGCTTCGCGCATTTCGTGGTTTCTGGGTGTGCCGGTCTGCAGACGGGCATGAGCGGTGGCTTTGAACAATTTCTTAGACTGGACTGGAGGGGGTGGAGAATGGCGAGTGGTTTTAATCGAAGGGATTTTCTGAAGACGGGGAGTGTGATGACCGCCGGTACCTTCATTGTGGATGGTCTGAAGACGCATATGCTCGCGGCCGAACCTGAGCCTGCGGCGCCGCGCTCCCCAAACGATCAAATTAACCTTGCTCTTATTGGCGCGGGCGGCCAAGGGTCGGGAGACACCCGCACGGCACTGCTGGTTCCAGGCGTGAAGCTTGTGGCCGTGGCGGACTGCTACGACGGTCGCCTGGCGCGCGCCAAGGAGATTTGGGGAAACGATATCTTCACCACGCGCGACTACAAGGAAATTCTCTCTCGCTCCGACGTCGATGCCATTCTGATCGGCACTCCCGATCATTGGCACAAACAGGCGGCTGTCGACTCGATGAACGCGGGCAAGGACGTCTATTGTGAAAAGCCCATGATTCATGCCTACTCGGACGGCCCTGAATTTGTCGCCACCGCGAAGAAGACCCAGCGCATTATTCAGATTGGCAGCCAGCGCGTCAGCTCCCTGATTTACAAGAAGGCAAAGGATATCGTGCAGTCCGGCGGAATTGGGCATATCACCGCCATCAGCGCCTGGTGGGACCGCAACTCCTCCATCGGCGCATGGACTTACTCCATCGCACCCGACGCTTCCGTCGAGACCATCGACTGGCCGCGCTTCCTGGGCACCGCGCCCAAGATTCCCTTCAATCCGGAGCACTTTTTCCAGTGGCGGAAGTGGAAGGCTTATGGCACCGGTGTGGCAGGCGACCTTTTCGTTCACCTCTTCAGCGGAACGCACTTCGTTACCGAGACGACTGGCCCCAATCGCGCCATGGCCACGGGCGGCCTGCGATTTTGGAAGGACGGCCGCGATGTGCCCGACGTGCTGATGGGGCTATTCGATTATCCGCAGGGATTCAACCTGGCCCTGCGAGTCAACTTCGCCTGTGGCGGCAGCGAGAGCGAAGGTTTCGTGTTCAACGGCACGGAAGGCTCGATGACCATTGGCGATGGCGTCACGCTGTATCGAGTGCCGCGCGAGACCGAACCGGGTTACAACATCGAGACGTTCACCCAGGCCATGCAGGACAAGTTCCTTGTCGAGTACCGCAAGAAGTATCCGCTGACCCAGCCCTCGGCGGGGTATTCTGCCGTCGAAAAGTTCTCCGTGCCGGATGGCTACAGCGACAGCTACGATCACTTAAAGAACTTCTTTGCAGCGGTCCGCTCGCGCCAACCGGTGGTGGAAGATGCAGTCTTCGGATTCCGTGCGGCCGGCGCGGCGCTGCTAAGCAATTTGAGTTACGAACGCGGCGCAGCAGTTCGCTGGGATCCGGACGCTATGAAACTGCTGTGATTGTTGATGGATGATTGACGATTGTCGATTACCGTGAGAAGTGACCCCTCACCCGTCATGCTCCGGCTGACGAAAGCGCCGGAGCATGACACCCTCTCCCCAAGGGAGAGGGCTATTGCCGTGAGGGTTCGGCGGCCACACGGGCCGCCCCTACGCAGAAATCAAGGGGTGTATATGCAGGCCGTTATTTTGCTTCCCAAGGTGCTGTTCTTAGCGCTACTTATGGTTGTCCAACAGGGCGGAGGCCAAGTGATTCCCGGGACCTTTCCGCCCGCTCAATCTCCTCGCCCGCATCTGCCGGACGTCGACAGTCCGCCGGCCGTGCCTCGAAGAGCGCCGCAACTCAGAATCGATACCGCCAAGGTGAAGGAGCAGGCAAGCCAGCTCTCGAAACTGGCCGAGTCGATTCCACCGGACGTCGAGAAGGCAACAAAAGGACAACTGGCTCAAGACCTGGTAACTCGCCTGAAGCAAATCGAGAAACTCTCGAAGGAATTAAGGCACGAGATTGCGCCTTAGAAGAAAGCCCACCACAGAGAACACAGAGAACGCAGAGAACGTAGAGGGAAGATGCATCTTCTCGGCGGACTTTCCACTACTGTTCCCAAGATCTCTTGCGGCGCGCAGGATTTCTGGTCCGGAATTTTGAATCTGGAATTTTGGATGCGGCCGACAGGCCGAGGTGCGTACTCTGCAGTGAATTCCCTGCGCCGTGAGAGCCGATGGGGGCGGCCACAAGGGCCGCCCCTACGGCTTGTCTTGCACTACTAGAAGAAAAACTTCAGCGCAAACTGGATTTCACGGTTGCTGTTACTTGTGCTGGTCAGTTGGCCAAGCGTTCCAATAGCGCTTGGGAAGGTTGCAGGCATTAAGGAACTTGGATTGTTGAAGCTGGCGTGGTTGACCGTGTTGTACGTCTCAGCGCGGAACTGGATCTTGTATTTTTCGGTGATGCTAAAGTCCTTGAGCAAGGCGAAGTCCAGGTCCGAGAAAGGAGGTCCGGTCTCGTCGCCGCGCTGCTGATTGCCGAAGCGGGGCGTATTGGCCGCCTGCGCAGCGGCAAGTCCGGCGATGCTGAAGCAGTCGATATTATAGTACTCTTCCACGGTCTTCGGGCCGTTGTTGCCATTGCATACACGGTCGGCGTAGAGGCCAGCGGTTAGACTGTTCGAGTAGTCGGTGTTGGAGAGGACAGTAAACGGGAAGCCCGTCTGGTAGCTGTAAATTCCGGAAGCCCTCCAACCGCCGATGATCTCATCGACAATGCCTCTCTTATTGGCGTACTTCTGCCCAACTCCGAACGGCAACTGCCAAACTCCGCTGAATACGACGCGCTGGTGCGCGTCATCGTAAGTGGGACCGTAGTTGCACGGAATGCAGTTGTCATTCTGGCCATCCCCGTTCCCTGCCGAATTGCCGGTTCCGAAGCCTTCGTCGCCTTCGTTGTCGTCGAGAGCGGCTTGCCACGTGTAGCTGGCCAGGAAGGTGAACCCCTGCGCGAAACGCTTGGTCAGCTTTAACTGGAGGGAGTTGTAATTGGACTTGGCGTTGGGGCTGGTGTAAAGCGTCTCGCCGTAATCAGGGTAGGGCCGGTTGGCCTGCTGGCGCGCGGCGAAGGTCGCAGAGGGTGTGGACGGCGTGGGCATCGGCTGATTGCCGGGAAGATGCAGGTCCCCAAGGTAGTACGCCTTGTTGCCCACATAGTTAGCTTCCACGGCCCAGTTCTGGGCAAGCTGGGACTGAATCCCAAAGCTAAACTCCACTACTTGCGGATCCTTGTAGTGGGGAGACACATACAGAGAGACAAACTGATCGGCGAGAGCTGGAATCCCGCCCGCGGAGAGCACATTTTCCGAGTGGACGATCGCCCCGTTTACTACTCCGGGAGGAACTGAGCCGGAAGTGTTATACAGAATCGAAGTCCCTGTCAGTGGGTTGTTATTCACGAAATGCTGATTGTTGAAATTCGGCATGTCGGTGAATACACCCGCCCCGGCCCGAATCACGAACTTGTCGGTGTTCATGGGCCTCCACGCGAGACCTAGGCGCGGATCGAAATCCTTGTGATCGGGAAAGACCACTGTTCGTTGAGTTCCTCCCGTGAACCCCAAAGCGCTGCGCAGGGCCGAGTTCGCCAGCAGGCACTGGCCCGTAGTGGGCGAAATCAGGAAGGCGAACTGCGGGTTACTGCAAAAAGCGTCGTTCTCAGCATTGGGGAGTGCAGACACTAGCACGGCATCACCGGGACCGGAAAACGCCGGGCCGATGGGATCCAAGGTGACGTAGTTGTTGCGTTTGTCGAAGGGGAAGCCTCGATACTCCCATCGCAAACCAAGATTCAAAGTCAGGTTCGAGCGTACTTTCCAATCATCCTGCCCGTAGAACGACCAGAATTTTCCGCCCGCCTGGTTCGTGCCGAGATAGCGGATCTGGTCAGTCCCATAGCTGGGGTAGCCTTGGAGGAAGTCCGCGATATCGGCCACGCCCACCGGCGATCCTCCGATCGGAATTGCGGGAGTAACTTCGCCGTTGAGGCCGGAGTAGTTGGCAAAGAAGCCGAGCTCTCCATGGGGCGAAGCGGCCGCTGCCTCTCCTAAGATCTGGAAGAACTGGAGCGAAGCTCCCACGCGCGTGGTGTGCTTGCCGTGGGTCCAGGTGAGGCCATCGCCGTAAGTTTCGATCATGTCGGGGCTGATGACAGGCCGGTATTCGGAGTCCCCGATAGTCGCATAGTTATTGAACCCAAAAATCGGGAATCCGACGGAACCGGCAGAGTATCCCGTTAAACCCTGGACGCCAAAGGCGCTCATGAAGTTCGGAGCGCGCGGGCAGGACGCACAATTGTTATCATCCCAATCGCGCTGGAAGGCCAACCGAACTTCGTTGAGCACCGTGGGGCTGAAGCTGTGCGTCCAGCCGACAGCTATATTCTGCCCACGAAAATACAGTTTGTCGCCAAAGGTCGGGAGGGAAGAGTACCCCGAGTAGGGATCGAGCCAGGTCGATTGCCCGAACATGTAGCGCGTGAAAAGTTGATCCTTCTCGCTGAAGTTCTGGTCTAAGCGGGCGAGGAACTGGTCGTCCCGCTCGGTGAGGGGAGCGGTCTGATCATAGTTTGTCACCGTGGGGTAGTTTGGCGCGGGGAAGGGGTTGAGAGAGAGTGTGTGCGCCGCCACCGGGTCGATGTTGGTTATGACGTTGCCCGGAACGGGCGTGCCCACTAGAACACCTTTACCGGCTTTGGCGCTCCCAGCCGGACAGGTGTAAGAAGTAACCGTGGCTGGATCGAAGATCTGACCAGTGTCGAAATTCAGGTTCGCCGGACCACCGCCGCCGCAGAGATTCGCAGTTGTCCCGGTCAGCGCGGCGCCCAGGTTGCCGGTCAGCTCTTCCGGCGTGGGCACGGTATTCAGTGCCTCTTCGCCTTCGACACGGCGCAAGCCTTCGTAGTTGACGAACCAGAAGCTCTTATCTTTCTTGATCGGTCCGCCCAAGGCCCCTCCGAACTGGTTACGGCGGAAAGCGGGCCGCGCGGAACCCGGAATTTCAGCGCCGGTTACGGGATTTGTCCCGTTCAAGGCGAAGAAGTTCCGGGCGTCGAGGTCGCTATTCCGCAGGAAATCGTATGCGGCGCCGTGGATCTGATTGGAGCCGGACTTGGTGGCGAGATTGATCGTAGAGCCAGCCGTCATACCAAACGAAGCGTCGTAGATGTTGGTCTCGAGATTGAATTCCTGGATGGCGTCCGGCGGAGGCGATAAGGCAAATCCGCCGAAAGTGAGGTTTCTCGACGTGACACCATCAATCAGGAAGTTATTACTCGAGGAGCGATTGCCGTTCGAGTTGTAGCTGGTCTGGCTGAAAGGCGACCCGAAGGTGCTGCTGGCAAAGCCCCCATTGTCTGGTACCGCACCGGGAACCAGGACGGCCAACGAGCCAAATTCCCGCAAGTTCAGCGGCAGGTCTACGACTTGGCGGGTGTCGATGACTGTCCCGACCGTCGCGGTCTCGGTGCTGACAATCGGAACCTGGCTGACGACTTCAACCTGCTGGGTGACGCTGCCGACGTTCAGCGCGGCGTTCAAGGTCGCGTGTTGGTCGACTTGCAAAATTACCCCATGTTCAACCGTTTCCGTGAACCCCTCTTTTTGAAAGGTAAGGTCGTAGGTGCCTGGGGGCAGGGAAGGAAGAGTGTAGTTGCCGGACGAATCACTGGTGGTTTTGGTTGCCACCCCCGTCGCGGTATTGGTGGCTGTGACCGAAGTTCCGGGGATCACGGCGCCGGAACTGTCCGTCACAGTCCCCGAAAGGCTGGCGTTTAACATCTGGCCGAAACTGAACGAAGCGGCCAGGAAAACGGTGAGAGCAAAAAGCACAAAAGCTGTGCAGAGAGAACGCCCATTGGCATTCTTGACGTGGTGCAGCATTGTAGCCTCCGATGATTCTGATACTTGCGTGTACACGAGTTCCTTTCGGGTCCTCGGCTTGATGTGGACGCGACCCCTCCCCGCACGGCCAATTGTGGTGCTTGCTGCCCAGATCCTACCGACGCAAAAAAACAATCCTGGGTAAGCCCAACGCCCAGGTGCAGTTTAACTGGATAAGGACATTATGTCCGGCGTTGCCTTTTCTGTCAAGTTGTTTCTCTATTCGATTTTTCTATCTCGCTCATCACCGTTCTCGTTCCGCGGCAGGGAGAAGCGGCATGGGGAGATTGGTTGCGCAGGCTGACCCACCCTTCCCTCTTCCAGGGAGAAAGTTGTAATATACCGCCGCCAGAATCGGAACGATGCGACTGCCTGCCAGCCATTAGGCCGGGATTGCGGAGGTTACAAACATGAATGGTTCACGCGTAATTCGTAAGGCTTCATTTCAATTTGTGGTCGTTGTAGTGGCCAGTTGTGCGCTTTCTAGCACGCTCGATGCCCAGCAAGCGGGCGGGGGAGCGCCGCCAGGCTATCTGAATCCATCATTGTCTGTCGAGCAGCGGGCGGCCGATTTGGTACGCCGCATGACGCTCGAGGAGAAGGCCTCGCAGTTAGTGAACCAGGCGCGGGCGATTCCACGGCTGAACGTCCCGGCTTACGACTGGTGGAGCGAGGCCCTGCACGGTGTGGCCGTCGACGGGACCACCGAGTTCCCCGAACCGATAGGCCTGGCCGCTTCTTTTGACGTCCCGGCGATCCACGAGATGGCGGTGGCCATCAGTGTCGAGGGGCGCATCAAGCACGCTCAGGACGTGCGGGCCGGCCATAGCAACATCTTCGAGGGATTAGATTTCTGGTCGCCCAGCATCAACATCTTTCGCGATCCCCGTTGGGGACGCGGGCAGGAGACCTACGGCGAGGACCCGTTCCTGACCGCGCGCCTGGGCGTGGCTTTTGTGACCGGCATGCAGGGCGATGACCCGAAGTACTACCGCGTGATCTCGACGCCCAAGCATTACGCCGTGCACAGCGGCCCGGAGCCGACGCGACACTTCGCCGATGTGGATGTGAGCAAGCACGACATGCTCGACACCTACGAGCCGGCGTTCCGCGCCACCGTCGTGGAAGGCCATGCGGGATCCGTGATGTGCGCTTACAACGCCATCAACGGACAGCCGGCCTGCGCCAACGAGTTCCTGCTCGAAAATCAGCTACGCGAAAAGTGGGGTTTCCAGGGCTATGTGGTCTCGGACTGCGGCGCCGTTCACGATATCTTCGACGGCCACCGCTATCGCCCATCGGTGCCACAGGCAGCGGCGATCTCGCTCGAGCGCGGCATGGATAATGAGTGCATCGACTTCATTGCTAAGGTGAAGGACGACCACGATTACAAGCCCTACAGCGAAGCGATACAGCAGGGCTACCTCAGTGAGAGTGCAATCGACACGGCGCTCATTCGCCTTTTCACGGCGCGAATCAAGCTGGGCATGTTTGACCCGCCGGAAATGGTTCCGTATACGAAAATCGATGAGAAGGAACTCGACAGCGCCGAACACCGCGCCATGGCCCGCAAGCTCGCCAACGAGTCTATGGTGCTGCTGAAGAACGATGGCACGCTGCCGCTCAAATCAGGAATCACAAAGATAGCTGTGGTGGGCCCGCTCGCCGATCAGACGAAGGTCCTGCTCGGTAACTACAACGGAACGCCCACGCATAGCGTCTCCGTGCTGGAGGGCCTCAAGGCGGAGTTCCCGCAAGCGAAACTCACGTTCGTTCCAGGAACCCAGTTCCTGCGCAACGACGGTAATCCTGTGCCGGGCAATCTGCTGACGACTGCCGACGGCAAGCCGGGTCTCAAAGCGGAGTACAGCAACGGGCAGGGGGAAGAACTGGGCCCGGGAGAGAAGCCGGCAGCACTCGTGAGCCGGGTTGAGCCGAATGTCGACCTCAGCGAAAGCAATCTGCCGGCGGAGGCGGTGGGTAAGAAATCCCTGGGCGTGCAATGGACGGGCTTCCTGACGCCGCCGGATTCCGGCGACTACCTCATCGGCATGCGCGCCGATGGCTTTGCCAACCTGATGGTTGACGGCAGAACGGTCGCGGAGGAGTGGGAGACCCACGGGGTCGAAGCGCAGGTCGGGCGCCTGCATCTGGACAAAGGGCAGAAAGTGGCGCTGACCGTCAACTACGCGAACACGGGTGGAGGTCAGCCGCGCGCACAACTGATCTGGGCGAAGGCGAACAATGCCCCTTCGCCCGAAGCTATCACCGCAGCGAGGAATGCCGATGCCGTGATTGCCGTCGTCGGGATCACCAGCCAACTCGAGGGTGAAGAGATGCCAGTGAACGAGCCCGGTTTCCTAGGCGGGGACCGCACCAGCATCGATCTCCCCGAGCCGGAAGAAGCTCTCATCGAGGCTGTCGAGAAAACCGGCAAGCCCCTGGTGGTTGTGCTGATGAATGGCAGCGCCCTGGCCGTGAATTGGGCCGCTGAGCACGCCAATGCGATTCTCGAGGCGTGGTATTCCGGCGAGGAAGGCGGCGCGGCGATCGCCGAAACGCTGAGCGGCAAAAATGGCCCTGCGGGCCGTCTGCCGGTCACCTTCTACAAAAACGTCAGCCAACTGCCCAATTTCGAAGACTACTCCATGGAAGGCCGTACCTACCGATACTTCCGGGAAAAGCCGCTCTATGCTTTTGGCTATGGCCTGAGTTACACGACCTTCAGTTACAGCGATCTCACCTTGCCACAGGCAGCAGTGAATGCAGGCGATTCGGTTGGAGCTGATGTGACGGTGACCAATACAGGAAAAGTTGCAGGGGATGAAGTGGTGCAACTCTATCTAAGATTCCCGCCGGTGAAAGGGGCGCCGCTCAAAGCTCTCCGTGGGTTCCAGCGCGTTCGCCTCGACGCCGGCGCAAGTCAGAAGGTTCACTTTGAACTGAAGAACCGGGACTTGGGCATGGTGACAGACGACGGTCGTCCGATCATCGCCGGCGGTGATTACACAATCAGCATCGGCGGCGGCCAGCCTGATACCGGAGCGCCGGGGGTCACCGGTCACTTCCGTGTGGAAGGCCAGATCGACCTGCCGGAATAGCGGGCGTCCGGATCAGCGAAGTGGTAGCGCAGAGGTGGGCGCAGTTTGCCCTCCTCTGCGGCCCTCCAATCGACCGCCTTCTGCTGCCGCCCATGAACAGAAGAGCCGCAGAGGAAGCCGAACTTCGGCTACCTCTGTGTACCCCCTGCTCATTCGCAGTTTTCCGTCGCGCACAGATTCGTGTCAGCGGTGAGGCACACTGGCGTGGGCAAAACCTGCTACAGCGGCTCCGCGAAACAGGCAAAACGCGCCGCACTACCAGCCCAAACAGGCTGGCGTGACTTACGCTTAAGGCGGCGGGGCAGGAGTGTTAAGCTTTCGGGCCAGGCGGGAGTTCAAAATGGGAGTGGTGCTTTGTACGGGAATTCGGTCCATATCGTTAGGGATAAGCGAGAGCAACACAGGCCGAGGATGCAGACACATGAAAACTGCATCAGGAGTCTTGCTCATTCTGACCCTGGGAGCGGCGCCGGCATGGGCTGTCCTAGGGGAGTATGAATCGTCCGTGGTTCTGGATCAGAAGTACATGCGCGGTGAGGATCGTGTCACCTTGGGTCAAGGCTACAAACTTCACCAAATCACTTCTTCCAACGGCGCAGTGATGACCGAGTACGTTTCGCCCGAGGGTAAGGTGTTCGGAGTCTCCTGGCGGGCGCCGTTTATACCCACATGGAACAACTGCTGGGATCTTACGCCACGCCAGTCGAGCAGGCTGCGCGGGCGCAGACGCCCCGGCGCGGCGGCCCCTTCATCGTGCGGGCAAATGATTATGTCTTTGTGAGCGGCGGCCACATGCGAGCCTTCCATGGCAGCGCTTACGTTCGCAGCCTGCTGCCCAAGAACGTTTCGGCGGAGGTGGTGCGATGAGGCTCAGGAGATATTCGGTAGTTCCCCTAGCCGGTCTTCTGTGTGTGGCAGCCAGCCTGTTCTTCGTGGTAAGTTGCGGAGGCGGCAACAGCAACTCCAGTCCCCCTCCCAACTCCAACCCCGTGCCGAGCATAACTTCCTTGTCGCCCGCTTCCGCTACTGTCGGCATTGGTTTGTTTTCAAGGAGATAAATGCAGATGCTTCGCTTCGCTCTGCAGAAAGTCGGCGCGTAAGCCTTGTGCAATCAAGAGTATCCAAACTCACGGTCGCGCCGACTTTCTGCTCAGCAAGGGCAGCCGCACGGCTGTCAATGCTCAGGATGACACGTTCCGAATTCTTCCACACCTTCTAAGCCCTGAGAGAGGGACTCTTCCGTGTGTCCTCGCCTGCTCATTGACAACAATGGAATTATTCAACAGCAAAAGCCGCAGAGTCGCAAAGGCAGCGACTCCCCGCTACCGGTTTATCCCTCATATTCGGGTCTGTTCATCGCCCGGCAAGAGCACCCAACCGGGGTGGCGCAGGTTGAAGTGAAGTAACCACGCCAACCCGGATAGTATCCGCTCATTTCTCCCGCACAGGTGACCAAGGGAAGCCCGGAGAAGGCAAGACGTACTCCAATTTAACACTACCTTCACCAAGTCGTCATTCGCGAGTAACTCGACAACGATAGTCTTTCCACCGACCCAGGGTTCTTAGTTATTGGGGGTTGCGTTCAGTTAAGGTCCCCGAGTCCCTTCCGAGTGTTTAGCAGGATTGAGACACGCGATACTGATAACACAGGAAGTGCGCTCCAAGGCAGGCGTCTCAGGGAAATGTCTGACGGAGGCACCTATTTTGCAAAGGGAGGGATTTGGTATGCGCGAACGACTTATTGGTATCATTTGGGCTATTCTTGTCGCTTTATCCTCTTGCACCTTGTTTGTTGGTGTTGCTTTTAGCCAAATCGACCGGGGCAACCTTAACGGAATCGTGACGGACCCGAGCGGGGCGAGCATTCCCAACGCGAAAGTCGAGGTCGTCGCACCCGACACGGGTTTCAAAAGGGAGACGACTACCGGGAGTAGTGGAGTTTACAGCATCGGCAGCCTGCCCAACGGAACGTACGATCTTACGGTCTCTGCCAAAGATTTCCAAACTTCCGCGACGACAGGGATCCAGCTTTCCGTTGGTCAGACCCGCACCGTCAACGTGCAGCTCGTTGTGGGCGCGCCCACAACGAAGGTCGAGGTGCGGAGTACAGTTGCGGCGCTCGATTCGAACGACGCCCAGATTTCGACCGTCATTCGAACCGGACAAGTGGAGAACATCCCCCTTAACGGGCGCGACTGGTCCCTTCTGATGACGCTTGCCCCGGGCGCGGTCAACCTCGGCGCCGGCGGCCAGAGGGACCTGCGATTCGTGGGTCGAGGCATCGACGATAGCAACTACACCTTCGATGGAGTGGATGCCACCGGCGTCCAGGAGCAAAGCCAGAAGGTGGGCGTGCGCCTGGCCATTTCGCTGGAGTCGATCGCGGAGTTCCGCGTGAGTTCCTCGGTCTATACCGCGGATCAGGGCGGGTCGGCCGGGGCCATTGTCAGCATCGTATCAAAGACGGGGACGAACGCGTTTCACGGCGGGGTGTTTGAGTACCTGCGCAACAACGTCTTGGACTCACGCTCGCCGTTCGATTTTCCGAGTATCCCGCCGTTCCGCTTGAACCAGTTCGGCGGCAGCATAGGCGGGCCCATCCAGAAGGACCGCACTTTCTTCTTCACCGACTACGAAGGCCTCCGGCAGCGCCTGGACACGACCATAATCGGGTTTGTGCCGAATGCCGCGTTTCGGGCCAGCGTGACCAACCCCGCTCTCCAACCCTTCCTCGTCCAGTGGCCCGTTGGGACGGTCCCCGTCGATTCCCTGACCAACGAATGGATTTCACCGCAAAGTAACAACAATCGCGAAGACGGCGGGATGTTCCGTTTGGATCACATCTTCACCGATCGAACATCCATCTTCGCCCGGCTGGACATTGACGACGCCAACACCACCGATCCGTTGGACACCCTGGGCGGCCTCGATAACCCTCTCATCCGTCCCTCCAATTATGTTGTCCAGTTGACGCACACTTTCTCGCCCACCGTCATTAACGAACTCCGAGGGGGAATCAACCGTTCCGCCTTGCACCACTACCAGAATGGAACGTGTCCCCTCTCGGCCGCCGCCAACGGTCTGCCCGGCACCGCCTGCGCGAGCGTCCCTCCCTTCGATAGTCCGAGTGATAGCCAACTTGACACGGAAGTCGGCACAACGATTGATGGCTACGACGACCTGACCATCGTGAGAGGCCGGCACACCATTAAGCTGGGGATCGGCGTGGAGCGTCATCGGCTGAACAATTCGGACGAAAGTGTTGCCAATGGGGACCTCACCTACGACAGCTCCGCCGATTTCCTGAACAACATTATTGACAACTATTCCTACGTCGGGCCGTTAACCCTCGGCGGCGAGCGGCGCACTTACATCATGCCCTACGC
>JBELAJ010000225.1:0-12576 GCA_049508935.1 Terriglobia bacterium | reverse complement strand
TGAAGAAGGCCAGGGTATCGCCGTCGATTTCGCCGGCAACGCCTACCTGACCGGAACGACCTGGTCGGGAGATTTCCCCACCGTCAATCCTTTGCAGCCAACCAATCACGCGACGTCAAATGCGGACTCGAACGCCTTTGTCTCGAAACTGAACGCGGCGGGTTCCGCCTTGGTCTATTCCACGTACCTGGGCGGGAGCGGCTCGTTATCTTATCCCCAAACAGGGGGTGATTACGGTCTTGCCATCGCCATTGACTCCACTGGGGTTGCCTATGTGGCCGGACAGACCGGCTCGACGGATTTCCCCACGGTCAACGCCATACAGGCCAGTAATCAAGACACGAACGGCATATATAACATGACCGGGTTTGTGGCTTGCTTGAACTCGACCGGATCGGCCCTTGCCTACTCCACCTACCTCGGCGGGACCTGGGAGGCGCTAGCCAATGGCATTGCCGTTGACTCCTCCGGCAACGCGCACGTGGCTGGGATAGATGGGGGTAACTTCCCCACGGTCAATCCGATCGAGGCGAGCGCCGGAACCACCTTCGTGGCCGCGATCTCGCCGCCCCCAGCGCTCACATTTCTCCCCACTAGCTTTAGTTTCGGAACGGTGGTCGGCGGTACAACCAGCCCTTCGCAGAGCGTCATGGTCACTCCTCTCAGCACAGCATCCGTGGGCCTCACGGGCATTACGGTGAGCGGCGACTTTGCCCTCGCGACCACCGCCACTTCCTGCCCCTATGGCGGCGGCACGGTGGCAGCAGGAACCACTTGCACGATCGACGTCACTTTTTCGCCGACCGCAACGGGCAACAGGACCGGTACGGTGACCATCAACTACACGGGCAACGGCAGCCCGGAAACCGTGGCGTTGAGTGGCGTTGGAATTGCGCCTCCTGCAAATATCTCGCCCGCCAGCTTGAGTTTCAGTAATCAGGATGTGGGATCGCCGAGCGCTCCTCAACCGGTCACCTTCACCAACAAAAGTCCCTTGGTGTTGAGCGTCAGCAACGTGTCGATATCGAGCGGCTGGACGGAAAGCAATAATTGCATGCCTTCCATAGCCGCCAATTCCGCTTGCACGATCAGTGTAACCTTCGAGCCCACTGTTTATGGACCCCAAACGGGCGCGCTGACGCTGACCGATTACGCCAGCAATAGCCCGCAAACGGTGACGCTGAGCGGCACGGGGCTGGCGCCGGTGGTGAACCTTTCGAGTACGAGCCTGACGTTCTCCGCGCAGACAGTCTCCACCAAGAGCGCACCGCAGACGATCACGCTTACTAACACTGGCAACGCGGCCCTGAGTTCACTCAAGATCACTCGAACTGGTCCCTTCGCCCAAACCAACACTTGCGGAGATTCCGTGGCTGCGGGCGCCAGTTGCACCATCAGTGTCACTTTCTCGCCCCTCGGGGCCGGCAGTCAAAGTGGGACAATGACGTTGACGGACAACGCAGGCAACAGCCCCCAGACAATTCAGCTTTCCGGTACTGGAATCGATTTCGCGATGTCAAGTACCACCACCAGCCAGACCGTGACTGCGGGGCAGACGGCAAATTACAGTCTGACGGTCGGTTCCGAAGAGGGGTTCAGCCAGGCGGTGAACTTCGTGTGCACCGGGGCGCCCTCGGAATCCACCTGCACGCTCACGCCCAATACGCTGACGCCGAACGGCACTGTTTTGGCGAGCGTGGCTGTGGCGGTTTCGACCACAGCACCATCCACTGCGCTGCTCGCACCACCCGCGGGAAGACTCCTGCCGCCGGGCTTTACAGGCTTGGGAAGTTTATTCTGGCTGTATGCGTTATTGGGGCTCGCAAGTGTCGCGGCGCTGACAGCAGCACGGAAACGCCGGGCGGCTTGCCTGCTTGCTGCCTGCTTGCTGCTGGCGATGCTGTGGAGTGCCTGCGGCGGTGGGTCGAGCACTCCTCCCCCCAAGACCGTCCCGGGAACGCCTGCGGGGACCTACACCGTGGCTGTCACGGGAACCGCAGCCTCGACTTCCACCCTCACCCACACGATTCAATTCACCATGACGGTGAATTGAGGTCGGCGTGGTTCCCCTCCTTGGCTGCTTTAGACTCCCCTCCAAAGCCAAGGGGGGGCGGAGGGTGGCTGGCCTAATCCTACCTTGCCAACTGGCTCACCGTGTCCGCGGCCACTTCGAGCGGAAATGAGACGTGAACCGTTTCCTCGTCTGTGTCCACGTCGATGAAAACGGATCCGCGCAATTTGAAGATTCTTACGTGCTCGTGACGGCTATCCACCTCGACCAGGGGGCCGTCGGCGCAGCGCGCCAGTTCTATGCTGGCCGCCCTGATGGTCGGGAGCCATGGCCTGATTTTGTCGCGAGCATCGTGCAGTTTGGCCCTGGGGATCACAAATGCAGCCACCGGCGCAATGGCGGCCGGCAGAATTAAATGGACGTGGTGGCCGTCGCTGGTCTTTTCCCGCACGTCTACCCTCACCGCCCCTTCGTTGCAGACAATCACTGCGCCTGCCGTAAAGATTCCGAGCGTCCCTGCGAGAACTGCCATGCCTGCCGTCATAATTCACCGCCTTTCTGGTCTTGGAGTGCGGCAGCGAAGCTGCCGCCCTCCTGGAATTTCGGCGCGAAGGCGGCAGCCCGTGCTACTGCAAACCATGGCGGCAGCTTCGCTGCCGCGCTCCAAGCTGTCAGTCCGCGGCATTGTTCGAATCCACCCAGATGCGGACGTCGTCGTGGTCGTCCTTCACAGTGACCAACTCGAGGTTCTGGTATTCATCCAGGGCACGAACTGCCGCCAGCACGTTCAGTTCGTCATTGGGACCCGAGAGCAGAGCGTTTGCGACCTTGAAGGGTACCTTGATATTTACAGTATGCTCTGCCTTCGAAGCCTGGTCTTTCTTCGCGCCGCGCCTGCAGTTTTCGTGAACTTTGATGAGCAGGAACTCCCCGGCTTTTGCCACCTCCACGTTCTGATCCCTCGACTGGACGGTGACGAATTGGTTGTCCTGCGTTTTCCGGACCGCTTCGAGCAAAGCTCGCACATCCACCTGGTCGAAGGCATGGCCTTCCACCTTGACCTTGCCGTCCGAGAAATTGTCGGCGTGGATGGTGGGAAGAACGGCTTCCGCCAGGCTCAGCGGGATGTTGACGCGTACGTGATCTCCGTCCGGGCCCGATTCGATCACCCGGATGTGGATCCAACGGTCCGCCGGCCAAGCCAGCGCCGTAAAGACCAAGATGCCAATCATTACACCAACTGTTTTCTTCATCATCGGGGATTACCTCCTCGCTCTATGCTTAGGAACGCATTGCGACCTGGGAAAGTTCCACAATTTTCGATTTCGTGGTGCGGGCGTCCCGCCCGCAGTGGCGCGGGCATTCCTTCGCTCCGCTCAGGACAGGCTCGGCCCGCGCGCGGGAGCGGGACGCTCCCGCGACCGCGGGCGAGACGCCCGCGCCACGAAATAAGCCGGAGAACCGGCAACCCGAGGCGCTGCTCCGGTGTCTAAGCCAAGGGACGGCGAGCGTGTTCTTTCGAGACGCCGCTCCGAAAATGTTCCAACATAAGGGAGACTCCATGCGCAGACTACTATTTACAAGTCTATTAATGGTCTTGCTCGTAGGCATCGCGGGCGCCCAGCCGAAGCCCGGCGGGCGAACGGCGGCGGATGTTGCGGCAGATTCGCAGGAGCGCTTGCCGGTGAAACGTGTGGTGCTTTACAAGAACGGAGTCGGCTACTTCGAGCACTCGGCCCGGGTTCGCGGCACGCAGGAACTCAATATCGACTTTACCACTGCCCAGCTTAATGACGTCCTCAACTCGCTCACCGTGGTGGACCTCGGCTCCGGCCGCATCGGCGGTGTACGGTTCAACTCGATCGCGCCCTTGAGCGAGCGGCTGAAAGCTCTGCGGTTGCCTCTCAGCGAGGGAACCTCTCGCGACGACTTCCTCAACGCCCTGCGCGGCACAAGAGTGGAGGTGCACAACGGTTCGGCGTCCGGCGCGGGTCGGGTGTTGAGCGTCTAGACGCGCAAAACCCTTAACCCCAAAGGCGAGCAGCTTACGGAGGTTACAGACCTCTCCCTGGTAACCGATGGCGGCGAACTGCGCAGCTTCGAGATGGGGCCGGCGACTTCGGTGCGCATCGCTGACCACGACTTGAGCGACGATGTGGGACGTTACCTCAGCCTCGTCGGGTCCGCCAAGGCCATGGACCTGCGCCGTATGACCATCTCCGCCACGGGCGACGGCGAGCGCGACGTGTTTGTGAGCTACATCAGCGAAGTCCCGGTGTGGAAGAGCACTTACCGCATCCTGCTCACCGACAAACCGGACGATCCACCGCTGATCCAGGGCTGGGCGGTGGTGGACAACACGATCGGCGAGGACTGGAAAGGCGTCCGGCTTTCGCTCATCGCCGGCGCACCGCAGTCTTTCATTCAGCAGATCTCGCAGCCTTATTACGTGCGCCGGCCCGTGGTGGCTCTGCCTCAAGAGATGACACTGACCCCCCAGACGCACGAGATGGCGCTAATGGCAGCGCCGGCGTCTCCTGTGAACGGGCAGGGCGAAGCAGGAGGAATAGGTTCGGGCCGAGGTGCGGGGGTCGGGCCCGGCGAAGGCGGAGGAACCGGCGGAGGCATGTACTCCGTGGGTGGTGGTGGCGTGCTAGGTGGCGTGGTCGGTGGGGCGACCGTCCTGGAGGGCACCGTGAGAGATCAGACCGGGGTTGTCATCCCTAATGCCAAGTTGACCCTGACGAACAACGCCAACGGCACTTCCGTGGCCACTCGCGCCGATTCTAACGGCCACTACCGTTTCCGGAACGCTCAGCCAGGTGACTCATCCCTTACCGTCGACTCACCGGGATTCCAACGACTCGCCGTGAACAACGTGACCGTCTCCTCCGGCAGGAATCAGTTTCAGCCAACTTTGGAAGTGGGAATGAATGCGCAAACCGTGATGGTTTCAGCCGAGCCCAAGAGCTGGCTGGAAGAAAAACAGCAGGCTGAGGCTGAAGCGAAAGAAATCGGCGACCTCTTTGAATACGACATCAAGCAAACTGTGACGATCGATAAGAATCAGTCTGCCTTGGTTCCTATTATCCAGGCTCACGTGGATGCGGAGAAGGTCACGTTGTGGAACGCGAGCTCGGCCACAGCCCTTCGCGCCCTTTGGCTGACCAACACCAGCGGGCAGACTCTCGACGCCGGGAGCTTTAACGTCCTCGAAGGGGACACTTTTGGCGGCCAGGGATTGCTCGAGGCCATTCGACCCGGAGAAAAGCGCCTGGTCTCCTACGCCCCCGACCCGGCGGTGCATGTCCAGGCGAAGGATGATTTCTCCGAAAAGCCCATCAGCAAAATCGTAATTAATAAGGGTCTAATGCTTACCACACGCGAGCAGCGATCCACCAAGACCTACAAGCTTTTCAATTCGGACGTAAACGGGCGCGATGTAATCATCGAACATCCGGCCCGTGACGAATGGAAGCTCGCCGCCAACTTGAAGCCCGAAGAATCGTCAGCTTCCTTCTACCGTTTCCGGGTGAAAGTGACTCCGAAGCAGACCGCCCAGCTTGTGGTCGAGGAGCGCAAGCCTGAAACCACCGAGATGGCGCTCACCAGCCTGACGAGCGACCAAGTTGAAGTGCTGACCAAGCAACAGAGAGTCACTCCTGCTATGGAACAGGCTTTCCGGCAGGTCCTGGACGAGAAGAACGGCATTGCAGCGCTCGACGCGCAAATTCAGGCCCGGCAGCAGGAGCTTGATGCCATTGGCACAGACCAGGCCCGCCTGCGCGAGAACATGAAAGCGCTCAAGGGAAGCGCCGAGGAGAAAACGTTGACTGAACGCTACACTCACGAACTGAATACGCAGGAGGACCGCCTGGCTGCCCTGCGCACCCAGGTTTCTGACCTTAAATCAAAACGCGAGCAGGCGGCAGAAAAGCTGGACCAGACGTTGAATGAGATCAGCTTGAGCGAGACATTCTGAGGCGGTCCGGGCGTTTGGACAATTGCTAGTGACGTGAGCCTATGCTGTAGCGCTGACCTTTAGGTCAGCAGGTCTTAGCCCGACGGGTCGGCACGTTTCATGCCGACCTGAAGGTCGGCGCTACGGGAACGATGGGTTTTGTGCCGACGTGAGGGTCGGCACTACCGACGACCGCGAAGGAGCGAAGCAAGGCTCTTTCCGGTGGCCAGAAGTCGTTGGGCTTCGTCCCGTTTTATCCTGCGATGAAGCATCAGCAGGGCTATGGGCAAACTTCCTCCGGCGGCTTGCAGGGTTTGGGCGGCACAAGCCGGACTTGCGCCCGTGGAGCGCATCAGGATCCGCTGGCCACGCTCGCGCAGCTTGCGGTTGGTCAATCGCATGTTGACCATCCAACTGGAGAAGACTCGCCCCAGGCGGACCATGACGGTGGTGGAGAGCATATTGAGGACGAGCTTCTGAGCGGTTCCAGCTTTCATTCTGCTGGAGCCGGTAAGAACCTCCGGCCCCACGACGGGCGCAATGAACACGTCCGCAAGCGGCTTCATCGCCGCAGCAGGGTTGACCGTCAAGCCGATCGTCTTGGCGCCGAGACGGCGCGCATAGCGCAATCCACCCAGCACGTAGGGAGCCTGCCCGCTGGCGGAGATTCCCACTAGAACATCCTTCTTGCTGAGCTGGATGCGGCGCAAGTCACGTTCGGCCTCGAGAGGATTGTCCTCCGTCTCTTCCGAGGATTTCAGCATCGCCCCGCGACCGCCTGCGATTACCGCCTGCACGCGATCGCTGTCGAAAGTCGGGCCGCACTCGGCAGCGTCGAGCACCCCCAGCCTGCCGCTGGTCCCGGCGCCCAGGTAAATCATTCGCCCGCCGCAACTGATGGCTTGAACGGCCATGTCCACCGCGCGCGCGATCCGCGGCACGACCTTTGCCACAGCCGGAGCGACGCGCTGATCTTCCCGGTTGATGATGCGGAGGATCTCAGCGGTGGGTTTTGTGTCGAGGGCTGCTGAAGCCGGGTTTTCGCGTTCTGTTATCCGCATGTGCGAACGAAGGTGCTAGGGTCTGGGGACTAGGGGCTGGGGCCAAAGCACTCTCTGCTGCCAGAATTCACTTTCATCCTTGCCAGCACCTAGTCCCCAGCCCCCAGTCCCTATTTTGCCAGCGATTCCCACCCGCGCTTCGAGAAGTCCCAATAGATGGCGTAGCCGGAGGCTGCGGAGACGACTAAGAAGACAATTCCCAGGCTGGTTGAGCCCAGCAGCAAATGACCAATTCCGAACAACGCCATGTACACCATGAGGCAACCGAGCAGCCAATCCATGAGATTATACCAACCATCACGACTGGGCGGGACCTCCGGGGCCAGGCGCGCGAGTTTCTGCCAGCCTGCTACTCCGGGCCGCACACGCCGGTAGAACTGAAGAAGTTTGGCTTCCGGTTCCGGAGGTGTGAGGAAGGTTACAGCAAGCCAGACACAGCTCGTCACCACCACGGTGAGAATGATGGACTTCGCAAAAACGCTGGCCGGAGTTCCTTGAATGTGAATCACTGTGTGGAGAAGCACCGTCATGATGGCGGCGGCCGACATGGCGGAGACCTCCGACCAGGCGTTAATCCGCCACCAATACCAGCGCAGCAGGTAGACCGCTCCCGTGCCCGCGCCGACGCCGAGCAGGAACTCCCAGGCTCCGGCAACACTGGTCATGACCAATGAAACAGCGGCGCCCAGGACGGCCAGAAACGCGGTAACGGACTTAGCGGCGATCACGTAGTGGCGGTCGGTCTTGCCTTGCACCAGAAAGCGCCGGTAGAAGTCGTTGACAATATAAGAGGATCCCCAATTGAGCTGGGTGGCGATCGTAGACATAAACGCGGCGGCAAAAGCGGCAAGCATTAAGCCGCGCCACGCTGCGGGCAAATGATCAACCCAGACCTTGATGAAACCGATCTCCGGGTCTTTGAGGTGCGGGTAAAGAACCACGGAGGCCAGGGCCGTCAGCACCCAGGGCCAGGTCCGGATGGCGTAGTGCGCGGTGTTGAACCACATGGTGGCCCAGAGCGAGTTTTTTTCATCCTTGGCGGAGAAGATCGTCTGGGCTACGTAGCTTCCCCCGCCCGGTTCCGCGCCCGGATACCAATTGGCCCACCAGTTCATTCCCAGGTAGACGCAGAAAGTCAACAGCGGCATCCAGGCCGAGTCGAAACCTGGGACGAAGGAGAGAATGGAACCAGAGCCGCCCGTGGCGGCATGCCGTTCAACATCGAGGTGGGCCAGTCCCTGCTTCAACAATGCAAATCCGCCAACAGCTTTGATGCCGTAATAAGCCAGGACTGTCACCATGGTCATCTTGAGGACAAACTGCACGGCGTTCGTCCAAAGCACGCCCCAGAGTCCCGATATCGAGGTGTAAAAGCCGGTAAAGGCGATGATGCCGAAGATGATGAGAATGGCCACGCTCCTCGGAACACCCAAAGCGGTCTGGAGGATCTTCTCCATAGCGAGATTGACCCAGCCGACGATCAGGCAGTTCATGAGGATGCCGAAGTACAATGCCCGGAAGCCGCGCAGAAAGGCGGCCGGCTTGCCGGCGTATCGCAGCTCGACAAACTCCGCGTCGGTGATGATTTCCGCGCGCCGCCAGAGGCGGGCGAAGAAGAAGACCGTCATCATGCCGCTGAGAAGAAAGCTCCACCAGAACCAGTTGCCGGCAATCCCCTGCCGCGCTACAAAGCCCGTGACCGCCAGAGGAGTGTCAGCCGCGAAGGTCGCGGCCACCATGGAAGTGCCCGCCAGCAGCCAGCCGACCTTTCTGCCGGAAACAAAAAAATCGCCCGTGCTGGCGCTGGCCTTTTTGCGGTAGTAGAGCCCGATGAGTAGGTTAATGGCGAAATACGCAGCTACAACGAGCCAGTCGATCGGAGAGATTTTCATTGAGTTACCGATCCTTAAAGGATTCTTCCAGTTGCTCCTAATTGTCTATTGACGGACAAGAGCGGAGAGTATATAGCAAAAGTCTTTTGAATTGAAGCTTACGTGCCAGTGGGTAGTGTCCTAATTTGACAGTAGCGCGCCGAGGTGTCAGGGCAGTTGCCGACCCTTCGCTTTGCTCAGGGCAGGCTGTGAAGGTCGGCGGTGCACTCAAATCGCCACACTGCACAGGTCCGCACAAACCTGTGTCCGCACAAACCTGTTGCGCGAGTCTGGGTTTAGGCGCACAATAGGACTGGCCGGTGTGGGCGGCGTGGGTCGCTGGAAGTGCCGGCAGTGAAGTTTGGGAATTGAGGCCGGCGTGCCGAAAGCCGAATGAGCGTGTGGGGGCGGATTTCGCACCCAATGCGTTGATTCAACTGAGGTTAATGGCCGCTTCAGCATCGTCATCCTTCCTGATTTGGAGGAGGATTTTTGGAGCTCGCGTCTTCTTTCTTCCCAGTTTTTTCTCTGCCCGACGACAAGTTTCACGACCACTGTGGGGTATTTGCAATTTATGGACACCCCGAAGCCTCGAAACTGGCATTTTTAGGCCTCTACGCGCTCCAACACCGGGGACAGGAAAGCGCCGGCATCTGTGTCTCCGATGGCGAGACACTGACCTGCAAGAGAGGGATGGGCCACGTCGACGAGGTCTTTCCCCCGGAGGTCGTTAAGGCCTTGCGTGGATATCTGGCGATCGGGCACACGCGCTACTCCACGGCCGGCGACATAGACCTTAAGAACGCCCAACCCCTGAAGGTGAGTTGCAACAAGGGCCAGGTGGCTTTGGCTCACAACGGGAATCTGGTGAACGCCAGCTCGATCCGGCGCGATCTCGAGAACCGGGGAGACATCTTTCAAACCACCAGCGACACGGAAGTAATCCTGCATTTTCTTGCCCGCTCCCGGCAAGCCGGCATTCCCGAGGCCGTAGCGGAGGCGCTAGACAAGGTGGTGGGTGCCTATTCGCTGGTGATGCTCTTCAAAGACGCCGTGTACGGCATCCGTGACCCGCGCGGTTTCCGCCCCCTCAGCCTGGGACAACTCGGCGACGCTTACGTTCTGGGTTCGGAGAGTTGCGCGTTCGATCTCATCGACGCCAAGTTCATTCGCGACGTCGAGCCGGGCGAGATGGTCATCCTGGACCGCCGCGGAGTGACTTCGCTGCATTTCGCGCCTCCTGCTTCGCCCGCCCAGTGCATCTTCGAACACGTCTATTTTGCCCGCCCAGACAGCATGGTGTTCGGGCGCTCGGTGCAGGCCAGCCGCGAAATGCTGGGACGGTTCCTGGCCCGTGAGCACCCGGCGGACGCCGATCTGGTCGTTCCGGTTCCGGACTCAGGGGTTCCGGCGGCCACGGGCTTTGCCGAGGAATCAGGGATTCCGCTCAAGATCGCTCTGATCCGCAACCACTATGTGGGCCGCACGTTTCTCGAACCCAGCCAAGCGATCCGGGATTTCGGCGTAAAGTTGAAGCTAAACCCCGTGCGCAGTTTGCTCGAGGGAAAGCGAGTAGTCCTGGTCGACGACTCGATCGTGCGCGGTACAACCAGCCGTATGATCGTGCGGATTGTGAGAGAAGCAGGGGCCAAAGAAATTCACATGCGCATCAGTTGCCCTCCCACCACCTCCCCGTGCTTTTATGGCATCGACACGCCAACGAAAAAGGAATTAATCGCATCTACTCATAATGTCGAGGAAATACGACAATTCCTGGGAGCTGACTCCCTAGGTTATCAGTCGCTCGAGGGTCTGCGCCGAGCGGTAGGAGATACGCAAGGACGATTTTGCCTGGCCTGCTACTCAGGGAATTACCCCACCACCGTTCAAGAGCCTCTGATTGCGATTCGAAACCGGGACTAAGGGATATGGAACCGCTTGAGAATCAGACTGCGGAAGGGCCTGTATCAGGGCAGCCCGTTTCGGAACCTGCTGCGTCCAACTCGCCTGAGCCGGAGGGCGAGAAACCGGACGGCAGATCCCGACGGCGCGAAAGCGCGTGGGAGACCGTCCGTTCCTTGTTGGTCGTTCTGCTGGGCGTATTCTGCATTCGAACTTTCATCGCGGAAGCTACGGTGATTCCCACGGGGTCCATGGAACAAACGATCTTGATCGGCGATCATGTGTTCCTGAACAAGCTGCTCTACGGGCCGCGGCTTCCTTACACGTCGCTTCGCATTCCGCCCCTGCGAAGCGTCCACCGGCAGGACATCGTTGCTTTCCGCTACCCGCGAAATCCGTCGGTGATGTTCGTGAAGCGCGTGATCGGAGTGGGCGGCGATGTAATCAGAATCGAAGACCGTAAAGTACTCGTCAACGGCCAGCCGCTCAAGGAACCTTATATACAGTTTCAGTACTCCTCGACTCTTCCCTTAAGGGACAACTTCCCTCCGCCCCTCAACGTGCTGGAGACTTTGCCTGCCGCCTGGGGGCTGGACCCGTCATGGGCGCGCGAAATGCCCAATTTCATTCGCAAAGACGGACTACACGTGCCCCAGGGCTTTCTCTTCTGCATGGGCGACAACCGGGACAACTCTTTGGACAGCCGATTCTGGGGGTTCGTTCCACTCGAAAACGTCGTGGGCGAGCCGCTTTTTGTTTACTGGTCTTACGACGCCCCCACCCGCGAGTGGACCAGCGAGGAGTTGACATCCCGGCTCAGGTTTGACGCCTCTATCCTTTGGAACTTCTTCACCAAGACTCGCTGGTCGAGGACGGGAAAAACCTTCTGAATTTGATCACAAATCGCAAATCACAAATGGCCTATGCTTTATCGTGATGCTGGTGTTGACATCGACGCGGCCACCGAAGCCAAAGCGTCCATCAAACTCCTGGCGCGCAAAACCTTCAACGCGCGCGTGCTGAAAGAAGTCGGAGCCTTCGGCGGATTCTTCTCCATCAAGGGCCTTCCTCGCGACGCCGTTCTAATTTCGAGCATCGACGGCGTGGGAACCAAGCTCAAAATTGCCTTCGCTTTGAAGCGGCACACCACCGTCGGCGCTGATCTGGTCAACCACTGCGTCAACGACATCTCGGTGCACGGAGCGGCGCCCTTGTTCTTGCTCGATTACCTGGCCACAGGGAAAATGCATCCCTCAGTGGTCAGCGATGTTGTGCGGGGCCTGGCCTCGGCCTGCCGGTCGGTTGGTTGCGCATTGATTGGCGGCGAAACCGCAGAGATGCCCGGTTTTTACCCGCGCAACGAATACGACTTGGCGGCCTGCATCATTGGCTGGGTCCGGCAACGCGAGATCATCGACGGCAGCCGCATCTCCTCGGGGGACGCCATCGTGGGGCTTCCTTCCTGGGGATTACACACCAACGGATATTCCCTGGCACGCAAGGTTCTCCTCGAAAAGAAGAGGATCAAGCTCACCCAGCAGGTGCCGGAATTGGGTCGCACCCTGGGTGACGAACTGCTCGCCCCGCACCGTTGCTACTGGAACGTCGTGCAGCCCCTGCTTTCCGGACGCTTGCTCAACGGACTCGCTCATATCACCGGCGGCGGCATTACCGATAATACGCCGCGCATACTTCCCGCGGGGGCCCGCGCGGTTGTCCGCCTGGGAAGTTGGCCGGTATTGCCGATCTTCGATCTGATCGCCCGGCTGG
>JBELAJ010000224.1:0-12613 GCA_049508935.1 Terriglobia bacterium | reverse complement strand
GGAACTTGACTTTAGACGCCGGCAAGGCTAAATTGTTAATGAGTTGATGAGAAGTAAACTCTCTCTCCCCAACGCCGGTTCTCGGCGCGTCCTCCGAACACCGCAGGATGGTGCTTCTCTCATGTAGGAGGGTGTGAGGCATGCACAAAAGATGAAGACGAGCGTGAAGGTTCCGAACGGAGTAGAAGAACTGGTGGGCACGCACGACGGGAACCTGCGCTTGCTGGAGAAGAATTTCAACGTTTCAGTACAGCTCGGTGAGGATGCGCTCGAGATTGAAGGCGGCGACAGCGAAGTGCGGCGCGCGCAGAAGTTCCTGGAAGAATATGCGGACCTGGTGGAATCCGGGTCGCGATTTGACAGCTCGGAGGTCGAATCCTTCCTGCGCATCGCCGGACAGGACCCGGAGGCCACACTCAAGGGTCTTGCCGAGGCCGGCCGGCCGCGGACGTTTGGCAAGAAATCCATCACACCCAAGAGCCTCAACCAGCGCACCTACGTGGACGCGATCGAGCGGCACGACATGGTGTTTGGAATCGGCCCTTCGGGCACAGGAAAGACTTACCTGGCAGTGGCCATGGCCGTAGATGCGCTGCTGAGCAAAGAGGTCAGCCGCATCATCCTGGCTCGCCCTGCAGTGGAGGCAGGTGAGCGCCTGGGATTCCTCCCAGGCACAATCCAGGAAAAAGTGAACCCCTATTTGCGCCCGCTGTACGATGCGCTCTACGACGTGCTGGACCCGGACAGGGTGGAACGTTTTATCGAGAAAGGCATCATTGAGATCGCGCCCATTGCTTTCATGCGCGGCAGGACGTTGAATGATGCTTTCGTGATTCTTGACGAGGCTCAGAACACTACCAGCGAGCAAATGAAGATGTTCCTGACCCGCTTGGGCTTCAACTCGAAAGCCGTGGTCACCGGTGACATCACGCAGATTGATCTGCCGGGCGGCAGGCGTTCCGGCCTGGTCGAGGCGATCGACGTAGTCTCTCGAGTGCCGGGAATCAGTTTTGTCTATTTCACGGAGCGGGACGTGGTGCGGCATACCTTGGTGCAGCGCATTATCCGCGCCTACGAGGAATACGACCAGACCCGTGCCGCGAGCGGGAACAACAAGAACCACAACAGATCAGGTGATTCTTAATCTGCAAGACAAACACATTGTCAGAGTTTCCCGATTGAGCGAATATTTGGGTGAGCTCAGGCGGACGCTCGGACTCGGCAGGCGCGATTGCAACGTTTGCCTGGTGACCGATCGGGAGATCAGGCGCTTGAATGCGCTCTACCGTGGAAAGGAGCGCGCCACGGATGTGCTGTCATTTCCGTGGGACGCTCCGCGGCGGCAGACCGATTTGCGCACCAAGCGCGGCCGTCCGCGACACAGGCCAGCGCGCCGGAGCCCTGACCCGCGTCGAGAGTCAGAGTTCAAGAACCATCTCGGCGATATCGTCATATCCGTCGAGACAGCCAGCAGAAACGCGCGCCAGGAAGGGCACTCAACCCTGAATGAGATCCGCTGGCTGATCTTGCACGGTCTCCTGCACCTGCTCGGCTACGATCATGAATCCGATCAGGGTGAGATGGTTCGGCTGGAGCTTTCACTCCGGGCCCGGCTGGGCATTTCGGGAGAGTGATGGACCTTAATACGATCCTGATCACCATCGTGTGGCTGGTCGTTCTGGCGGTTCTGCTGGTGGCCGGCGCGGTGGCCTCTTATCTGAGGCTGCTGATGCGCCGTTTGACCGTGATGAGCGCCAGGAAGTTGTTTCGGCCTCCCGAGCCGGGGCGCATCACGATCGACCGGGAGCGTGTGGGCGTCTCGATTTCGGCCTTGCACGGCGCCGCGATGCACCTGTTTGCCGTTGGTGTAACCGCACTGCTGGTTCTGCGCAGGCCGGACCATTTCTGGGGCAACGTGGGCGCCGCGTTGGTCATCGTCTTGACTGCGGTAGCTGTTGCCGACCAATTGATTCCTTTCCTTCTTGTGGCACGCCATGACGAGCCGGAGGTCATCCTCGAGCATTGGATGCCCGCGGTGCGCCGGCTGGTTTACTTGGCTCTGCCGCTCACTTTCCTGATTCTCATTTCTACCACCATGAGCCGCCTGCTGGAATCTACGGAGCAGGAACCCGAGCCGCCCACCCCGGCGGAAAATCTGCAAGAATTCATCGAGGTCGGCCAGCAAGATGGCCTGATCGAAAAAGGGGAGGCGGAACTCGTGCAGTCGGTGGTGGAATTCGGGGACAAGTTGGCGCGCGAGGTAATGACACCCCGAACAGAAATCGCCGGCATCGACGTGAACGCTTCTCTCGAAGACCTGCGCAAGCTGTTCCGGGAAAAGCGGCTGACCCGGTACCCCGTTTATAATGGTCAGATGGACCGCATCGAAGGGATTGTCAACGTTCGCGACCTCATGGAGTTGCCTCCTGAAGAGCAATCAAGGGTCACAATTCGCAGCCTGGTCAGGCCTGTCCCCTTCGTGCCGGAGACCCGGCACATCAAGGAACTGATGAAGGAATTACAAAAATCCACCGTTCAGATGGCGATCGTCATCGACGAATATGGCAGCGTGGCGGGCCTAGTGACCATCGAGGACATGCTGGAAGAGATCGTGGGCGAAATCAAGGACGAGTTCGAACCCCACGCGCAGGACATAGTGAAGGAAGCGGAGAATTCCTACCTCGTTTCAGGCCACACTGACCTGTCGCAGCTTGGTGAAGAATTGCATGTTCCTCTCCAGGTCCCCGGATACTCCACCGTGGCCGGGCTGGTGCTGGCTCATCTGGGTCACGTGCCCGTTCCAGGAGAGAAAGTTCAGGAAAACGGGGTGATTATCGAAGTCCTGGAAGCCAACAAGCGGACCGTATTGAAGGTCCGCCTGACGCTTACCCCGCAAGACACCCAGGCGGCTGCAGACCATGGCGGTGCCCACTAAATCCGGATTTGTGGCTGTCGTCGGAAGGCCAAACGCCGGCAAGAGCACGTTGGTCAATGCCCTGGTTGGAACCAAGGTTTCCATCGTCACCGCGGTGCCGCAAACCACACGCAACCGAATTCTGGGAATCGTCAATCGTCCCCCAGCTCAGATCGTGCTCATGGACACGCCCGGCATTCATCGCCCGCATTCCCGCCTCAATGAACAAATGATGACCTTCGTTCGTGAGGCGCTTACGGAACGGGACTTGGCGATCCTGATCGTCGATGCCTCGGAGCGCTTCGGGCATGGAGACGCGTTTGCCGTGGGACTGCTCAAAGAGTACGCGCCGCGGGCCATCCTGGCGCTCAATAAAATCGATCGAATCAGGAAGCTCAAACTCTTGCCTCTCATGCAGCTCTACTCCGGGTTGTATAATTTCGAGGAGATCATGCCGGTCTCAGCCCTCAAGGACGAAGGGCTGACTGAGCTTGTGGACGCCGTTGTAAGGCTGCTGCCCGAGGGTCCGCACTATTTCCCACCCGAGATGTACACGGATCAGCCGGAACGCTTTCTGGCATCGGAAATCATTCGAGAGAAGATCATCCTCCATACTCGGCAGGAGCTTCCCTACGCGACTGCCGTCATCATCGACAACTTCGAGGAAGGCGAGAACATCACGCGAATCCATGCCAGCGTCCTGGTGGAACGGGAGTCGCAGAAGCCAATCATTATCGGCGCGGGGGGCGAGATGTTGAAGCAGATTGGCATCGAGGCGCGCCGGGAATTGGAACGGTTGTTTCCGCCAAGAGTCTTCCTCGAACTCTACGTTAAAGTTGAAGCCAATTGGCGCGACGCCCGGCCGATGGTTGCCGCGCTCGATTACCGCAACGAAGGATAGACTGGCGTTCAATCGCGAGACGTGCGGAGAGAGGCGGAAGATACCGGCGAATGGGTACGCGAAAACTCCCCACAGCTCGTGAGATCGAGTTGGCGGCAGCCGCGGACCGTCCTCGCAGCAATCAAGGCGCGGTGGTACCCCGTGGCGAAGCACTGGCCATGCTGGTTCGCAGGGGGTTTCGGCCTTCGCAAGCTAAACTCGACGTGCCGTTCACGGACAATCCGGACGAGGCAACCGCGGAGCGACTCGCGAAGCAGCTTCGCCATTATGCCTTCCGCCTCTTTCTCCGTGGGGCGATTCAGAAGGCGCAGGGGTTTGCGCCCACTCAGGCGACACAATACCTTGAGGCGGCGCAAGCCGAGGCATGCGCTGAGTCGCTGGTCGATTTGGGGCTGGCCAAGCGGCTACCGCGAGGCCGCTACCGGCTGCTCCGGCCCGCAAAGAGCTTTGGCGGAACGCTCGAGTGGTATGTGGCGCGCGAACTCAGCCGGAGGCTAGGTTTCGACGTGGCGTCGGGAGTGAGGCTTCACGCGCGGGGCGTGGGCGGCGACTTGGACGTAGTGGCGGCGGCGGAAGGCAAACTGGTCTACGTCGAGCTGAAGTCCTCTCCTCCCAAAAACCTCTCCACCCGTGAAGTGGCCGCATTCTTCGACCGGGTGTGCCTGCTTCGGCCTGACCTGACGCTTTTTGTGGTGGACACGGCGTTGCGCCTCAGCGATAAGGTCCTGCCAATGCTGGTGACGGCGTTGGCGCAACGCCGGGGTGGAGCCGAGCTCGTCCCGCGCCGCATCATTCGCGAGATTTGGGCGATAACACCCCGCCTTTACGCGGTCAATGGCAGGCCGGACCTCATCGCCAACATCGGGCGCGCCATCGCTGAGGGCCTCCGGGCGCTTGCCCCGGCGCTCTGAGCGCGCCGTTCGCGCGCTCCCGCCCCGCGGGGCGCTCATGCCGCTACGGCTGACGATGACCTCTACGTTCAGCCATCTCTCGTACGTCTCTTCCGCACAGGAACTCCACTGTGACACCATTACGCCCGAGTGCGTTTCTGAAAATCCACCAGTCCGTGTCCACGGCATTTAGAATTGGCGGAGAGTCTGGGTGAGCGCGTGCGGCGGCAACGAACTTACGATCTGACCGGTCGAAAGCCGCCAATTCAGGGTCATCGGGAAACTCAACAAAGCTGGAACCATCATCTGTCGGGGTGATGCGTACTCGGTCACAATATTGGGGATTCCACTGATTGTCGTGCACCCATTTTAGGAATGCATCACCATCGCCTGGATCCCCATCGGATCGTAAGTTTTCCTGATATTCAGAAAGTATCCGATGGCCTTCATCCAAAACGATTCTCCCCGAGGCCTTAATTCCTTCCAGCTGCCGCACGCAAGCGATGACACAATCGTTGGAAGCTTGAGGACTCTGCCCTCGTCCGTTTGCCGCAACGCCTACGTTGGTATCCACAATGACTGTTATTTGATGCCTGCCTTCTGCCGCTCCATGGCTGCAATCGTCATGTCACCAAGCTCGCCCATTTCGTCACCAAAAAAATTCTTTGGCCAATTTGTGATGTAACCGTATGTATTAACGTCGAGTTCTTCGATGGCGGAGGTTCCATTCTCAAGCTTACAAAAATATAGGGCGGTGTCGTCTGGTTTGAGAATTTCTCTCGCGATCCGCCGCTGAATTCTCCGCAGGAGGTGCTCACTATGGCTTTCCACGATAATCTGCAAGTTCCGGTTCGTAATCGCATCGATCAGGACGTCTGCCAAAGCGGCTTGAGCGAAAGGATGCAGATGTATTTCCGGCTGCTCAAGAAGGAGCGTTGAGCCTTCCGGAAGCAGCGCGCAATTGGCCAGAACTGGCAGTATTTGAGACACTCCAAATCCGACGTCGGGAAGAAGCACTTCGGTTGCGGTGGGTGTTACTTTGACGTGGCACTGGTAGATTGTTTGCGATTCGCCCACGGGCTGCAGCCTGAAGGAGTAGATCAGACCCATCTGTTTCAACCATTCCGCGACCTGAGTCACTGTTTTCGAAGCCAGCAGGGCCGGAATTGCTTGCTCTCCATCCCATCCTGCGTCCAGCGGCTTCTCTCCCCCCCACTCATACACCCGCTGGGGATACGAGCGAAGCGGCCCAAGGTAGTGCACCTTCGCGAAGAGGTTCTCGAATGCAAGCTGCAACTCTGGCAGGCGATCACGGGAGCCACCCAGGTATAGGGAGGCGTTCGGCGGAAAGCCGTAGCATTTTACCGGCGACGCGGCGGGAATTCTAAGGCCCGGGCCAGTGCCAATGCGATCATACTCCTCGGTCCCCAGATGCAGTTCTTCCGGGGACAGGGCTCGACGCCGATAAACTAGCTCGTAGGTACCCTCTTCGCCTCGGCGCATCCCGAACACCTCGCGCGGAAGCTCGTACTCGAAGAAATCCACTACGGGGCCTTCATCCTTCCAGATGACCGACGTGTGGAAAGAAATCTCCCGTTCGCCCATTGTTCCGTCACTCAGGGTACCGAGGTACATCATCGAGAGCGGTTCCGTGTGAGCCCATGTGAAAGACACGCTCAAAGCGGCGTCCGCTCGATGCCTGTGGAGGATCTCTGGGAACGTACCCAGGTACACCAGTGAATCATCTTTGCCAGTGTAGAGAACTCTGTTGCGGTCAGGATACTCGGCAGTCTGTTTGAGCAAGGGCAAGATCTGGAGAATGCTTGTCTTTCCCGAGCTATTAGTTCCAAAGAGCCCTGTGAGGCGGCCCAGGCGCAGGTCGCCCGTATCCCTCCATGACTTAAAATTCTCGGCACGCAGGCGGGTGATCATGAGTCCACCCCTCCTCAGAGTTCTTCTGGAAAGAGTTTAGCATAATGAGCCATTTGTTTGAGCAAGGTAGCGCGCACCTGATTTGTGGGTCCTCGGTTTGCTAGAAATCCCCACCAAAGACCCAGCCGATCCCGTTCCTGATTCATTGCACGCGCCGCGGGCGGCCTTGCCAGTATTTTTCACGCAGCACGCGCTTGAGGATTTTTCCCGTGCCGCCTTTGGGAAGGCTTTCCACGATTTCCACCGTTTTGGGGGCTTTATAGGCTGCCAAGTGCTGACGGCAGTGAGCGATGATTTCCGTGTCGGTGGCTCGTTGCCCGGGCTTCAGCGTGACAATGGCTCTCGGCACTTCACCCCAAGTGTCGTCGGGAACGGCGATGACTGCGCATTCCATGACGGCCGGATGGCTGTAGATGACCCGTTCGATTTCCGCCGAGGCGATATTCTCGCCGCCGCTCAGGATCATGTCCTTGCCGCGGTCCACGATGAGGATATAGCCTTCCTCGTCGATGGTGGCCAAGTCGCCGGTGTGAAACCAGTCGTCGTGGATGACGTTAGAAGTGGCCTCCGGCTGCCGCCAATAGCCCTCCATAACCACGTCGCCTCTCACCACGACCTCTCCAACTTCCGCCGCATCCGGTTTGACGTCGCGCCCCTCCGGTGTTACCACGCGGATCTCCGAGCCTGCAAAAGCGTACCCTGCGGTAGCCTGGCGGCGTATCTGTAATTCTTCCGGGTCGCCCGCGCAATGCGCCTTCCGGCGGGCCAGCGTGAGGACTGGCGAAGTCTCCGTCAGGCCGTAACCGCCGATGGCTCGGCAGCCTGGCATTCGCCGCTCAGTCTCGCGGACGAGCGCCGTACTGGTTGGCGCTCCGCCCATCATGATTTCCTTCACACTGCTCAAGTCATATTTCGAAAAATCCGGGTGATTGAGCATGGCGATGACCATCGTAGCCACAACCTGGAGACGAGTGACGCGTTCGCGCTGGATCAACTCCATCACGGTAAGCGGGTCAAACTTCTTGATCATGACGTGCTGGCCACCGCCGAGGGTGATGATGTGCGGAGCGCCCCAACTGTTGACGTGGAAAAGCGGAACCGTGTAGAGGTGGACCTCGCAGTCATTCCCATTCAATGCTATGGCCGTGTAGAGAGCGTGCAGATAAAGGTTGCGGTGCGTCAGCATCACCCCTTTCGGATAGGCAGTCGTGCCGCTGGTGTAAAAGAGTTCGGCAACAGAGTTTTCATCGATCCCGCGATAGTCAATTTCCGCAGGCTCCGCCTCGGCGAGCAGTTCGTCATAGAACTTGGGGTAAGCCCAGGCCGGCTTGGTATCTCTCAAAGGGATGTAGTACTCAACGGACTTCACTTGTGACTTTAGCGCTTCCACCAGGGGAATGAATTCCGGATCGAAGAACAAAACTCGCGGCTCAGCGTCGTTCAGGATATAAACAAGCTCTTCCGGGCTCAACCGAATGTTCAGGGGCAGAAGAATGGCTCCGATCTGGGGCACACCAAAGTAAGCTTCCAGCAACCGGTGGCAATTGAAGCTCAGGTAGGCAACACGGTTGCCCTTCTGTATTCCGAGCTTCAGTAGGGCGTTCGAAAGCCGGTCACAGCGCTGGTTGAACTCGCGGTACGTAAACCGATTCCGGTCGCAGACCACGCCCTCCTTGTTGCCGAAAACCTGCGCAGCGTGCCGTTTCAACCGCACCGGGGTGAGAGGGAGAATCATGGGAGCCTCAGCGTTTGATATTGTAGTCAGCCCTTCAGAAGGTTCTTACTCAACTATGATAGGCAGGGAGCGCCGTCAAAGCAACTCATAGATAACTCTGCTTCTTTGCGCGGTGCGCCCTCTGTGGTGAATCTATCGGCTTCGTCACCGGGCGACCTCCTCGCAGAACTAGACTGAAGGCGCCGATGAACCGCCTTCCCGGATTTCCGCTAATCCTCGGAGTGGGACCGAAAATAGCGCGGGTGTTGTATACTCCAAGGGCTGCCGGGCGACCGACCACGGCCAACGGGCGACGGACCAAGGAGTGCAGGATGTCGAACCAGAAAACCTACCACATGGGTATCGAGGAGTTCCGTCGAAACGGCCGGGCGGTGATCGATTGGATCGCGGATTATTATGAGCGCATCGAGTCTTTCCCGGTGTTGTCGCAGGTTAAGCCAGGCGAGATCCGGGCCGCACTTCCGAAGGAAGCGCCGATGGATGGCGAGCCGTTCGAGTCCCTGCTGCGCGATATTGAGAAGCTGATCCTGCCCGGAATAACACACTGGCAGTCACCGAATTTTTTCGCCTTCTTCCCCTGCAACGCGTCGGCTCCCGCCATCCTCGGCGACCTGCTGTCGTCAGGGCTTGGTGTTCAGGGGATGTTATGGGCCACAAGTCCCGCCTGCACGGAACTTGAGACTCACGTGCTCGACTGGCTCGTTCAGATGTTAGGGTTGCCGGAGAAGTTCTCCTCCACTTCGACGGGTGGTGGAGTTATCCAGGACAGCGCTTCCAGCGCGACACTGTGCGCGATTCTTGCTGCGCGCGAACGAGCGACCGGCTATGCCAGCAATAAGCAAGGGTGCAAGGGTGATCTGGTCGCCTATGCCTCGCCGCAAGCTCACTCGTCAATTGAAAAGGCCATCAGAATCGCTGGGCTTGGAGACCAGAACTTACGGCACATTGATGTTGACGCCAACCTGGCCATGCGCCCGGAGGCTCTGGCCGCGCAAATCGCTCTCGACCGGCAAGCCGGCAAGGTGCCTTGCATCGTCTGCGCCACCGTCGGAACCACCTCTTCAAACGCCGTCGACCCCTTGCCGCAAATCGGGCGCATCTCGAAGGAACGCGGCATCTGGCTGCACGTGGATTCCGCCATGGCCGGCACCGCCGCGCTCTGTCCCGAGTTCCGGTACATCAACGAGGGCCTTGAATTTGCGGACAGCTATTGTTTCAACCCCCACAAGTGGATGTTCACGAATTTCGACTGCGACTGCTTCTATGTGGCGCGGCGAAAGGAGTTGATCGACGCCTTATCCATTCTGCCGGACTACCTTCGCAACCGAGCCACTGAATCAGGCGCAGTCTTTGACTATCGCGACTGGCAGGTGCCGCTGGGCAGGCGCTTTCGCGCTCTGAAGCTCTGGTTCGTAATCCGTCACTATGGCGTGGAGGGCCTGCGTTACCAGATTCGCCGCCACGTGGCGCTGGCCCAGCAGTTTGCCTCTTGGGTACAGCAGGACCAGCGATTTGAGCTGGCCGCGCCTGCCCCCTTGAATCTCGTTTGTTTTCGTCACCGCGCCGGGGACGCCTTCAATGAGGCGCTGCTGGATGCTCTCAATCGAAGCGGCGATCTCTACTTGACGCACACGAAGCTGAACGGCCGTTTCATCATCCGTTTCTGCGTGGGACAGACATATACCGAGGCGCAGCATGTGGAGCGAGCGTGGAAGCGGATTGGAGAGGAAACAGCAAAGCTCGAAGCCCGCGGAGGGTGGTAACAGAAGGAGAAGGCAGAATACTCCTCTTCCTCGAGAGATGGTTCCGAGAATGTATCCCTCGCCCCCTTGGGGGAGAGGGTGGCCCGCGACGGCGCTTTCATCAGCCGCCGCGGGACGGGTGAGGGGGCCGCTCGGGAAGACCGAATTCGAAAGGAGTGCGCATCATGGACCGGCGACGGTTCTTCAAAACCGGAGCGATGGCTGCCACGATCACAGGGCTTAGCGCAGGAAACGGTCGCCCCTTCGTCCCTTCGCACAACTGGGATAAATACGATTTTGGCTCGGGACCGAAGATCACGGATCGTCTGGATCAAGGCCCGTTCCCGCAATATCCGCCGGAAGCAGTGTTTCCGGGCGGCGACGTAGTGATGGCCACGACTCCCTCGAGCGAGGTTGTGCCCAACTATGGTAAAGGGCTCATTACTTACATCACCGCAGACATGGGGACGGCGGAGATTAAATCCGATAACATTCCACAGGCGATCGAAGACCTCGTGAAGCTTCCCTTGGGTGAGAAGCTCTATCTGCGGCCGACCTGGCGGGAAGTGCAGCAGCGCCGCGGACGGCTTGATTTCCCTGACTACTGGAAACTCACTTTCGATCTGGCGAAGCGCTATAACAAGCGGATTGGATTTCGAATCCAGATGCGGGCGCCCGATTATGCGGAAGAGGCATTGCCGGATTTCGTCCTCGAAAAAGTTCCCATGGTGAAATTGATCGGCGAGTGGAGAACGGGGCTCGAGGGCCCACGCAGGAAATCTGCCTATTACGAACCTCGTTATGATCACCCCTTTTTTCAAGATTGTTATCGGGAACTGAACGAGTTGCTTGCTGCGGAACTGGATGGCAGCCCGCAGATCGAATTCATGGACACCTTCATGTATGGCTTCTGGGGCGAAGGCCACACCTGGCCGTTTCAGAACAACCCTTTTCCTGACTATCCCACGGCCGAGCAAACCTGGATCAAGATGTTCGAAGTCCAGTCTGAGCGTTGGCGCCGCACGCCGCTGGTGACCAACACCCAGCCTGATTTCAGCCGCGTGGGTAACTCCGAGCTTGTCGATCGCACCGTCAGGTCGGGGAACTGGCTACGCACCGATACGATTTTCATCGAGAACGAGCAGATTGAAACGCTGAGTAACCGGCCGCCGTGGGTCGGGGCCGTGGTCGAAGTGGGAATGTCCGACGGCACACCGGCGTCTCTCCACATCCAGGATGGGATTACCTACACTGATAACGTTATCGCGCACGTGATCGACCTCGGCCCAAATTACTGGTCGCTTTGGAATTTTCACAAGATCAGCGCCGATAATATCCTGCGCTACTACCATCAATACCCGCAGGGCATCGACCAGATCAGCCGGCGCATCGGTTACCGCGTGCGGCCTTCATTCATCTGGCAATATGAGGAGAAGGATCGCCAAGGATTGGTCGTTGGTTTCGCCAATGACGGTTGCGCGGGCGTTCCTGGCGCTCTCCGCATTTATTTGACGGGTGGCGACGGCCAAGTGATGGCCGGGGGAAGCCTTGACCCCGGATACCCCTTGCCGGGGAAAATCCGGCAGGCGCAATTCGCACTTCCCAAGGGCGTTGATTGGAAAAGCTTAAAACTTCAAGCAGAACTTGAGGTAAAGGGTGTTCGGCACTCCCTTCGCTGGGCGTGCCATCAAGGGCTGAACGCCGACGGCTCCCTAACTTTGCGGCCCAACTTGCGCCGTTCAGGCTGACGCCTCGTTGCAGAATCCGGCCTGGCGGCAGCCCTCCGAGCAACCACAAGGGTTGCCCTTGGAGTCCGCCTGACTACCACACTCGGCACATCTTGGTCCGCATCATCCGCTGGCCCGCCTTGCAGCCGAATGCCTGCTGAAATTGGGGCAGGTCGGAAACAATGCCATTTACGCGGTATTTACCGGGCGAGTGCGGATTGATGGTGGCACTCAACCGCAGATTTTCAGGGCGCTCATTTTCACAGGCCCACTGTCCGTAGCCGATGAAGAACCGCTGCTCGGGGGTGAATCCGTCGATGGGCTTCAGGTTCTGGCCTTTGGTCTCATTTTTCCAGGCGATGTAGGCGAGCAACAACCCGCCAAGATCAGCCACGTCTTCGCCGCTCGTTAGTTTACTGTTGATGTGGATATCATCAACGACGATATACTGCGCGTACTGTTGCCGAACACAGGCGATCCGCTCGTCAAAGTGCGCGGCGTCTTGTTTCGTCCACCAATCGCGCAGGTTTCCCTGGGCATCGAACTGGCGACCCTCGTCATCGAAGCCGTGGGTCAACTCGTGACCGATCGTGCCTCCTGTGTTGCCATAATTCGGAGCGTCGTCCATCCTGGGGTCGAAGAGCGGTGGCTGCAGAACCCCGGCCGGAAAATTGATGTCGTTCATTTGCGGATCGTAATATGCATTTACGGTGGGTGGAGTCATCCCCCACTCGCCGCGATCGACGGGTTTGCCGATCTTCGCCAGTTCGCG
>JBELAJ010000223.1:0-12619 GCA_049508935.1 Terriglobia bacterium | reverse complement strand
GAGAATTGGTCAGTATTGGTCGTGACCGGTGCGGGAGCGGCGTAAGTGCGGTCTCCAAACGGGCCTTGGGGGTCATCGGGCAACGGGTAGCGGGCCAGCACGGCGGCGATCTGCGGGTTCACGGGGACCAGCAAGGTGTCGCCAGGGAAAGCGGTGGTATCCACGCCTTTGCGCTCCAGCACGGTTGGAACCGAAAGCACCTGCGTGGTCCCCAAGACCTGCCGGAACCCCTGGTATTGACCGAAGAAATAAGTTCGATTGCGGCCGTTGTAGAGGCCTGGGATCACAACGGGACCCCCGAGCGTGAAGCCGAATTCGTTGCGCACGAAGTGTGGCAGGCGCCCGGGGCTGACCGGACTGCGTTCGTCGAAAAAGTTGCGGGAGTCGAGCGCCGAGTTACGCAGGAATTCGAAAACTGAGCCGTGCAGATCATCGGTCCCTGTCCGAGTGATGATCTCAGTGAAGCCCGCGGCGCCGTGGCCGATTTCCGCGGGCATCACCCCGGAACTCGAGCGCACTTCCTGAATGGCGTCGACGTTGAAATTGGAGAAAGTCGATCCGCCCATTTCCGGGTCGGTGGTGTCGATCCCGTCCATGGCGAAGACCGTGGTTACGCCGCGTTGGCCGTTCACCGCGAATTGCTGCGTGAAGTTTGCCGCGCCGTTGGTATCGGTCATGGTGCCGGCGGCGAGCAAAAGTAAAGCGCTGAAGTCGCGCTTATTCAGCGGCAAAGTCGATACTTCCTGCTTCGACAAGCGGGCGCCGCCGCTCGACTTCGATTCCGAAGCGGTTTGGTCTTGCGGGGGATTTTGGTTCTGCGCGGCCGGAGCCTGGTCCGAAGTCGCGGGGGGCTTCGAATCAGTCGCTTGACTTTGCTGGGCGAAGGAATGGCCCTGACAGAACCCGAGCAGGATGAAATACACCAGTAAGCAGCCGATGCGAGGGAAAATTAGATGTCTTGATTCACCAGGATTTCGCTTCATGCATTCTCGCCAGGGTCAAATTCAGCAGACGATTATAGCCGATTGCGACATCGCGAGCTGATCGACGCCTTCCCAATCTGAATCGAGAGCCCTCTCCCGTGGGGAGAGGGTGTCACGCTCCGGCGTTTTCACCTGCCGGAGCGTGACGGGTGAGGGGTCGGTTGGAGAATCATCAGAACCGGTCAAGAGTCAAATCAAATTCCGCAAAAACAGTTCAAACGGCAAATGGCAAAGGTCAAATGGCAAGTGGTTTAGGATTTGAAAAACCGGCAGTTTTCGAACCATTTGAATTTTGCCATTTGCCGTTTGCCATTTGAAATCGTTGTTTCCGTCGGTTACGAAGCGGCAAGAAACCCCTCACCCGTCCGGCGGCGGCTGAAGAAAGCGCCGTCGCCGGACACCCTCTCCCCAGGGAGAGGGCTCTCGTTGCGCCGTGGGTCGTGTGTTGAAGTCCCGCAAAACCGCTTTACTTTCTTTGCGAAGGGAGGTAGCTTTTCCCGACACGAGACACATTGAGTTTCCTTGCAGGTGGCCTGGGAACAGCCTCGCGGGGACAGCCACAGGAGGAGCGAATTCACATGAAACGACGAACATTCATTCAGAGTGTGGCAGCAGGTGCGGTAACGCTCATCGGCATCAGGCCGAAGGTCAATCTCGGCGCGGAGACGGCAGGCAGGCTTGAAACGGCGTTCCGCGAGCCGCCGCCGGGCGCCCATTGCAAGACTTGGTGGCACTGGATGAACGGCAACATTACGGCAGAGGGGATCACGCTCGACCTCGAGGCGATGAAGCGTGTGGGCATTCGCGGCTTTCAGATTTTCCAAGTTGGCACGGGCATCCCCAAAGGCCCCGTGGACTACAGCAGCACCGAGCACACGCGCCTGCTCCATCACGCGGCCAAGGAAGCCGAGCGCCTGGGCATGGAATTCGACATCATGAACTGCCCCGGATGGTCTTCGAGCGGCGGCCCGTGGATTACCCCCGAGTTGTCGATGAAACAGTTTACCTGGAGCGAGACGCTGGTGCGAGGCGGCCAGCGCGTGGTCACCAATCTGAAGCAGCCGCTTACCAAGCTGGGTTACTATCGCGACGCTTTCGTGCTGGCTTTCCCAGCGCTCGAGGGTGAAACTCACGCTTGGGAAGACACGCTCGAGCGCGCCAGCACCAACGCCGGCGCGGTGGACCGGGGCGTCTTGATTTACGCCGATCGCCGTATCGGAGTCGAGCTTCGCCCCACCGCGGACAAGCCTGCGTTCCTCCTGCTCGAATTCTCCGAGCCGTTCGAAGTGCGCTCGCTCACGGCTTACGGAGTTCCCATAACCGACGCGCCGCCTCCTTCGCACGAACACGAGCAGACGCCCCTGTGGCTGGAAGTCTCCGACGACGGAGTCGAGTTCCGCAAAGTCTCGGACCTTGACTGGGGCGACAGCGGAGATGAGTCCGTGGAGTTCCCCGAAACCGCAAGTTTCCCCGCCGCGCGGGCAAAATTCTACCGCATGCTCACGTGGCATGCCGCGCGCATCACCGACATGCGCCTGAGCGGCGCGGCGCGCCTTCCGCATTGGACGAAGAAGGCCAACTTCACTCGCACGCCCGGCTACGGGCCCGATACGGTTGGGATCCCCCGTGGCTCAGTCATCGATCCCTCCAAAGTCGTCGACATCACTCAGCATCTGGACAGCGAGGACCGGTTGACCTGGGACGCGCCGGAAGGCACGTGGATGGTGCTGCGCATCGGCCAGACCACCACCGGTGTTCAGAACCACCCCGCGCCCGATGGCGGCTGGGGCCTCGAGTGCGACAAGTACAGCCGCGAGGCTTACGATTATCACTTCGACCACTTCTTTGGAGAATTGCTCGAGGCGCTCGGCCCGCTGGCGGCGCAGGGACTCGCCGGCGGCCTCATCGACAGCTACGAAACCGGAATGCAGAACTGGACGCCTGAATTTCCGCAGGAGTTCGCGAAACGGCGAGGCTACGAACTGGTGAAGTACCTGCCCGCCATGACCGGCCGCGTGGTGGAGAGCGCCGAAATCTCTGATCGCTTCCTCTGGGATATTCGCCGCACCTGCGCGGACCTGATGGGTGACTATTACTATGGCCGCTTCGCCGAGCGCTGCCGCGAGAACAAGCTCAAAGCCTACGCCGAGCCTTACAGCGGCGGGCCCTTCGAGGAAATTCAAAGCGGCTCGCACCTCGACGTGCCGATGGGCGAGTTCTGGGTGGGGCAGGGAAATAACAACTACAGCGTGAAGCTCGCCGGTTCCATAGGACACGTTTTTGGCAAACCCGTGGTCGGCTGCGAATCGTTCACCGGCGACGAAGTCTTCGCCAAGTGGCAGAACTATCCTTACCAGATGAAAGGGCAGGGCGATTTGATGTACGCGCAGGGCCTCAATCAGTACATCTTCCATCGCAATGCCATGCAGCCTCATCCCCCGACAGCGCTGCCCGGCATGACCATGGGACCGTGGGGCTGGGAGAACGACCGCACCAATACTCTTTACGACTCGCTCGTGGGCTGGTACAGCTATGCGGCCCGCGCACAGAACATGCTGCGCCAGGGAACGCTGGTGGCCGACCTCATTTACTATATCGGCGTCGAGGTCCCCGTGGATACGCCCGTCTACCCCGAACAGTTGAAGCCCACGCCTCCGGAGGGCTACTACTACGATGTTGCGAACGAAGAGGCTATCCTGACCCGCATGAAAACTGAGAACGGCGCCATCGTGTTCCCCGACGGCTTAAGCTATCGCGTGCTGGTTCTGCCCGAGGATCCGCGCCTCAATCTCGACGTGCTGCGCAAAGTGCGCGACATGGTGAAGGAAGGCGCCGCCGTGGTAGGCCCGAAGCCGCAAGCGAATCCCGGCCTAACCCAGTATCCATCGAGCGACTCGGAATTGCGCCAGATCGCCGATGAAGTCTGGGGCGATCTCGACGGCAAGACCTCGACCGAACGCAATTACGGCCAGGGCCGTGTGTTCTGGGGACTGCCCATGGCGGCGGTGCTCGAAAGGCTGGGCATCAAACCCGATTGCGCCATCACGTCGCGCTCCGGCGACGCGGCTATCAACTTCATGCATCGCCGCGTGGAAGGCGCAGAAGTCTACTTCGTAGCCAACCTCCGCCGGCGGCCGGAAGACGTGGTCTGCACTTTCCGCGTCAAAGGTAAGCGGCCCGAACTCTGGAACCCTGAAACCGGCGAGATCACGAATCTCGAAATCTACGACGCCTCAGATGCCGGGACTCGCGTGGCGCTCGAACTCAGCCCCGCGCAATCGGTACTCGTGGTATTTCGATCCGCAGCGACTGGGCCCCACCTGCGCGGCATTTCCAAGGATGGCAAGTCAATCGCGGCAACCAATCCCTTCCCGGTGTTCAAAGCCGGCAACCAACGCGATGTCAGGAACGATTTCACGGTGAGTGTTTGGATCAAGCCCGATCTCGATAGTTACCAGACCGCCAAAGGTGATAAGAACACTGACGTGCCCAACCGCAGCCTGGTGCTCTCGCCTCCCCAGGGCGATGCGGTGTACGGTTCCGGGCATGTTTCCTGCGGACTGCTCGCAGGGCGCAACCTGATCGCGGTGCTCGAGCGCGATCGCGCCAATTGGCGCACCGTGCTTTCGACGCCGATTGCGATTTCAGGCTGGGCGCACGTGGCGCTGGTCTATAAAGCCGGCGCTCCCGCAGTCTACGTGGACGGCAAGCTGGTCGGCCAGGCTGAGCCTTCCGGCGCGGTCGTTCATCCCGGCGTACGCGACGCCAGTGAGCGCGACGGGGCGGAATACTTCGACGGCGACATGAGCGAGCCGGAACTTTTCAAAGAAGCGTTGAGTCAGGACCGCATCCGCGAGTTGGCCGCGCGGCCCAGCCCCGGCCCCATCGAGCCTCCTGCCGTCGAATGGCCCGGCGGCCCAAATTCCGAATTGCTCTTCTGGCAGGATGGCAGTTACACCTTGCAAGGCGCGGGAAAATCAACTGTGAAGATTTCCGGCATTGGCAAGCCCATGGAGGTGGCAGGGCCGTGGCAGGTGAGCTTCCCGCCCAACCTCGGTGCGCCGCCCGAGGTCACGCTGCCCGAGCTGATTTCGCTGCACAAACACTCCGAGCCAGGCGTGAAGTACTTCTCCGGCACGGCGACGTATTCGAAGCAAATCACGCTTTCGCCCGGCGCGCCGTCAGGCGAGCAGCGCCTCTTCCTGGACCTCGGCTGGGTGCACGCCGTCGCTCAAGTTCGCTTGAACGACAAGGCTCTCGGGTTGCTCTGGAAGCCGCCCTTCCGCGTCGACATCACAGGCGCTGCGCAGCGCGGCGACAACAAGCTCGAGGTCCTGGTGACCAACCAGTGGGTCAATCGCCTGATCGGCGACGAGCAGCTGCCGCCCGAAAACGAATACGGCCCGGACGGCGCCATCAAGGTCATCCCGCAGTGGTTCACCGAAGGCAAGCCCAAGCCGCCCGGCGGACGAGTCACTTTCGCCACCTGGAAGCACTACACAAAGGACTCGCCGCTGCTAGTATCGGGCTTAGTCGGCCCCGTCCGCCTCCGCACCGCAATTCGCAGGCGGATCAGTTGACAGTTACCCTCTGACACGCAGAGCTGCGCTTTGCAACGGCCGGCGGCTGTATAATACAGTGTTTGCGAGGGTCCTGTTGTCATGCAAGCCGATACAGACGATTTCGTACTCCCCAGGCTCAGTGTCGTAATGGAATTTCGACACAGCCTATCCGCTGAGACTGATCGGGGGTGCGCTCTCATGGCCGCCGAGTTTCTGTCCACTCAATTAAGTGAGTTGTTACGCGCACATTTTGTTGATGATAGTAAGGCTTGCGATTCCGTTTTCAAGGACGCCAACGGATCGCTTAGCACATTTTTCTCCCGGATCGAATTTGCTTACCTCCTCGGATACGTAGGCCCCGTCGCGCGCCGTGAAATGCACCTAATCAGGAAGATCCGAAACGAGTTTGCCCACGAGTTCACGCCGCTGAGCTTTACAGAAGACAGGATTTCGGCTAGGTGTCGCGAGCTCAGTGCCTATGTCGTATTGCCTGATCCATCGCCGAGGAGGACGTTTGTTAGGAGCGTGATGGGCTTGCTCGCGGTTGTCCATGCCCGGACTGCAAAGGTCACCCACGCGAAGCTAGGCGAGGACCACGTTTTAGAGTTGTCAGTGGAAGAGCGAACCGAGATCGAAGACACCATTCGAAAGATCGCCGAGGCGCTAATGTCAGACTCGCGGTCCGAAGACGCCGCACCGACGGCCGGTGAAACGCAGTGAGTAGAGAAGTCCGGCTGGGGCAGGGCTCGGCCCTGCGAACCGTCGGGGCGCGACGCTACGAACCGCATGGCTTCGCTATGCGCCAGCCCGAGTTGACGCTAGCATTGTGTTCACGTCCGTGTATACTAGTTGAAGTATGCAGACTGATCTAGAACACGCCCACCTATTACTCGACCAACTGGCCCCGGCGCAGCTTGCCGCTGTGGTCCACCTGCTGGAGACAATGGTTCCGCCGGAGGAGGACCGCGACACTCTGAGTAAGGCCGAAGCGAAAGCGATTGCCGAAGCGGACGATTGGCTCAAGGAGCACGCGCCCATCCCGCACGAGGAGATTCTGGCGGATTTCGGATTGACGAGCAACGATTGGGAAAAAATGGGCGCTGAACCTGCACGCGGAGAGCCCTCACGCCGCAATGGCTAAGCGCATAGTTTGGACCGAGCGTGCCAGGTCTGACCTGCGAGGCATAAACCAGCCTGTCGCCTTACAGATACTCAAAACGCTCGCGCGATATGCGTTCACTGGCGAAGGCAACGTAAAGCAGCTTCGTGGCATGCAACCACCCTTGCTCCGTCTTCGCGCCCAAGACCACCGCATCTTCTTTCGCGACAAAGGCGACTTTCTGGAAATCGCGCGCATTCTCCACCGCAGGGAGGCCTACCGCTGACTCTGTTCCAGCCGGCCGTAGGCACCGGCAGGGCCCGCCGGCTGGCGCACGCGTCTCTTCGCTGTGCGCCGGCCTGCGGGAGAACAATCAACTGGCGTAGGGGCCCCCCAGCTTCTCACGCGTAAATGCCGCGCAGTTTGACGCTGAAGGCGACGCGGTCGATGGCCAGCATGTAGGCTGCGATGCGGTTATTGACCTTGTGCTTTTCGCCGTAGTGCACCACTTCGTCGAAGGCGGCCACCATGATGTTTTTCAGCCGGTCATTCACTACGAGTTCCGGCCAAAAGTAACCCTGCCGATCCTGCACCCATTCGAAATAGGAAACCGTCACGCCGCCGGCGTTAGCCAAAATATCGGGGATGACGAAGACGCCGCGGTCAAACAGGATGGCGTCCGCCGGGGGAGTGGTGGGGCTGTTGGCGCCTTCTGCCAGGATGCGGGCCTTGATGTTATGAGCGTTCTTGCTGGTGATGACGCTTTCGGTGGCGGCGGGGAGGAGCACTTCGCATTCCTGCTCCAGGATCTCCTGCGCGCCAATGCTCTCGGACCCGGGAAATCCTTTCACGGTGCCGTTTTCCTTGGCGTACTCGAGCAGGGCAGGGATCTGGAGCCCGTTGGTGTTGAAGACTCCGCCGGCCACGTCGGCAACACCGATGATTTTGTAGCCTTCCTCGTGCAGCAGTTTCGCGGCCTCCGAGCCGACGTTGCCAAAGCCCTGAACGATGACGCGCGTTTCCTGGCGTTTCCACGAGAAGCGCTTCAGGGCCTCGTCGATCGAGATCATGCAGCCGCGGCCGGTGGCTTCGCGCCGGCCCTGCGAGCCGCCCAGGTCGACGGGCTTGCCCGTGACGCTGGCGGTCACGGTGTGGCGCATGTGCATCGAGTAGGTGTCCATGATCCAGGCCATGGTCTGCTCGTTGGTGTTCATGTCGGGAGCAGGGACGTCGCGCTCCGGCCCGATGTAGTCAAGGATTTCCGCCGTATAGCGCCGGGTGATGCGCTCCAGTTCTCCGTGCGAGAGTTGGGCGGGATCGCAGACAACGCCGCCCTTGGCGCCGCCAAAGGGGATGTTGACGACCGCGCATTTCCAGGTCATCTCGGCGGCCAAGCCGCGAATCTCGTCCAGCGTCACATTAGGCGAGTAGCGAACACCGCCCTTGCAAGGCCCGCGTGCAAAGCTGTGCTGCACACGGTAGCCGTCGAAAACTCTGAGCTGACGATTGTCCATCGACACGGGAATGTGCACGATGATCTCCCGGTTGGGGGAACGCAAGTACTTCGTGAGGCCCTCGTCCAATTGCAATTTGGCGGCGGCCACGTCAAAGCGCGCAGCCATGGATTCATAAACACTGAGTTCCTTCTCCGCGTCAGCAGCGCTCATTGCCACCTCCGTAGCGCAGGCACTCTTGCCTGCGGGTGTTGGGCACAGGCAAGAGTGCCTGTGCTACGCACAAAAAAGCCGGGAGCTGCCATCCAGCTCCCGGCTCGAAAGAAAGGATTTCAAGGGTTACGGATAAAGGCCGCGCAGCGTGGTGGCTTCTGCCACCCGGCCGATGCCCAGCATATTCGCAGCGGTTCGCATGCCAACTTTGTGTGTCAGGTGGATCTTCAGCACGTCGTTGAAGCTGGTCTTCATGACTCGCTCCAGACGGTTGTAAACGTCCTGAGCTTCCCAGAACAGGTGCTGTTCGTCCTGCACCCATTCAAAATAGGAAACGGTGACGCCACCCGCGTTGCAGAGGATGTCCGGGATAATGAAGACGCCTTTGGCTTCGAGGATACGATCTGCTTCGGGGGTCAACGGACCATTGGCTGCCTCGGCGACAATCTTCGTATGGAGCGTTTCGGCGTTCTCGCCTTGCACCGCGTTTTCGAGCGCGGCGGGAACCAGGATCTCACAAGGCATGGCGAGCAATTGCTCGGGAGTAATCGGCTCAGAACCGGGGAAGTCAATCACGCAGCCGGTTTTCTCCTTGTACGCCATCAGTGCCGGAACATCCAGGCCCTTCGCGTTGTAAACGCAACCCTTCGAATCGCTGGCTGCAATCACGAAAGCCTCATTGGCGTGAAGCAACTGGGCGGCAATGGAACCAGCATTGCCGAATCCCTGAACAGCCACCCTCGCGCCTTTCATCGCAATATGGAGATGTTCGCATGCCGATTGGAGGGTATAGAAAACGCCGCGGCCGGTAGCTTCGTTGCGGCCCAGCGAGCCGCCCAGAGCAATGGGTTTGCCGGTGACCACACCCGGAATCGGATAGCCCTTCGTCATGCTGTACGTATCCATGATCCAGGCCATGACCTGAGAGTTGGTATAGACGTCCGGTGCGGGGATGTCCTGCGCCGGGCCGATCAAGGGAAGAATGGCGCTGGCATAACGGCGAGTGAGATGCTCCAGCTCGACCTGCGACATCTCCTTCGGATTGCAGGTCACGCCGCCTTTCCCGCCCCCAAATGGGATATTCACAACTGCGCACTTCCACGTCATCCAGGTTGCAAGGGCTTTGACTTCGTCCAACGTTACGTGCGGATGATAGCGGATTCCGCCTTTAGCAGGCCCGCGGGACGTGCTGTGCTGAACACGATAGCCCTGGAAAACTTGAATCCTCCCGTTGTCCATCCGAACCGGCAAGACGACGGTCAGCACCCTTTCGGGATACTTGATCATATTTCGCACATCATTGTCGAGCTCGATCGCATCCGCGGCGAGATCGAAGTTCTCCATCGCCGCTTCATATGCATTTTTTTCGACTACAGCCAAAGTTGGCATATAGTACGCCTCCTCTTCTTCAATTGTTTTGATTTGATTGCCGGAAGGTCTATCACTTATCCCCCACAGGGAGGATACTCCGGTCGTTTGCCTCCCGCAAGAGGCAAAGTGTCAGGGGAGTACGTTAGTGCATAAGGATGAACCCCCAGCGAGTTTCGGCCCTCCGGCCGGTTTGCCGGCGTCACAGAACCCGAGACTGGCCGTCCCAAGTTCGGACGGTGCATCCCAAAATCGGACACTCGCAGAGCGGCGCAAGAACTGCCACCCGCGCAACTTGTGGTTGCAAAGCAATTTGCTGGCGCGGCCAATGGACGCCAAATTGCCTCAGCTTACCCGGAGGGCTACCCACATGCAAACGCTCTATCAAGATCTCCGGATTGGTGCGCGGATGTTGGCCAGGAACCCCGCCTTCACGCTGGTTGCGGTCTTGACCCTGGCGTTGGGCATCGGGGCGAATACTGCGATGTTCAGCATCGTCAACGCCGTTCTGTTGCGACCGTTGCCGTATTCCCACCCCGAAAGACTCGTGAAGGTCTGGACGCGCTTCACCGACATCGGGCTGCCGAACGACCGGAACTGGGTCTCGGCGCCGGAGGTTCGCGACATCAAAGAGCTGAACAAGAGCCTTTCGGGCGTGGCGGCATACTCAGACGCCAGCTTCAATGTCACCGTCCAGGATATTCCGCAGCGCATCGAAGGGGCCGCGGTTTCGCCAAGCCTTTTTGCCGTGCTGGGAGTCGGAGCCCGGCTGGGGCGAGTCTTCACTACCGAGGAAGCCAATCCGGGACACGACAATGTTCTCTTGCTCGGTTACGGCCTATGGCAGCGACGCTTTGGGAGTGACCCGCAAGTGGTCGGACGCACCCTCGTGGCGAACGGCAAGCCGTACGTCATTGTCGGCGTCTTACCTCCGGGCTTCGATTACCCCTATCAGGCTGAGATGTGGGCTCCGCTCGCTTTCACTTCCGGCGACCTGAGCCCCAATAACCGGGGTAGTCACAATTACGAAGTGCTCGCAGAACTCCGGCCTCACGTGTCTCTGGCGCAGGCGAGGGCGGACATGGACATGGTCGGAAGAATGATGACGGAGCGAAGCCGCGACTACCCTTATAAGCAATATAACTTCACTGTTACCCTGACCCCCCTGCTCGCGGAGATGGTGGGCGACGTGAGAGCTTCGTTGTGGATTCTCATGGGCGGCGTGGGATTCGTTCTTCTGGTTGCTTGCGCTAATATTGCCGGTCTCGTGCTGGTGCGCGCCTCGGCGCGCCGGAAGGAAATCAGCATCCGCATTGCGCTGGGAGCGAGTCCGTTGCGCCTGGGCCGGCAGTTGGTCACTGAAAGCTTGCTTCTTGGCGTTCTAGGGGGCGGGGTGGGGCTGCTGCTTGCGAGTTGGGCGCTCCAGGCCGCCGTGGCCCTGAGCCGCACTTCCATTCCCCGAGTTGCCAGCGCCTCCCTCGACGGCTGGGTGCTGGCGTTTACCATGGCCCTGTCCTTAGGTACCGGCGTGCTCGTTGGACTCGTTCCCGCCATCCAGGCCGCTCGAGTCATGCCCTATGCGACACTCAAGGAAGGCAGCCCCGGCGAGGCCAGCGCTGCGGCGGGCGCCTTATCTCAACGCGTGCGGCCGCTCCTGGTGGTGGGCGAGACGGCGCTCGCCCTGGTGCTTCTCACCGGCTCGGGCCTGCTCCTGAAAAGCCTCCTCCGCCTTCTGGAAGTGGACCCCGGCTTCCACGCAGACTCTGTCCTCACCATGCGGGTGGCGCTGCCCGAGGAGGCGTACCGAAAGCCGGAACAGGTGGGCGGCTTCTATCACGACCTTCTGGATCGCATCCAGCACCTGCCTGGGGTTGTGGCGGCGGGGGCGGTCGACATCCTGCCGCTCAGCGGCGCCAACGCCTCCGGCACCGTCTTCGTGGACAGCCGGGCGGTCCCCCCGGACCAAACCGCTCCCGAGGCCGATATGCGGCCTGTTAGCCCTGGATATTTCAAGGCGATGCAGATCGAGCTTCTGGCCGGCCGCTACTTCGACGACCGTGACGCCGCATCGTCGCCTCGCGTAGCCATCATTGATGAAAGCATGGCGAAGACTTACTGGCCGAATCAAGACGCCATCGGCAAGCGCGTCAAGATGGGAGGCCAAGGGTCAACAGCTCCGTGGATGATGGTTGTGGGCGTGGTGCGTCACGTGCGCTACCGCACGCTCGAGGCTCGATCGCGAGTCACCCTCTACTGGCCCGAAGAGCAGTCCCCCACCAACGCGCTGAGCCTGGTGATCCGAACCGAGCGCGACCCGATGGCGCTGGCGCCAGCGGTTCTTAAGCAGATTCACCTGATGGACCCGAACCTGCCGGCGTACCATGTGCGCACCATGCGGGAGGTCATGCGAACGTCCGTGGCCCAGCGGCGCGTCATTCTGATGCTGCTCAGCTTGTTTGCGGCCTCAGCCCTGCTGCTGGCCGCCGTGGGCATCTACGGTACGGTTTCCTACTCGGTCGCGCAGCGCAGCCGCGAAATCGGCATCCGCATGGCGCTGGGAGCCAGCCTGCGAGATGTGCTGCGCATGGTGCTGCGGCAGGGAATCGCCCTGGCGCTAGGCGGCGTGGCCCTGGGCCTGATCGGTTCGGCGGGATTAACCTGGTTATTGTCGTCCATGCTCTTTGGCGTCCGTCCCACTGACCCGCTCACGCTGGTGTGCGTCGCGGCGCTGCTGACGGGGGTGGCGGTCTTGGCCAGCTATATTCCGGCTCGCCGCGCCACTCGCGTCGATCCGCTGGTGGCGCTGAGGTATGAGTAGGTGCGCCGGGATAAACCGGCGTGGAGGAGCGGATGGAAGAGCCGTACGGTGAAGGCTTAGCGAGCCACACCGACCCCGAGTCATGCGTGGTCAGTCGAAAGGCTGGACGCGAAGCGTTGACA
>JBELAJ010000222.1:0-12655 GCA_049508935.1 Terriglobia bacterium | reverse complement strand
GGGCGCTCGCGATCTGTACGAGATTTGTACTTCTCATATGCTGGGTATGATGGATGCTATGCTGGGTGCGCCCGGCGTGATCGGCGCGCGCCAGGCGGGCGCGGGATTCGGCGGCTGCATGGTGGCCTTCGTAGAGGAGGAGGAGACAGACTCCTTCCGCGCCGCGGTCGTCGAGCGCTACAGCAAATCCACCGGGATTAGTCCGGAGATTTACGCCGTCCAGGCTGCATCGGGTGCCGGCCTGCTCAACCATACCTGAGGTCTTTAGAGGAACCTGCCATGATCAACCGAAGAGAATTTGTCAAGCTCGGCAGCTCAGCGCTTTCTTCCATGTGGCTGGCGGGCGACGCCAGAGCCCTGGCGAACCCGGGCGGCGACCCACAGGGTTCCGGCGCTGCCTCTGCCGCCGGCGGAAAAGCCCCGACCAATGCAGCGTGGCCCAGGCCCACGATCGTTCCATTGCCCAGCGGGGTTCCGGGGGTTTCCCAGCCTCTCATCGATCTGGCCGGGACGTGGAAGCTAACCACCTCCCCTGCTTCTGAGTTCTGGACGAACGCCGTTGATCCTTCCGGATGGACCGACATCACGGTCCCGGGCGAACTGACTGCGCAGGGGATACCCTTCGCCAGAGACAACGAGTTCGCCTATAAGCGATCCGTGGAGATTCCTACCGAGGCGATGGGCAGGAAGATCGTACTGCGCTTTGATGGGGTTTACAGTTACGCTCGGGTCTGGGTGAACGGGAAATTCGTGAGGGAGCACCATGGCGGCTTTACGGCGTGGGATTGCGATATCACTGATAAGGTGACGCCCGGGCAACCCGCCTGGATCACGGTGGGGGTAACCGACCGTAGCGATGAGATTTCCTATGCCAGCAACTATGCCAAGCATTACATCGGCGGGATTCTGCGCAGTGTGCGCCTGGTGATTCTTCCCGCCACGCACGTCTCGCGGTTGCACGTCGAGACGGATTTTGATTCGACTTACAAGGACGCCCGCCTGAGGGTGATGGCCGGCGTGGCGAGGGGCGACACGCGGGACGTCACTCTGAACCTGCGTTTGACGGACCCCGAAGGGAAGGAGATTACTTTAACCCCGAGTTCGTTGACCCTCCCAGCGGGCAAGCAGGAGATTTCCATCGAGGTTCCCGTCTCGTCCCCCGTGAAATGGGACTGCGAACACCCCAACCTCTACACCCTTGAAGCGGAGTTGACCCTTCACAAGAGTCCGATAGAGAAGTTGGTAAAAAAGTTCGGTTTTCGCAAAGTTGAAGTGCGAAAGAACAAGCTGTACGTCAACGGAGACGCGATAAAACTGCACGGGGTGTGCCGGCACGATACCCACCCGCTGTGGGGAAGGAGAACGTCTCCCGAGCAGGATGAGAAAGACGCGATTCTGCTGCGCGACGCCAATGTCAATTTCGTGAGAACCTCTCACTACCCCCCGACGGAGAGTTTTCTGGAAGCCTGCGACCGGCATGGGATTTATGTCGAGGAAGAGTCGGCTGTGTGTTTTGTCCAGCAGCAATGGTCGGTCATGGCGGGAGGTACGGAGTCGGATCCGGAGTATACCTCCCGTTACCTGAACCAATTCACCGAAATGATCGAACGGGACAGGAGCCATCCGTGCGTCATCTTCTGGTCATTAGGAAACGAAAGCACCTGGGGGACCAACTTTCAGAAGGAACACGACTACGCAAAACAGGCAGACACGACGCGGCCCATCATATTCAGTTATCCCGAAACTGTCCCGCGAGGTGTCGACTGCTATGACCTCTTCAGCAAACACTACCCCGCCTGGAACGGCAATCTGGTGAGCAAGGATTATCCCAAGCTCAACGACGAATACGCGCACGTTTCCTGTTATAACGCTGAGACTTTGAAGCGTGATCCGGGAGTCCGGAACTACTGGGGGCACAGCCTGAAAGACTTTTGGGAGAACTGCTACACCGCTGACGGCTGCCTGGGCGGCGCCATCTGGGGAGGCTTTGATGAAGTCTTCCTGCTGCCCGATGGACCGGTCGGATATGGCGAGTGGGGAATTATTGATGGGTGGCGGAGGCCCAAGCCGGAATATTGGCTTACCAAAAAGGCTTATTCGCCGGTGCGCATCGCGGATGTTGACGTCGCTAACTTGCCGGCCGCCGGCAGCCCTGTCACGCTTCCCATAAAGAACTGGTTCAACCACACCAATCTGAGTGAACTCCAAATCCGTTGGACGGTGGGGAAGGATTCCGGGCTGATCCAGGGATTGAGTCTGGCGCCCGGCCAGCAGGGTACGCTCAGTATCCCTGGCCGCGCCTGGGCATCGGGGGAAGTTCTAAACCTGAAGTTCCTCCGAGCTGGTGGAATTCTTGTTGACGAGTTCAACCTCCGCCTGGGAGCCCGAAGCATTGTTTTCCCGGCGGAAAAAGGTCCGGCACCGAAGCTATCCGAAGACGCCCATCTGCTCACTGTGCAAGGCCCCGACTTCGCGGTTGTATTCGACAAGGCTAGCGGACTCATCTCGGGGGGGACATTTCGTGGGAAGCGGATCCTTGAAGGTGGGCCGATTCTGAGTCTCGGATCCGTTGAACTCCCTCGTTGGTGGCTGTCCGGCATGAGTTACTCGACCACCTCCGACGCTGCGGTCATCAAGATTGTGGGGGCTTACATGCAGAGGCGCGGAGGCGGCGACGACCTCGGGGCGGAGTTCGAGATTCGCATCGACGGCCACGGGTTGATTACCACCCAGTACACGGTGCGCAGCCGGCAGAAGGGCATGAGCGAGATGGGAATTGCCTTCCTACTTTCCAGTTCGATCAGCAAACTTGCGTGGGACGGGAAGGCTTTGTGGTCAGCTTATCCACCTGACCATATCGGTCGTCCTCAGGGGTCAGCGATGCGAGAGCCGAACGGAGCGGCTGAAAGCTACCGCAATACTCCGCAGGGGCCGTGGGCCCAGGACACAAAGAACTTCTTCCTCTACGGCCGTGAGGACCCAGGCAGGCATGGGACGAATGATTTCCGCAGCCTGAAGGAAAATATACGGCAGGCATCGTGCCTGCTGACGGGAAGCGGAGTGGGCGTGCGAGTTGAGTCGGATGGCACGGCTACCGTACGCGCGGAAGTCCTGGCGGACGGCAGAGTTTGCCTTCACATCGCTAACGTTTGGGGATATCCCGACCTCGATTGGGGAAATTACGACCAGCCGATTACCCTTCCTGCGGGGTATAAGAATACCGTGCGTCTGCGCCTGACAGACACCGACGAAAGTTAGAGCCGCTGTCGAAGTGGGCGGGCTTGTATAGTCTCCACGCCTAAGGACGAAGATTATGAAGACCTTCCGAGTTGTTCTCTCTCTTCTTATCCCTTCTCTGCTTTCAGCCTTCTTTGCGCCTTTGATGGCACAGAATCAAGGCTCCGCAGGGTTTTATCTCGTGGCGGTCGACGATTGTGGCAATCCTGCGCATGAGGCTCATTTGGTGGAAGGCCGCGATGGAGAGATTCCGGCGTCCCTAGCCCCGACGGCGAGTCCTGCGGAGAGGACTTTCTCCGGGGGAGAGGAGGTGGCGTACAGATACGCCGGGCTGGCGCCCGCTGGACGGTACAGGCTGCGCGTGGTTTACCTTGGCAACCATGCCGGCCAAGCCGTGAAGCTGAGTGCGGGAGGGATTGAACTTCAGGCGGGATTCGCGGAGCCGCAGCAGCAGGCCGCCAAGCATGAGGTCGATATCCCCTTGACGGCGGTTCAGAACGGGGTGTTGGAATTGAAGTTCGAACCCGTTGAGCACGGGGAGATCACAGTGAGCTTGATTGAGCTCTGGTCCACGGCCGCTGAGCTTGCGAACAACCTGCATCTGCAAGTGGGCGGGGATAGCCGGGGGGAAATCACCGGAGTAGTCACGGACTGGCTGAACCGTCCGGCGCCGCGAACCTCCATCCAGGTCCGGCCACCTGACAGCGAGGAAATCGGTGGCACCGCGGACGCGGCGGGCCGCTTTTCGATCCGGGCGCCTTCGGAGTGGAGCGCAGGAGAGGCTCGGCTCATCAACGTGCGGGCGGTCCGCGGAAAGAACTCGACCTCATCCACGATCAATTCTCTCGAAGTCTTTCCCCCCGATATCCACCTGACTCCACGACCTACGGCGGTTTCCGGTACGGACACGTTGAAGGTGGACTTGGGAGGTAAGTGGAGCTTCGTGGTTCAACCAGCCCCTCGGTTCTGGGAAGAGAACACTGCACCCCCGGGTTCCGGCAGCACTATTCAAGTGCCCGGCGAATGGGCGATGCAGGGCTTTACCGTCCCCAAGGGCGGTGCAGCAGGATACTGGCGATCGGTTGAAATTCCCGGCGATTGGCGCGCCAAGAGGATCAAGTTGAAGTGTGATGCGGCCTTCAGCCTGGCCGAACTTTGGGTAAATGGCAAGAGAGTGGGGCAGTACGAAGGCGGCTTTACCCCCTTTGAATTCGATATCACGGAGGACGTCGAAGTCGGTAAGAGTGCGGTCATCGCCCTGCGGCTCGAGCAGGACACCATGGCAGCGGGCCTCTCCTCTATGATCAACTACGCTCAGCACGATTTAGGCGGAATCACGCGCAAGATCTATCTGTTTGCCGTTCCCACAGTGAATCTCTATCGCTTACATGCCGAAACCCGATTCGACAGTAAGTTTCAAGATGCAACTCTGCACCTGACTCTAGGAGTCGCAAATCAAACTCAGTCCGCTGCTGAGGGAACAGAATTGCGGCTGCGCTTGGCCGATCCTGAGGGAAAACCCGTCACCCTTCATCCGGCTTCGGTGCATCTGCCGGCGTTGCGGGTTGGTGAGGACCGGGTGCAGGTGGCGGATATCCCGGTGGCCAAGCCTCAGCATTGGGAGAACGAGCACCCTCGGCTTTACAAGCTGACGGCTGACCTGCTGGTCAACGGCGCGCTGCTGGAAACAGCCGAGCGCCGAATCGGGTTTAGGCAAATTGAGATTCGAGGCAACCAACTCTTCTTGAATGGCCAGTCCATCAAACTCCACGGCGTGGAGAGACACGAGACCAATCCCGTCCTGGGACGATCGTTGAAGGCCGGCATGTGGACAAAGGACGTCAAGCTGTTGCACGAAGCCAACATGAATTACGTTTTCACTTCCCATTACCCTGTGCCGGAAGAGTTTCTCGACGCCTGTGACGAAGTGGGCGTGCTCGTTACCGAAGAGATGCCCTCTGTTTGGGTCGGATGGAAGGAGATTGGGGATGCCCATCAGGGTAACTCCGATCCTCGTTATTACCAAATCCTGGCAACCATCGCGGCGACTGCCCTCGAGAAGGACCGAAGTCACCCTTCCATTGTCTTTTGGCAGAGTTGCGACGAGTGTATTTGGGGTAGGAACTTCGCCAGTTTGATGTCTCTGTTTGCCACGAGGGACCCGAGCCGGCCGATAAACTTCTCGTACGAAGCCGGCACCAGTAAGTTCTTTTCGCAGCACTACCCGACTTTCGACGAAGCTCGAAAAGCGCCGGTGGATGGCAGCAAGCCCATCATCTACGATCAGTATTGCCACATTAACAACTACAACCGCCGCGAGCACTATACCGATCCCGGCCTGCGCGACTACTATGGCAAAGCCATTGCCCCCATGTGGGACGCCATGTACGCGAACCCGGGGATTGCCGGAGGCGCCATCTGGGAATGGAGTGACGACGTGTTCCAGGTTCCGCCTTCCGGGCATGAACGGGATCGGTTCCAAGGCTATCTGGATCCCGAAACCGGCCGCTGGCTGGTGGGTTACGGACCTTGGGGGATTGTGGACTCATGGCTGCGCAAGAAACCGGAGTTCTGGAACGTAAAGAAAGCCTACTCCCCGGTGCGTATTCGAGAGCACGAGGCATTCCCCGTAGACTCCAACGGGCGGCTGTGTGTCCCGGTCGAAAATCGATATTTCTTCACCAATTTGAACGAACTGCGCATGGAGTGGAGTTCCGGCCAATCCCAGGGGACCGCGACGGCGGACGTTCCTGCGCGCTCACAGGGTGTGATCGAGATACCCTTGCCGGAACGTGCTGCGCGCAATCCCGAACTGACCCTCAAGTTTTTCAAACTGGGAGAGCTCGTAGACGCCTACATCCTGCTAATTGGATCAGGTAACCCGGCGCACGCGGAACTGGCTGCCGCGACACCTTCGGGCTCCGAGGCTCGCCTCGAGCAAGGCGAAAAATTCTTCGTGGTGCGGGCCCAGGATTCCTACTGGGAGTTCGATCGCAAGACCGGCTTGTTGGCGGCGGGTGGCAAGGCGCGTGGGGAGGCGTTGGTGGTGGGCGGGCCTTATTTGGCTATAACGCCGCTCGAGCTTGCCCCCTTCTCGCAGATTTCCGGCCCCAATGTGACCTTGCAGCCGCCCGTGATGCCTTGGGTCGCGTCCAGCGTGCAGGCGCAGGTCGAGGACGGGTCTGTTGTCATCCGCTCCAGCGGCAGCTACCCTGACTACTCGGGAGGCTACACTGCCCGCATTGACGGTTCAGGCCGGCTCACCGTGGACTATCGCTTCGAATTCATCGGCGCCGAGGCGCGCCCGCGCGAGATCGGGCTCTTGTTCGATATTCCTGCCAACGTGAATATCCTCCATTGGAAACATAATACCCAATGGAGCTATTACCCTGAAGGGCACATCGGCCGGCCGGAAGGAACTGCGCTTGCCTTCCGCGACGCCTCCGCTTGGCCCCCGGCCGATTGGGGCGAGACTCCGCCTTGGCCTTGGGAACTGGACAGTACCGCGGAGGGAACGAACGACTTCCGCAGCTCGAAATTCAACATCCTCTGGGCAACGCTCACCAACGCCCAAGGTCAGGGCCTGCGCGTGGACTCTGACGGGCGCCAGACCGTGCGCGCCTGGGTGGACCGCGACCGCATCCGATTTCTGGTATCAGACTTCGCCAACGGGGGCAGCGAGGTGTTCCTGCGCGATACGCACTATGCTCACGAACAAAAAACTCTGCGCAAGGGCGACGTGGTCTCCGGCAGCGTCCGGCTGACCCTCATGGGTGAAATGCGATAAGCACTAGAACGGGTCACAAGGCTCAATCCTGGAGCGAGAAAAAACTCGCGAAAACGCGGTTTCTAATTGGGCGTTCAGGGTGGTGATGACTGACGCGGCGGGTTAGTCACCGAGAACGAATGGAGACGCTAATCATGTCGAATATTCCTGAGACCTCTCGTCGAGAATTCCTGAGCAACAGCGGAAAGCTGGTCGTGGGTGAGACTCTTCTGACGCTGGCCACCACCTCCGTGGTTGGATCGCCTAAGGAACCTATCCCCCGTTCACCAAATAATCTGCCGAAGTCGCAGCTTGAAGTCAGTGAGTTCTTTTTTGGGGCGGATTTTTACCCGGAACTTCAGTCCCGCGAGGAGTGGAACCGGATGCTCGACCATTTCCAGCGGGCGCATATCAATGCGGTGCGGGTTTCAGAGTCGTCTTGGGGAAATCTCGAAACGGCTTCGGGGAAATATGACTTTGCCTGGTTACGAAATTTCCTGGACGATATAGAGAAGCGGAAAATGAAGGCGATCCTGGGCACAGGCTCATACATTCCGCCGCAGTGGCTCGCCGGGGGTAACCCGGAGATCCTGGTGCAACTTCATGCTGGGGTGAGGGCCCATCCCATGGCGCGGCATGCGCCCTGTCTTAGTCATCCACTCTATTTGAGCGCGTTGCGGCAATACATACTGGCTTTGGCAAACGCCTTCAAGGCGCACCCTGCGGTGATTGCATGGCAACTCGGGAACGAGCAGGAGGGCGCCGTCACCCGCCTCTGTTACAATCCGGCCTGCGAAAACGCCTGGAAAGAGTGGCTGAAGAAGACTTATGGCGCCCCGGAGGAGTTCAATCGCCGGCTGAACCTGGTGAGCTGGGGAATGAAGGTTCGGTCGCTCGATGAAGTGCCTCAACCTGGTGAAGGCGTGGAGGAGAGCGGCAAAGAGATCGCGGCGCTCACCCTCGCGCACCGCCACTTCCGCCGCGACGTCCTGTTGGGGTTCTTCGCCATGCAAGCGGAGGCGTTGCGCGAAGCCGGGGTAAAGCAGTGGATCATCACAGATTGGAACACGGAGTGGGACGCGGTTGCAGACGACCCTCAGGCTGACAAGATTATGGACATCGCCGGCCTGAACTATTATCAACCCTGGGCAGACGACCCGCAATATTGGGCCGACTTGGCTTGGCACCAGGACATGCACCGGTCCGCCTATGGACACCGGCACTTCATCACTACCGAAAACCGCTTTGGAGTTATGGGTAGCACTTCCATCTGGGACCCGTTTCCGTCCCACGAACAATTCCGCATGTTTGGGTTGGAGGCGGCTGCGTTTGGAACCTGCGGCTTGTTCTACTGGAGTGGCAACCGCTGGCGCGGCGGCCACTGGCCCCATTGGGGTGGGTTGCTGGACTGGACAGGACAACCCGAGCCCGATTTTGAGTGGGCGGTGGAACTGGGCCAGATCTTCCAAAAATGGGGAAAGCACCTCATCGATAATCCTGTGCAGGCCAAGGCCGTCGTCCTTACGGACTTCGAGCAGCGCGCCGCATTGGAAATCTATCCGCACATCAAATCCAGCCCGGCGGTCTTGCCGCAATGCTTTGACGCGCTGCACCGGCTGGGCATAGGCGTGGACAGCATGAATTTTCTCAAGGCGGCCACTGCTTCAAATCTCGCGAAGTATTCACTCGTGGTGATACCAGCCGCGACAGCTTTGGATAACGCTCAGGTCACTGTTGCGCTACGGGAATTTGCGGAGGGCGGAGGAGCGGTCGTGATTACGCCTTTCACCGCCTATATGGACGCGAATGGTATTTTCCGAGGTGACGGATTTGGCACCAATCTCAAAGGACTGACGGGAGGTTTGGTGCGTACAATCCGCTGGATGGGTGCAGCGGAGGCGAGCGGACGAAAATGTCCTGAAGCCGAATGGCGGGGCGAGGGAATGACCGGCCCCTCCCCAGTGGCTTTGGAAGGCTACTGCGAGTTCCTCGAGTCAGGGCCCGAAGCTGAGGTGATCGCCACCTTCAAGAGTGAACAGAGCATTCTGAATGGCAGGCCTGCCGCCACGCAGCGGAGACTGGGACGGGGGATTGTGGTGAAATTAGCTTTCTGGCCGGGAGATGACAGCTTCCTGCGCCTGGTCCGGCAAATGATCCCAGATGGTGGCGGCTTCTTCAGCACCCCGTTGCCTGCGGGCGTGCTGGCGGTTCCACACGTGGACAACAGCATGTTTATTGTGAATACGACGGGCAAGGAAATGGCCATTGAACTTTCGAAAGCTGCATCGGACCGACTTTCTGAAACCCAGATGAGTGGTCGAACGATCTTGAAACCGTTCCAGGTTGTGTGGCTGGAATAGCCAGAGGGCGAGCTCTTCGGCTGGAGCTCGAGAGAGCTCGCATCACCCGACGATAACGTATTCTCACCGACCATACTGCAACTTGAAGCGCAGGGCACTGAGCGGCACGCCTCGGACCTCATTCTGAGCCGTGCAAATCGTGACTCGTCCTCCTGAAATCCGACCGAATATGCACCTCCGCCAATCGAAAGGCTCCATCCTGATTGACCTTTCAGATGCAAATATGCACCTCCTATGCGCCTCAAAGGCAGAAATCATCATACGCGACCGATTAGTCCTTAGTATGTGTGAGTTGCTGTTCTGCACTGAGACAAGAACTACGGTCCGCAAAACCGTTGTTCTGGAGTTTGTTAAGTTATTTAGAATGACAGGCGTGGAGGGACTCGAACCCCCGACCCACGGATTAGAAATCCGTTGCTCTATCCGCCTGAGCTACACGCCCGGAAACGTCTACAGTTGGATGATATCGACGAGCCCGGTTCAAGTCAAATCGACGGGTGATGGGGCGACGTCCTGATTTGACTTTTCAAGCTGGCTTTCACGCCGGCATCTGCGGACCCAAGGGTGGCCGCAACAATGTGTTTGGGACATCATCGACGGTTCTAGGCACTTCTCCTCAGACGGGCAGGGATTGGGTGTAGCGGTCGCCGGGGAAGCGGCAAAGGCGTTACACTAGAGAGTGGGGCGGCATTCTGCTGAGAACCGGGCACGGGGTGTTGCACAACTTGACCTTCGACTCCGGAGAGCTCGGCTCGGATGCACGGCTGGCAGGATAAGGAGAGCGAACTATGGGAACCGTGGCGATTGAAAATCAGGAATTCCCGATGATGATCGGTGGCGAGTGGGTGCGAACGGAGGTGCGGCGCACGATCTGTCTGCCCTACGATGGCACGCCGGTGGGGGAAACTTACGAGGCAGATGCGGCGACGGTGGAGCGCGCTATCTCGGCCGCCCAGGCGGGAGCGTCGGAAATGGCCGGCCTCACCCAGTACGAGCGCGCCGAACTGCTCGACCGCATGCGCCAGTTACTCGAGCGCGACGCCGCGGAATTTGCGCAGCTCGTTTGCTATGAAACCGGAAAGCCGATTCGCGAGGCGCGCATCGAGGTCGATCGTGGCCAACAGACTTTGCTCGCTTCCGCGGACGCCGCCAGGCATCTGCGAGGTGAAGTGATTCCGATGGAGGCGGCGCCCGTCGGCAAAGGGCGATGGGGCATGACGGTGCCCGATCATTCAACGCGAAGGGCGCAATGAAGGCAAGCGAGATGAATGTGAAGAGGCCCCTCAGGCGGGCCCTATCGGGCCGTTTCACGTGTCACCCCCGTTTTAGTCAGGGAGTGTAGCACGAATTGAACCTGCCGAGCCGAGGATCACCCCTTCTGACTCTTCTCTTTTGATTTGTGATCGAGCTTCTTGAATTCCCCGCCGAGTCCTTTACCTATCTTGCCGACTCCTTTGGTTGTGCCGACCGCCGTCTCCTTGCCGAGCCCGGCAGCCCCTTTGCCGAGCGAGGCTCCGGCCCCTGCGACATTTCCGTGCGCCAGATTCCCGACGCTCCCCGCGGTGCCTTTAGCTAAGTCGCCCGTCCCCTTGGCCACCCCCTTCCCAACGTCCGCGCCGCCCTTTCCCATTTCCTTCCCTGGGCCGGTGGTTTTTTTCGCAGAATGCGAAGCTTTGTGCGTATCCGCCGGTTTCTGGTCTGTGCTTGACTGGCTCCAGCCGCAAACCGCGAAGGCCAGGACCACGGCAAACAGGCAAAACACTCGGAATCCGCGTCTCATAGTCCAACTCCTTTTGCCAGAAGGTTGCTCGAGTTTCACCTCATACCACCTGTGCGTTAGATGCGCGTGTGGCCCTAGGGGTTCTGTGATCCGCGTTTCCCTGTAGGGGCGATTCGCGATACGCCCCTGCTCTCTTTTTCGCAACCATCCGTCCGTTGGGGTTATCATATTAGGGAGGGCTTACAACTTATGCGCTGGGCGTGGAAAATCGGCAAGCTGGCGGGGATCGACCTTTACATGCACGCCACTTTCCTGCTCCTGGTGGGATTCATTGTAGTGGTCAACTGGACGCAAGGCCACAACGTGCAGCAAACCATGTTCGGGGTCTTCTTCGTTCTGGTGAGCTTCGCCTGCATCGTGCTGCACGAGCTTGGGCACGCGCTTACGGCGCGGCGATACGGCATTCGCACGCGCGACATAGTGCTTTTGCCCATCGGCGGAGTGGCGCGACTCGAGCGCATGCCGGAGGACCCGAACCAGGAACTGCTGGTGGCAGTGGCAGGACCGGCGGTGAACGTGGTGATTGCCGCGGCGCTGCTTGTGGCGCTCGCTTTGGCCGGGCGGCTGCCCAGCCTGCGACAGGTTGCGACGATCAGTTGGACAGGCCACGACTTCTTTTCCAGTCTGGTCGCGGTCAACGTGTGGCTGGTGCTCTTCAACTTGATTCCGGCCTTTCCCATGGACGGCGGCCGCGTCCTGCGCGCCCTGCTGGCCAAGCGCATGGACTACACGGACGCCACCCAAGCGGCCGCGCACGTGGGCCAGGGAATCGCTTTTGTTTTTGGATTCCTGGGTTTGTTTTTCGACCCCTTCCTCCTTTTCATCGCACTCTTCGTGTGGATGGGCGCGAGCGGCGAAGCGGGGATGGTGCAGATGCGCACTTCGTTGGGCGGTATCCCTGTGCAGCGGGTGATGTTGACCGACTTCCAAACTCTTCGGCCCGACGACACGCTGGAGCAGGCAGTGGAACATATTCTCTCAGGCTGGCAGCAGGACTTTCCCGTGGTGTTTGGCACGCATGTGCTGGGCGTATTGACGCGCGAAGACCTGATGCGCGCCATTGCCGGCGGTGGAACCGGGAAACTGGTGCGCGATGCGATGCGGCGGGATCTTGAAACGGTCGACTCACACGACATGCTCGAGCAGGCGGTTCAGGTCTTGCAGCACTGCGGCTGCCGATCGCTCCCTGTGCAGCACAACGGAGAATTGGTTGGAATGCTGGCGCTCGAAAACGTGGGCGAGTTCATGATGATCCGCTCTGCAATGAGGCGGGCGCTTCGCGGCAAGGGTGCGACCGTCACTCAACCGGAATTGGGTGCGAGCCCATTCCAGGACCATCGCAAAACGCCGTGAAAAAGTCAAAAGGGTAAAGGTTGAAGGATAAAGGAGAACTGTTGTGCCCGGATGATAATGTCCCCTACTGTCCCGGATAGAAATGTCCCCTAAGCTGATGGCCTCGGAGGAGGCCACAGTGAAGAGGACAAGGATGGATGAGCGGGAACTGAGACGAGG
>JBELAJ010000221.1:0-12656 GCA_049508935.1 Terriglobia bacterium | reverse complement strand
AAGAAGGCATTGGAATTGAAAATGTCGTTGCGCACGAATTCCCAGGCGGTGCCGTGATACTGCCTCTCTCCGCCCCGCGTCATCACGTTGGTGCTGGGCACCATCGCGCCATAGCCGGCGTCGTACTGCGAGGTCTGGATCTTGAACTCGGCGATGGTGTCGGGATTGGGGACCGTGCTGGGAGGGTAGGCGCCCTCAATGGCGTAGCTGCCTGCTGTTGTGCTTCCGTTCACGTTGACCGTCTGGGTTCCTCTGCCTAGCGTTCCGGCATTGTTCACATCCGCGACGGTGCCTGACGACATCGAGAGAACCTGCGCAAAGTTGCGGGTGGTCAGCGGCACTCCGGTGATCGTCTTGTGATCCACCAGAGTCCCAGTCGACGAGGCCGACAAGCTAAGACGGCAATTGCACTCGATCCTCTCGCGGGGGTCGCCGGGTTCCAGGTTCGCGTCCAGCGTGGGCGCTTCCGAAACGCTCACGATCATTGACGGGACTTGCGAGGTCTTAAATCCGGGTGCGGAAAAGCTCACACGGTACGTGCCGGGGACAAGCAATGAGAAGCGATAGCTCCCGTTTTCTCCCGAGATCATGGTGAGCGTCTGATTGGTCGCGTTGTTCGTGAGCACGACGGTTGCGCCCGGCACGGGCTGGTTCACACTGGTGATGGTCCCTCCCAGCGCCCCCGCGGCGTCAGACTGCGCGCACAGAAGACCGACGCACGCCAGCATCCAGAGGCCGACGAGCGTTGCGCCGAGGAATTGCCACGTCCCGCCGAACTTGATTGACCACCCACTGCCGTGCTGTGCGAAACCAACCATATTGCGCGAACGAGATGTCATCCAAAATCCGGGACGGCGCAGAAAATTTACCGGCTCTCCAGAGTGGCATTTCCAACTCATGAGCGGCCGATGGCCGTCGGAATTCTCAGACTCGGGATGGGATGTTCGTTTGGCTCTGCCACCCAACCGTTGTCCTGATTCCACAAAATGTCAAGCTCAGGACTCTACCACGGGATCGAGTCACCCGGCAGAAAGATTTCGCTGACAGATGGCAAGTCTTAAGCGAGGTCAGGGGTTATGAACTGATACTAAACCATGCAATATGAAATTTGTTGATCTTAAGTCCCTTGCGTCTACCTGTTCCGCCACCCCCGCCGGCCGAACTCAACCGAGTGAGTGAAGCACGGCATCGGCAGTAAGTTTAAGGGCTTCCTTCATCTGCTTGTTCTGATCTTTCGGCGAGCAAGCTGCTCAGACCCGCTCTAAGTTCTGCGGTTTGAGCGTGGCGCCGCAAATTGGACTTGATTCGCACGGCCACCCGACGTACGGTTGTAAGCAGGGGCGAAGATCGAAATCAGGAGTTCGGGGTGAGCATGAGCGGCGTTAAGGCTCTCGTGGGAATCGGCTGCGGGTTGTTTGTGGTTGCCGCGGTGTATGCGTTCCAGCGGCCGTTTCGAGAATATCCGTCGGTGGAATATGGCTACATGCAACTGCCCCCGGACTGGAAGGAGAAGGGCGAGTGGACCTTCGCGCGGCTCATGTATCCGCCCGGCCCCAATGACGGCTATCGCGGCCGCTTCGACGGAGACTGGCGCCTGGGGCTTTCCTTGTGGACGCAGGACTTTCCGCGCGCGGACCGGAACCTGGCCCAGGCCGTGCGGCGCTTGACTCGCGTCCAAGCGCGCTCCGTCGAGCAGGCGGTCAATCTCGAAGACGGCGATGAAGTCTTCAATTGGCCCTGGCTCTACGCCGTCCAGACGGGCGAATGGGGTTTGACCCCCGCCGAGGGGAAGGTGCTTCGCGAATACCTGCTCCGCGGCGGCTTCTTCATGGCCGACGATTTCCATGGCACCGAGGAATGGGAGGTCTTCGAAAGGAGCATGAAGCTGGTCTTCCCGGACCGTCCCATCGTCGAGATTCCCAACTCCGACCCGATCTTCCACACCATCTTCGATCTGGATGACCGCTTCCAGATTGTGGGCGAGGAGCACCTGCTCGAGGGTTCGAAGAATGGCGGCAAGGCTGCTCACTGGCGAGGCATTTACGACGATAAGGGCCGCATCATGGTGGCCATCACCTTCAATTCCGATGTGGGCGACTCCTGGGAATGGGCGGGCGATCCACGGTATCCGCAGAAGTATTCCGAAATGGGAATGCGGCTGGGCGTGAACTACATCGTCTATGCCATGACCCATTGAGTCTGCTGCGTAGGGGCGGTACGCGAACCGCCCCTACGGCGCGGCGGCCTTCCCGGCGAGAAGCGCTTTCATGCGTTGAAGCCCTTCGGGGCCGGCGGCCAGCAGGCAGACGGCGGCGAGAACGGGACACACGCCGGCGACCAGAATCGCCGGGCCGAAACGTCTTTGCGGCCCGAGAATTAACCCGGTAACGATGGGCGCCGCGGCGCCCGCCGCCACAGAAATCGTGTTCAGGAATCCGATAGTGCGCCCCACCATTTTCTTGGGCGGCACGTGCTGCGAGATCGTCCAGAAATTCGAATTCCCGATTCCGGTTGCGCACATCGCGACGGTAAGGATGGGGAGCGCCCAGAATCGATCCCGCGCCACGAGCAATAGCAGAATTGCCCCGGTGCCGACATATCCCGCCACCGCGAATCGCAGGCGCGCGGGGAAAACGCCGATGCGCGCCGCCCATTTATCCACAACCCAGCCCGCCGTGACGTTAACGATCGCCATGGCAAAGAGTGCGGCGGAAACCACCCGCCCCATCTCGAGAGTTGAGAACCCTCGGGAGAGGATTAAATAGCTCGGCACCCACGTCAATACGAAGTACCAGTAGTAGGATGACAGCAGGATGCTCAATGACATTGCCCAGAAGGTTCTGCTGCCCAGGAACATTTCCCACGTCCAAGGCTGCGATGGGCCAGGTTCTTCAGCGAGTGCGCCGGGCGAAGCGGACTCCCGCGCGTTCACCGTCCCCGCTCCCCTCTCCCCAGGGGAGAGGGGAGAGGGGGAGGGGTGAGAGGGTGAGGGGGTCTGTCCATTCCAGGGCGCGGCAGATTTTCCGTGGGACGAAGTAGCGACCCACCAGCAAGGCAGCCAGACCAGCGCGCCCAGCCCGGTTATGGCAAACATCACGCGCCATCCGAAACGGTCCAGCAGAATGGCGCCCACGAGCGCCCCCAGGGCCGGCCCTATGTTCTGGCCTGAAATATAGATGGAGGTCGGCAGTCCTTGATCTTGGGCGGCAAAATTGTTGCGGATGAAAGAAATGCTTGCCAGCGGCGCTACAGCTTCCGCAAGGCCCAGCAGCATGCGCAAGCCGGTGATGTCACCGGGCGCGCGGCTGAGGGCAATCGACGCCGAGGCAAACGACCAGACCAGGAAACCTGCCGCATAAGTGCGGCGTATGCCGAAGCGATCCACGATTGCGCCGGCCGGAATTTGAAACGCGCCGTACGTCCAGAAAAAGGCGGAGAGGAGCACCCCCATGGCGGCGGGCGCAATGCGGAAATCGCGCATGATCCATGGCGCCGCAACACTCAGGTTGCCGCGATCAACGTAGTTGATCACGATGCCCAGAAAGACAAGCGCGAGGACAATCCAGCGGCGGCTCATGGGGTCACTCCACTTCGAGGTCAACATCGTAATAGAGCGCGGACATCGGCAGGCCGGAGAGCGGTTCGCGGTTGTCGGCTCTCACGACGGCGTGGTAGCGGCCTTTGGCAAGGCCCGCGGTCGAAACCTTGGTCGAGAACGTCTGCGTGTTGCCGCTTTGGCTCACGGTCACCGACAGCCACGAGGGGAGACCCGCATGCACCTTCCACAAGGGCAGCGCGCCGCTGCCATTATTCCTGACTGTAATTGCCTGTGTAAGTTCCTGAGGCGTATTGGCGCCGGCGCGAAAAACCGCCCGATAGGAATCCGCCACAATGATCGGAGGCAGGGGAAAGGAATCGGCCTTGGAAACGCGCAGCAGGGCCACGTCACCTGGCGCCACCGTCACACGGACGTTCCCCGCGCGCGGCCCCGAGGTTTCGTGTTTCCACAAGTCGCGTACGTAGAGCGGGGCGGATTCCTCAAACCCCACGTCGCCGGGCGTCACTTCGACTGTGGCAGGGGCGCTCGCGGGATTGAACACCAGGACCGCTTGGCTGCCATCAAACAAGCGCTTGCCCGCCCAGACTTCCGCCGCGCCGTCTCTGCGGACCATCCGCCCCTGAATGCCCAAGGGGTCCTGATTAATTCCGATCGCTTCGCGATTGGTCAGGATCTCGATGGTGGAAGCCGTCATACTCCGCAGATCGTTCCCGGCGATGAGGGGCGAGGCCATCATGCACCAGAGGCTGAAGAAGCTTCGGTTCTGCTCCTCGCTGAGCCCGGTCATGCCGGTGATCAGCATATCGGGGTCGTTCCAATGACCGGGCCCGGCGGCCGCGTAGAGCTTTTCATTGGCTGCGGCATTCTGCATCGCCGTGGCCCAACTTGCCTGCCCCGGCGAGCAAATGTCTCCGGTGGTCCGCCAAAGATGCCCCACCGTTGCCGCCCAGTTCCACGGCTGCCCCTGGCCCCATGAACAGAGGCTGAAAACGATGGGGCGTGCGGCGGCCAGTTGCGCATCGCGAAGCCGCATGTAAGCCTGCTCGGGATTCTGCCCTTCGGTGTTGCACCAGTCGACCTTGACGTAATCGGCGCGCCACTCTGCGAAGGCTTTCATATCCTCGAACTCATGGCCCTTGGTTCCGGGCATGGCCTTGCTGCAGGTGCGGGATCCGGCATCGGTGTAAAGCGCGTACTTCAGCCCGCGCGCGTGGAGGTAGTCGCCGAGGCCGCGCAGCCCGCTGGGGTAACGCGTCAGATTCGAGATTAACTTGCCGCTCGCGTCGCGGGAGAAACAGATTCCCTCGTCAGGGCCGATGTAGACGTAGCCGGCGTCCTTCATGCCGCTCCGGACTAGCGCGTCGGCCGTCTCCTTGATCAGCGTCTCGTTCTGCGGCTCCTGGCCGAACTCGTTCCACGGGTACCAGCCCATGGGGGGAGTAAGCGCCAGGCCATCCACATCGGCGCGGAGCTTGGTTGTCGGGCTTTCCGCTGTAGCGAGGAAAACGAAAAGGATCGTCGCCATGGTAATGACGATTGCCATTCGAGCCAGTTTCATCGAAGGTATTCCCCCGATCTGGTCATGCTGAGCGGAGCGAAGCATCCCCGCAGTTTTTCGTGGGCACTGTTGCGAATGGAACTGCGCGGATCTTTCGCTGCACTGAAAGTGACTCCCCTCCTCAGAGGGAGGAGGGGCAGGGGGTGGTGGGTGCGATCAGCGCGGGCGCCAACCACCCCTAACCCCTCCTTAAGTAAGGAGGGGAATCGTCTTCACTCCGGATGACAGCACTCCGTGCAAGCTATTTGACAAACTTGATAATCCCAAAAGCCGCGGGCTGGTGGTACGAGCCGTCGGTGCCCGCGGGCAAGGGACTCCACGATAGGAAACGCCGCTGGGAATCGTCGCCGGGTCCGTCGCAGCGATAGAGGTTCACGCGCCATTCGTCTCCCGCATTGATGGCGCTTGCGTTCATGGAGCTCGCGGGGATGCGCATCTCGACCGTCCAGAATTTGCGCTCAGCATCGATTTTCGTGGCATGCTCGAAGTGAGAATCCCAGGCAGCGTCATTCATGGGATTCTTGCTGAGGTCGATCTCGAGGTCGATCCACTGGTTGTTGGGCGCCACCTCGAACTCGTAATAGTGGAGAAACCGCTCAGGCTGTGGATTGATGAATGCTTCCACAACGTCGCGGTTCCAGAGCTCCCAACGCTCTTTGGCCGGATCTTCACCCTCGTAAATGTTCAGAGACCGGTATCGGCACCAGTAAGCGAAGTAGATGTAATGAGGGGTCCAGAGGCTCGCCGCCTGTGTTTCAGAACCCGCCAGCGAGTTGTGGCTAAAGCGGTCGCCCAAGGTCACCCGCGTGGCATCCTTCCAAACGTCTTTGGCGAGATCGCCATTGGGAACGAAATCGGCGGCCAGAAATTTCGAGGTCATGGTGACTTTCCCAATGTACTGTTTTTTCTCCGGCACGTTCTGCGCACCTCCCCTTGCTGGTAAGAGACATGCAAAAGCCAGCGCCATCAACGGCGCGATCAACAAAATAGCCCAACGTCGCATCATGGTCCTCCTTCAATGAGTCCCTGCAATATAGCAGGAGGAAGCGAAAAACAAAACAAGTCACAAACCGGGCAGATGGGTTATTGTAGGGGCGGCCCTTGTCAGGCGGCGGGAAAACCCACTTTGCCTGTCATTCCGAGGAGCCGTTGGCGACGAGGAATCTCGCAGTGCCTCAAAAACAAGCCAGAGCGAGATTCCTCGCGGAGTTTACCCTGAGCGAATTGCGGGGATTCTTCGCTTCGCTCAGAATGACATGCGAAGGGCTCGGAATGACAAGTGGACGGGTTCCTCCGCAGCCCGCTTATAGCAGTCCGCGGGCGACCACAAGGGCCGCCCCTACGGGAGGAGGTAACGTGAGCAGGGTTAACCGCAGGCAATTGTTGAGGCATGTTGGCGCAGCGGCAGCAGCGGGAGTAGCTGTCAAAGGTTTGTCCGCCGAGGGCATGGCCCCAGTCGGCGCCGCGCAGGCCGCGAAGCCGGAGCGCTTGGCGCTCGAGGACTTCCAGCCCAGGAGCATGCTTCACGTGCCGGAAACGAAAGTGGAGCGCTCGCGCTTCCCCGTGATCGACGTGCATACCCACCTCACCATGGGGGCGCAGCACAAGAATGGCGTGACTCTGGGAGAGGAAATCCGATTCCTTGCGACTCCGGAAGACGTGCTGCCGGTGATGGACCGGCAAAACATCCGCATGATGGTGGACCTCACCGGCAACCGTGGAAAGGGTCTCGAGCAAGCGATTCAGCGATTTCAGCGGGCGCATCCTGACCGGTTCGTGGTCTTCACGGAACCCGGATGGGACCACTTTAACCAGCCGGACTACCCGCGCTGGCAGGCGGACGAGATCGGCCGCGCGCACGAGGCGGGGGCGAAAGGATTGAAGGTGGTGAAGACTCTCGGCCTCTACCTGCGGCAAAACGTTACCGAGGGCCCGCTGGTGAAAATCGACGATCTCCATTTCGACCTCATGTGGGAAGCGTGTGCCGGCTTCAAGATGCCGGTGGCCATTCACATCTCCGATCCCGAGGCTTTCTTCCTGCCCATCGACCGATTCAACGAGCGCTTCGAGGAATTGAATCACCACCCCGACTGGTCGTTCTACGACCACGACTTCCCCAGCTTCCAAGAGCTGATTGAGGCGCGAAATCGCATGTTCGCTCGCCATCCCAAAACTACTTTTATCGCTCTTCACGTGGGACACAACGCGGAGAACCTTGCTGCGGTCTCCGAATGCCTGGACCGTTTTCCGAATATGCATGTCGAACTCGCGGCGCGCATCGGGGAACTTGGACGGCAGCCGCGCACGGCGCGCAAGTTCTTCGAAAAGTACCAGGACCGCATCATGTTCGGGACTGACGCGGTGCCCAATGGCAAGGAGACTCCCCAGCAAATTCTCTCCGCTAAACTCTATGAGATCTATTACCGCTTCCTCGAAACCGAGGATGAGTATTTCGACTACGCTCCGGCGCCCAAACCTCCGCAGGGACGTTGGCAGATTTACGGGCTCGGCCTGCCGGAGAACATCCTACGCAAGGTGTATTACGAGAATGCGGAACGAGTGTTGGGGCTGGCGTAAGCTGTCAGTTCTCAGTCCCAGCCATCAGCTCTCAGCTTTCAGCTCTCAGCAAACCAGACCAGAGATGAACGCACTGCCCTCTCCCGTGGGGAGAGGGTGTCGCGCTCCGGCGCTTTCATCAGCCGGAGCGTGACGGGTGAGGGGTTAGTTGCGCGACCACGAGAACGAGCCGGGGGTCAAAGGCAAGACTAAGAACAAGCCAAATGGCAAATGCTCGGCGAGTTAACAAATCGAGAGCAGTTGATCTATTGAGTTTTGTCGTTTGAATTCGTAGTCTGCAGGTGTTCCGCCGAAGCAAGAGACCCCTCACCCGTCCGTCGACGGCTGACGAAGGCGCCGTCGCCGGACACCCTCTCCCCAAGGGAGAGGGCTGTCAATTCAATTCATCTAGCGCGCCTTAATTTCCGTCCAATACTGATCGTAAAGCTGCGCGGCGGGGCCGACGTCGCGCATGAACTCGCAGTGAACGAGTGAGGCTGGGTCGGGAAACACAGCGGGGTTGCGGAGCAGCCAGGGCTCGATGTCTTTCTGATTGTAACGGCTGGGAGTGTTAAAGCCGGAGTCATTCACAAAGAGCGCGGCCACTTCGGGGCGGTGGAAATAGTCGATGAAAGCCTGCGCCAGTTCCTTGTGGGGAGCGGCCCGTGGGATGCACGTGCAGTCGACGGAAATCGTGCAGCCTTCTTTTGGCACTACGTAGCGGAGATTCGGCTCATCGCGCATCACGAAGGTCATGTTGCCGTTGTAAGCCTGCGCGATCCAGGCGTCACCGGCGGCGAGGTCCTCCTGGAAATTGGAGCTGTTGTATCCCTTCACGAGAGGCTTCTCCTTGAGCAGCAAGTCGCGCGCCTGGCGGAGCTCGTCCGGGTTGGTGGAGTTGAGCGAATAGCCAAGTTTCTTGAGGGCCATGCCGAAAACTTCGCGCGTGTCGTCGAGCAACAGGATGTGCCCGGCGTAACGGGGATCGAATAGCGCCGACCAGCTATCGAGGTTTTCCTTAACCAGGTCGGCGCGGTAGGCGAGGCCCGTGGTGCCCCAGGCGTAAGGCACCGCATAGTCGTTGTGCGGATCAAACGGCAAGCCTAGAAAACGGTGGTCGATGTTAGCCCACGCGTTGGGCAGCTTGGATTTGTCGAGAGGAACGAGCAAGCCCTGCCGGATGAGAATCTCCACCATGTAATCGCTGGGAACCACCAGGTCGTAGCTGACGTTGCCGCCTTGCAGCTTAGCGAGCAAAGCTTCGTTCGAGTCGTAGAGGTCGTAATTGACCTTGCAGTGGAACTCGCGTTCGAATCCCTGCACCAGGCGCGGGGAAACGTAGGATGACCAGATATAGACGTTCAGTTGGCGGAGGTTCTCGCCGCCTGTCCAGGTGCGCGCGACGACCGGCGCGAGCATGAGCAGGAAAACCGCCGTGGCGCTCAGGACCGCGGCGCGGATCTTCATGGCTCCGCGCTCGAGGCGCTGTGCAATGAAGACAAGTGGAATCGTGGCCGCCAGGATCACGGTGGAAATGGCGTTGATCTCCGGCGTGATGCCGCGCTTCAGGCGGGAATAGATCTCGAGCGGCAAGGTGGTGGAGCGAACTCCCGCCGCGAAGGAAGTGATCAGGTAGTCGTCAAAAGAGGTGGTAAAGACCAGCAAGGCCGCGGAGAGAATCGCGGGCGCAGCGATGGGCAAGGTGATGCGGAAGAAGGTTGTCCATTCGTTCGCGCCCAGGTCGAGCGCCGCCTCCTCGATGGAGCGGTCCATGCCCGACAGGCGCGCACCCACCACGATAATCACATAAGAAATACAGAAGGTGATGTGGGCAACGATGACGGTGGAAAGGCTCAATTGCATGCGCAGCAGGCTGAAGAAGATGACGACGGCCACCGCCATCACGATCTCGGGAATGACCAGAGGTAGGTAAACGACGCCGTCCAAAATGGTTTTAGCGCGCCGGCGAATTTTCGGGAAGACCAGCGCGCCCATGGTGCCGAACACCACACAAACCAACGTGGCGGCGGCGGCCACGAGGAGGCTATTGAGCAGCGATTGGATGATCTGTTCGTCGCGCCAGAGCAGCGCGTACCATTCACCTGTGAAGCCGGTCCAATGCGCGGAGAGGCGAGAGCGGTTGAAGGAAAAGAAGATCAGGACAAGGACGGGCGCATAGAGGAAAAGATAGACCAGTGTGGTGGACGAAGCCAGACCCCAGCCCTGGTGCCGTGGACGAGGCATCAGAGTATCCCCCGAGTAACGCGCTCCGCGCGGCGCGACCCCGTCCAAAGCAGCACCAGGACCACGAAGGTCAGCAAGAATGCGACGGCGGAGCCGAAAGGCTGGTCGCGCACGGTGGCGAACTGGTTTTGAATGAGGTTGCCCACCATGATAGTGCGCGCGCCGCCCAGCAGATCCGGAGTAATGAAGGCTCCGATCGAGGCGATAAAAACTAACACCCCGCCCGCGCTGAGCCCTGGCATCGAGATGGGCAGAGTAATCCTGAGGAAAGTGTGCCAGCGGTCCGCGCCTAAATCCTGCGCGGCTTCGAGGAGGATCGGATCGAGCTTCTGAAGCACCGCGTAAAGGGGCAGGATCATGAAAGGAAGTTCGCCGTAAACCAGGCCAATGAAAACCGCCAGCGGAGTGTAAAGCAGCCGCAGAGGCTCGTGCACGAGGTGCAAAGCCATCAGAGTGGTGTTAACCACACCCTCCGTGCGCAGGATGACCATCCAGGCGTAAGTCCGTATGAGGAAGCTCGTCCAGAACGGTATAACCACCAGCATCAAGAGTGCGGATTTCCAACGCCCCGAAACTTTAAGCGCCAGGGTGTAAGCTACGGGATAGCCCATCAGCATGCAAAGCACCGTGGTGAGCACCGCCATCCATAATGAGCGCCAGTAAACTCCAAGATAGAGAGGCTGGAAGGCGCGCCAATAATTTGATAACCCCAGGGCCCATTCTATCGTCCCATAAGGCGAGCGGCGAGCGAAACTGACCGCCAGAAGGTAGGCCAGGGGTAGAAGGAAAAAGCCCACCAGCCAAACCAGGCTGCCGGAGAGAAGACTGGCCGTGCGCAAGGCCGGGCGCCGCCGAAAGAAACGCAGCACGGGTTCCGCTTTGGAATTTGCTGAGGGTGTGATTTCCGGGCTCATGTCTTGGCAAGCGAGAATAGCGGAAGGCGCGGACGCATGTCAAACCCGGGTTGTGGTTCCCAATCCGTCGTAAAGGGAGGGCGAGGATCGTAAGGGCGCATGGCGATGCGCCCCCACGCCGCGCGCGGCTGGACCACGAGGGGTAGGGGTAGGGCTTGCCTACCCTCGTCGGGACCGGCAGAAATGCGGGGACGGCAAGCCGTCCCCCTTCAGCCGGACGGTTATCGACGGATTGCGGGCACCGTTGGCGTTTCGTCCGCGTTACAGCTTGGTGAGACGACTGCGCTCATTCACGTTTCTGGGTGTATCCTATTCTTATGGGGAAGAGCATCATGAACTGCCTTATGCCAGGCTGCCCAGACCCAAAGACAAGACCGTTGCTTTTCTGCGCCCTGCTTTTGGCCGGCGCTTTACTCTATGGAAAGCAAAGCGCTGGCGCGCAGCAAGCTGGCAGCGCGCCGGCCGTCAATTCCCCAGCCCAAGAGCAGCCCACGCCGGTTACTGCCGAGGACTTTTTGAAACAAGGCAATGAGTACGCCCGGCTGCACAAATGGAAAGAAGCCGAGGAGTCGTACCGCAAGGCGAGCAGTTTGCGGCCCGATTCCCCCCAGGCGCACTATAACCTGGGCAGCGCATACCTGGCTGAGCAGCAGACCGCCGACGCCGTTCGGGAATTCCAGGAGGCGCTGCGGCTAAAGCCGGATTTCGCGGGCGTGCATCTGAATCTGGGCGCCGTCGAGGAATCGCAAGGGCACCTCAAAGAGGCCATCGCGGAGTACCGTGCCGAATTGCGTCTTCACCCGTCGAATCCCGCGGCCCATGTGGGCTTGGCGAACGTGCTCACGGCCAACCGGCAGTTCAAAGAAGCGGCCAATGAGTATCGCACTGCGATCGAGCTCGCGCCCGGGGACAGCCAAGTCCGGGTGGCGTTTGCGAACTCGCTGTTGCAATCGGGAGACGTGGCGGGGGCCAGCGCGGAATACCAGCAAGTCCTCAACCAGGCTCCCGATAACCCCGAGGCGCACTCGGGGCTGGCCACGGCGCTCTCGCAGGCCGGCAAATTCGATCAGGGTGTGGCCGAACTCCGCGCCGCTGTTCGCCTGCGGCCAGACGACCCTGATCTGTACCTCTCCCTCGGCAACTCGCTCCAGGCCACGGGCGACTTGATTCACGCCATCGAGGAGTATCGCCAGGCGGTTCAGTTGCGCCCCGAGCAGACCGACTACCGGTATGCGCTGGCGATGGCCTTGCGGGAAGCGGGCGATTACGGAGGGGCCATCACCGAGTTGCGCCGGGTCATACGCCAGCAGCCGGCAAACGCCAATGCCCATTCGGCGCTCGCCGCCGCATACCTTTCTGTTGCCGACCATCCTGCTGCGGAGGCCGAGTATCGCGAGGCGCTTCGCTTGAAGCCGCAGGATCCCGCTCTGCACGAGAACCTCGGCCTGTGCCTGCGCAAAACCGGTGACCTGCCGGACGCCGTGCGGGAGCTTCAGAGGGCTGTGGACCTGGCCAAAGACAACGCGGATTACCATCGCAACCTGGCGGAGACTTTTCAATCTGCGGGCGATCTCGCCGGCTTCGTGCAGGAATACCGGGAAGAAGTTCGCCTGCGTCCTGACGATCCCGACGCCCATCTGCATTTGGCCAACGCTTATCAGGCTGCCGGCGAGTGGGACAACTCGCTCGGTGAATACCGCGTGGCGCTGGGGATGCGGCCCGACAGTCCCGAGTTGCACTACACCTACGCGATGGCGCTCAAGGCTTCCGGAAACACGCGCGAGGCGGAGGCGGAACTCAATCGCGCGGTCCAGTTGCGGGCCGA
>JBELAJ010000220.1:0-12657 GCA_049508935.1 Terriglobia bacterium | reverse complement strand
CCTGGGCTTGCAACAATTCGGTAGTACCCCACGTGGGTAATACAACCCGCTCATGGCAACTCCATGAGAATTCAACTACATCCCGCTCTTTTTAGCGCACTCGCAGTAAACTACCGCTAGCCCCTCCTTATCAAGGAGGGGAATTAAGAACATGATTCGTGTTCTCGTCAAAGCCTCGTCGCCCATGGCCAAGGCGGGCCTCGAAAGCCTGCTGCGCCCGTACTCTGCCTTGCGGCTGGTCGAGGATCCAGGCAAGGACGCCCGCGGAGTCGAATCCGAGTTACCCGCCGATGTGCTGCTGGTAGAAGCCGACACGCTTTCCGACGCCGCAGCACGAGAAGCTCTGGATTGGGCGGGCACGGGCGCAGCGGCGGTTCTGCTGGTTCGCAATCCCGCCGCCGAGTCCGTGGCGGAAGCGCTGCGAGCGGGCGTTAGAGCAGTGCTCCCGAGTGGCGTGGATGGGCTGGAAATCGCGGCGGCGATTGAGGCGGCAGTCGCGGGCTTGACGGTGCTTGAGTCAGCCAGCCTCGATCTATTGCTGCGCGCTCCGGGCGCGCTTGCGAAGGGGACTTCCGACACACTCGTCGAGCCACTCACAGAACGCGAACTCGAAGTCCTGGAACTCGTGGCGGCAGGCCTTGGCAATAAGGAGGTGGCCTCTCGCCTGGAGATTTCCGAACACACCGTAAAATTCCACGTGGCATCCATCATGGGCAAGCTTGGCGCGGGCAGCCGAACCGAGGCCGTCACACTGGCCATCCGGCAGGGTTTGATTATGGTTTAGGTGTCAGGTGTCGGGTTTCAGGTGTCAGGTTCCAAAGGCGCGTAGTGTGTATTATTCCCGAATTCCGAGGTTGGTTCTTGCGCTGCCACGTCAATTCGTTGAATCTGAATTGCCTGCCCTGATAACCCCGAGAAGGGAACGGGAGTTTGGATTCTTCGGAAGTAACCCCTCACCCGTCCCGCACCGGCTGATGACTACGCCGGCTGCGGGACACCCTCTCCCCAAGGGAGAGGGCGGTCAACGATGATTGATTTCAGCCCTCTCCCTTGGGGAGAGGGTGGCGAGAGTAGCGAGCTGGGTGAGGGGTTTCTTCGCACAGGGTTGCCCCCGCAATCGTCAATCAACAATCGTCAATATTTAGTGGTGCCCGCCGCCGCCAACGGAACCGCCGCCCGAGTGGCCTCCCGAGCTGGCGGAAACGCCACCACCACCTGCGGAAACGCCACCCCCTCCACCGCCGGAGGCGGAGCCTGAGCCGTGGCCGCCGCTCGCGCCGCCGCCACTGGATCCATGGGACGCCACGGAAACCCCGGACCCGCCGCCCCGGCTGGAAATCACGGGGGCGCCACCGTGGCCGCCTGAGCCGCCGAAGTGGCTGTGCCATCCGCCACCGGTCGTTGCGCTTCCGTGGAACTCACCGGCTGAGCCCTGCACCGGATAACGTCCACCCAAGGTTGTGCCCTGAGCAGCGCGCAAGGGTTCACGAGCTCCTCCAAGAAAACCACGGTGGGCCAGCAGCGAGCCTTCCATGGCCGGATTGCCGCCCATCAAAACGGTGGCAGGCGCGGTTGCATGGCCGAAGCCCGGGTGCGCCCCCGGCGGAGCGGCCCGACCGGGCATTGCCGCAGCGGCATTGCTTGCGGCCATGGTCTGCGGAGCTGCTTCAGCGGGCGGATGATCGATCTTGTTCGCTTCCGTCGCCGGAACGCGCGTCACCACCTGCGCCGTAATCATCTGCCCTTTCTGAATTACGCTAGCCGGAACCTTCGTAATCAGCAGCTCACGCTGGCCCGTGACTGGGCCCACTCCGGGAAGGTGAGGACGCCCCGGGGGAATCCTGGGATGGCCAGGCTGAATCGGCGCCCAACCGTACCATCCCGGCCCGCCGAACCAGTTGACCAGCGACGGGTACCACATGCCGCAGCCAAACATCGGGTTCATCCAATACCAGCCAAAGCTCGCATCGAAATCCCACATGCCACAGTGGTCAGTTACCCAACCCCACGGGTCGGCGGAAATCCATGTCCAGCCCATCCCACCGTACGAATTCCACATACCATAGCTGTACGGCGACCAACCCACCGGCGCGTAGGGCGACCAGCCGAACCTGTCGCCGGGAAGCGTCACCCACTCGCCGTAAGTGTTGAGGTCGCTCCAGCCGTAGGCTGGCCCAGTGGGGTGGACAGACTCGTCCTTGCCCACCAGCACCGCTTGGCGATCACGCGCCTCGGTCCACTGGTCCCAATCGTCTTTGGTAATCCCTTTCTCAGTGTTGGCGGCCATGGTGGTGCTGGCGGTTTCCTGCACCCAGACCCTGCCTTCGCCGAGCTTTATGGACTGATTATCAAGTGCCACGTCGACCGAACCCTTGAATACCTCCACTCGGTAACGGTCCTCGGCCAGGTCCGTCCGGAACTCGCACTTGCCGCCAGCGTTCAGCGTGGCATTGGCGATTTTCACCCGGTAGACGTCTTGGTCGCCAGCCTGCAAGCTGACGGCGGCATTGCGTTCGTGTGGGTTTGCGGGCCGGCGCTCGGGGGTGAAGTTGAAGGTGCCGTAGCCCTGCTCGATGGTAATACCGTTCAGCTTGTTGCCCTTGGCGTCCAGCGCCAGTTGGTTGAAGAGCAATTTCGAGTGTTCGCCAACGCGGGCGGTGGAGCCGTTTTCAAATTCCACTTCGGCATAACTGGCGCCGGCCGTCGAGAGCTCGAAGCCCTCCTGGATGGGCGTGTTCAGCAGCGCCTTCTCCTCTTCCGCAGAGCCCGCCCGCTCGAGCGTGACCATGCCGCTCAGGTAACTGAGCCGAACCACCCGCACGTGCGATGCCGCAGCCATCGGTTCGGCTGAGGGGTCGTATTCCAGAAACCGTCCCTTATCCAAAGTCAGCGAGCCGGAGTGGGCGGAGACGACAATCGAGCCCTCGAGCACGCGCAGGTTCACCTTCCCCTTGTCAAGACCCGCCATGAAGAAGACCTTGCCATTCGGGGTGATGGCGGCGTCCGCAATATGGACCGCGTAACCTGCTTGTTTGCCGAGGAGGAAATGGAAACGGGCGTTACCTTGATCGAGGATAATGACATTCTGTCGTACGCCCTCTTGCCCTGTCTTCGTTTGCGTGAAGTTGGCTTTGCTGAGTTCGCCCAATTCAATCGTCGAGGCGTTTTCCAGTCGCACGCTCACTGAACTCGCCGCCGAGGTCGACACCTCTGAGCCTTCCTCGATCGGCATATTCACTCGAGCTGGAACCGCTTCGGTAGCGCCGGGGCCCTTCACCGTCGCGCTCCCGGTGACCGAACTCAGACGCGCCCCGCTGGCAGAAGGTTTTTGTTGTGTAAAGAGAGTTGCCGGCAGGAGCAACCCCGCGACCACAACCACGAGTATGCGTCGAAAATGATCGTATCTCACGGCTGGCCTCCTGGGGTTATTATATACGAACTTTCCATATATATCGACGTTTTATCGGCCAACAAGGTTGCCGAAATAAATCGGGTGATCTAGTGATCGGGTGATCGGGGGAACGGGCTTTGTGGGGGAGGCACGCCAAATCGCAGATTCAAGATTCCAGATTTCAGATGCCAGATCTCAGATGCGTGTCATTCTGGGCGAAGCGAAGAATCCCGGCAGTTCCCGGCACGCACAGGAACCCAAAGAGTAACTACAGAGATTCTTCGCTACGCTCAGAATGACACCGGGCAGGTACGGCGCGCCAGAAGTCGGCGGACCACCCAATCACACGAACATCGCATCGTCTGGCCGAGCGAGTTCTTGTTCACCCGATCACCGGATCATCCGATCACCCGATCACCCGATTCCTACGGCTTTACGGTCACGATGACGGCGGCGTGGGGCGCTACGGTGGCCGTGAAGGAACCCTTCATCGTCCCCAGGTCTTTATGCTGCCACACATCGTGGAGGGCGGCGGAAAGGTGGGCCGGATAGCCGATGTCTTCCCACTTTACTGTAATCACCTGCGGCGTGGCGGCGCGGTTCAGCAGGGCCACGGCGCGGTTCCCGCCCTCGAGTTCGCGCGCCCAGACTTCCTTATCGCCCTCTTTGCGGACTCGGCTAGCCTCCTTGCCGAGCGGGTCCTGATCGATGGCAATCACCTCTTTGTTGGTCAGGACTGCCACCGTATCCGCGTCCATATTGCGCAGGTCGTTGCCGGAGATCAGCGGCGCCGCCAGCATGCACCACATTCCGAAGTGGGCGCGCGCCTCATCCGGAGTGAGCTTGCCATTGCCCACTTCCAGCATGTCAGGATCGTTCCAGTGTCCGGGCCCGGCGGCGTACTCGATGCCGTCCATCAGGTCGAGGATGTAAACGACCCCCAGCCCGCCCCACTTCTCCTTGCAGTCCCAGCAATTCACAATATCTTCCGTGGCGCGCCACAGGTTGCCGACATCCTTGGCCCATTGCCACGGCTTTGTGGAACCCCACTCACAGAGCGAAAACACAATGGGGCGGCCGGCGGCTTTGAGCGCATCGCGCATCAGGGAATAGGACTCGACCGAGTTCTGGCCCTCGGCATGGCACCAGTCGAGCTTGAGGTAATCCACGCCCCAGGCTGCGTAGGTAAACGCATCCTGAAACTCATGGCCACGCGCTCCGGGACGGCCCTCGCAGGTCTGCCGGCCGGCGTCCGAGTAAATCCCGAACTTGAGCTCCTTGGAATGAACGTAGTCAGCCGGCGCTTTGATGCCATCGGGAAAACGCTGGGGATCGGCGACGATCGTGCCGTCAGGGTTGCGCTTCACCTGCCAGCAGTCGTCAATGACCACGTATTGGTAGCCGGCATCCTTCATGCCGCTGGACACCATGGCGTCCGCCGTCTCACGGATGAGCTTGTCCGACACGTTACAGGCGAACTTGTTCCAACTGTTCCAGCCCATGGGCGGCGTTTTGGCAAGACCATTGTCCAAGGCGCTCGCAGGCGCCGCACAGAGGATCAACAAAGAAATTATGCAAATGACTCGCAGCTTCATAGCGCGAACCTCCCAAGCAGGATCCAGCCTGGATCTCGATCTTGGAAACCGGACCCATGGAAGAATACACCCAACCACGCCGTTTGCATCCCAATTTTCGGCAGTGTCTCAGATTGAAGTGGCATGGCCATCTTGGCCATGAAATTACACGGGCAGGATGCCCGTGTTACCTCGAACTGACATACTACCCAAATTTCGTTCTCCAGTTGCTCTGAGATGTCCGTTGGCTATAATGATGTGCCGCAATTACAAGGGGGGAATCCGATGGCAGAAAAGAAGATTCTAGTGGAGATTTGCTGTGGGTCGCTCGAGGATGCGATCGAGGCGGAAAAGGGCGGCGCGGACCGCGTCGAACTCTGCTCAGCGCTGTTCCTGGGGGGTCTGACGCCCTCGGTGGGATCGATCATCGAGGCCAAAGCGCGGCTGAAGATTCCGTTCATTGCCATGGTTCGGCCGCGCGGCGGAGGCTTCTGCTATACCGACGTTGAAATGGCGGTGATGGAGCGCGATACCGTGGCGGCGCGGCAGCAGGGCGCGGACGGAATCGTGTTTGGAATCCTCAACGCCGACGGCAGCATCGACGAGCAACGCTGCCGGCGGATTCGGAAACTGATCGGGGATTGCCAGGCGGTCTTCCATCGCGCCTTCGACGTGACGCCCGATCCTTTTCGCGCTCTCGATCAACTGGTCGAGATGGGTTTCACGCGCCTTCTCACCAGCGGCCAGGAAGACACCGTTCCGGAGGGCGTGCCGCTTATCAAGCGGCTGATCGATTATGCCGGCGATCGAATCGAGATACTGCCGGGCGGCGGAATAAAGCTCTATAGTCTCCGCCAGGTCGTCGAAGCGACAGGCTCGAAACAGGTCCATCTCACGGCGTTCAAGACTCAGCTCGATCTTTCTGTGCGCGGCAGGCCGTTTGTGACCTTTGGCGGGGCGCTCTATCCACCCGAAGATCAATTTCAAGTGGCAGATCGGAGCCTCGTCGAACGCATCGTAGGAACGCTAAAGTAGCCCGGAGCCGTGGTTTTGGTAATTGTCATTCCGAGCGGAGCGAGGAATCTCGCTCTGCTCAGTGCGGACTGATTCGGGGCGAAATTCCTCGCTGCCCTGAGAATGACTCCCCTCCTCAGCGGGAGGAGGGGCAGGGGGTGGTGGGTGGCATCATCGGCAACGCGCAACCACCCCTAACCCCTCCTTACCAAGGAGGGGAATCATTTTCATGCCAAGTGGTGAGCTGAAGGATCATGAAGTCTTCGCTCGGAACGACACGGCCAGGTTCAAGTTCCCAGGAGGAATCATCCCGATGCCTTCTACTGCCAAACTCGATCTCTACAAAGTCCACAAAGCCGAATACGTCACGCCCAAGAAACCTGTGCTGATTCAAACCAAGAGCGCAAAGTACCTGGCGTTCACCGGCCGCGGGGCGCCGGCTGGAGAAGCGTTTCAGAAAGCCGTCGGCGCGCTCTACAACGTTGCCTACACCCTCAAGATGGCCAAGAAATTCGCCGGAAAGGACTACAAGGTCTCGAACCTCGAGGGCCTTTGGTGGGGCGAGAACGAAGCTGAGAATTTTGCCGCGCAGCCGCCCGACACCTGGAACTGGAAACTCATCATCCGTGTGCCGGATTTCATCACCGCCAAGGATCTGAAGGACACCGTCGCAGCGTTGAAGGAAAAGGGCAAGCCGCCGGAAACCTCGGACGTGAAGTTAGAAACCCTGGACGAAGGCCAGTGCGTGCAAATGCTGCACGTGGGGCCATACGGCAACGAGGGAGAGACGATCTCCCAGATGCTTGCATTGGCGGCGGAGAAGGGCTTGTCCTGCCACGGCCTGCATCACGAGATTTACCTGTCCGATCCCAGGCGCGTTCCGCCGGAGCGCCTGCGCACCATTCTTCGCTTGCCGGTGGCATGAGCGGCGAGCGGCTCTTATGGAAGTAACGTAAGTCTCCGTGTGCTCAGTGCCTCGAAAGCGTCAACACAGAGGCCACGGAGGCTCTCAGCGCTCTCTGTGTTTCATCTTTGCGCGGCCACCGAGGACACAGCGCGGCTCTCGCGGCCGCATCCAAAATTCCAGATTTAAGATTCCAGACAGAAATCCTTGCGCGCCGCAAAAGATCTTGCGAATAATACTACATTGAAGAAAGGCGGTACGATCATGATGGCAGATGGTCCCATTCATTCAACACCGGTCAGAACCAGACTCCCCATGGCAGCCTTCTGCGCTTTTGCAGCATTAGTGTTTTTTGCTCACCACGCCTGCGCGCAGCGGCAGCAGATTGTCTGGAATGAGCAGGAGAAGCCGATCGTGCAGCAGTTGCAAGGGCTTCGCCAGGTGCCGGATGAAAAGAGGGGCCAGGTGACGAAGGACCTGGCGCTCGCTATCCGCAAGTTGCCCGCGTCGTCGCATAAGCTGATGTTGGCAAAAGGACTCGCCAATCTCTCCACCGAAGGCGACTTCGGCCACGATACGCTGGAGGAAGTTGCCACGACCCTGGCCACGGCGCTGGGCGAGCAGCCACCGCCGGCGAACGGCACCCAGCCGGCCGATCCGTACGTCGAACTGGCCACGCTCGTACGTTACGAGCACGTGTATGCCTCTTCGGACTCTCCCCAGTTTGCGGCCGCGATGTCCAAGCTCGAGGACGACGACCGTAGCCGCGAGCACGCGGATTTTACACTGAACGATCTCGAAGGGAAGCCCTGGAGCTTACAGGCGCTGCACGGAAAGGTGGTGCTGGTGAACTTCTGGGCCACCTGGTGCCCGCCCTGCCGCAAGGAAATGCCCGACCTGGATAAGCTTTACCAGCAATTCAAAGACCAAGGCGTTTTGATTCTGGCTATTTCTGACGAAGATATAAGCAAGGTACAGCCGTTCATTGCGGAGCATCACTACACGTATCCCATCCTGGTCGATCCGGGAAGCAAGGTGCATCAGACGTTCCGCGTGGAAGGAATCCCCAAGAGTTTCGTTTACGACCGAAACGGCAAGCTGGCGGCGGAAGCGATTGACATGCGGACGCGGAAGCAGTTCCTGAAGATGCTGGGGCAGGCGGGCATAAAGTGAAATGGCCTGTCACACTGAGCCGTGATGGACCAGCGGCGGACCTACCGAAATGAGAGGCGAGGGTATGGCGTTGTGGAGCGGGCGTCCCGCCCGCTGTCGCGGGAGCGTCCCGCTCCCGCGCGGGCAGAGCCTGTCCTGAGCGGAGCGAAGGAATGCCCGCGCCACAGCGGGCGGGACGCCCGCTCCACATGACGTATCGCCTAGACTTCTTCCGGCACGACGTAGGGCGCGCGGTAGCCGCGGTCGCCGTCGCGCAGGATGCGGGCCGCTTCCTCGTCGCCGATCACTTCCTGCTTCTCGGGATCGAAATTCAGCGTGCGGCCGGCGCGGTAAGAAGCGTTGGCCAGGTGCAGCAGCGTAGTGGAAAGGTAGCCCTCCTCGACGGGCGCGTTCAAGTCTTCCTTCTTGCGGCTCTTGACGCAGTCGACGAAGTTCCTCCAGTTGTTGCCGCCGCCCTGGGCGTAAGGTCCGGGCTCCTGTTCCTCGCCCAACCAAGTCTTGTAGGAATCGTACCCGTTCATCGCCAAGTAGCCCTTCGAGCCGTAGAAGACGTTGCCAATGGTGTTTTGCGGTCCCTTGCGCTTGGAACGAGTTTCCGCGGCGTTACCAAGTGCCGCAGGCACATCACCTCCGCCGAAAGCCGGCGTGCCGATTTCCGCCTCATGATTCGAGATCCAGTGGCGGACTTCGAATTCCATCATGCGCCGCTTGCCGTCCGGCATATCGAATTGCCAAGCGACGTTGAGCGTGTTGGGCGTCTGCTGGTCGTCATCGAACATGAAGTGGCCGCCGATGGCCGAAACCTTGTTCGGAAGCTTGACTCCCAGGCCCCAGCGCGCCACGTCGAGCTCGTGGATGCCCTGGTTTCCGATGTCGCCATTCCCCGTGTCCCAGATCCAGTGCCAGTTGTAATGGAACCGGTTCTTGGTGAACGGCTTCATGGGGGCGGGGCCTGTCCAGAGGTCGTAGTGGACCCACGAAGGCACCGGTTCCTGTTCCGCATGCCCGATGGTGTTCCGCCACTTGTAGCAAAGCCCGCGCGAAAGGTAGAGGTCTCCAATCAAGCCTTCGCGCATTTTCTGCATTCCTTCGATGATCGCCTTGCCGGAGCGGCTGTTCGTGCCGTGCTGCACAATCCGGTCGTACTTCTGAACGGCGCGCAGCAGTTGGCGGCCTTCCCACCAGTTGTGGGAAAGAGGCTTTTCAACGTAAACGTCTTTGCCCGCCTGGCAGCCCCATATGGCTTGCAGAGAATGCCAATGGTTCGGGGTGGCGATGGAAATCGCGTCAATGGACTTGTCCTCGAGCAACTTGCGCAAGTCGATGAATCGCGCCGGCCGCTTGACGCCCATCTTCTCGACTTCCGCCAGCCGCTGGTCCAGGACGTGCTCATCCACGTCGCAGAACGCGGCGAGTTCCACGTCCTGCATGTGACAATACTCTTCGACGTGCGACCAGCCCTGCCCGTGCAGGCCAACCACCGCAATGCGCACGCGGTCGCTCGCGCCGAACACGCGCTCCGGGTGGGTCAGGAAAGTAATGCCGCTCAGTGCGGCCATTCCCGCCCCGGCCCGGGCGCTGGTCCTAAAGAATTCTCTGCGGTTAATCTCTTCCGGCATGCTGCCTCCTCCCATGCGTCTATAAATGACCAACCATTATAACGCTTCCTCGCCAAACGGTTAACTGTCGTTCCGCACTTTTATGTGTCATTCCGAGCGAAGCGAGGAATCTCGCTCCGAGTTGTGGAAGACGGAATCAGGGCGAGATTCCTCGCGGAGTTTACCCTGAGCACCCAGAGCGAGATCCTTCGCTTCGCTCAGGATGACAGCGAAGGGCTCGGAATGACAGTCAGCCCGTGAGCGTTGTGCTCGCCCACCTCCGTCAGTCGGCGGATTCAGACACGGAACAATCCGCTTGCTTTGGCGTCCGTGAGGCATGTAACCTGAGAGAGGAACTAAATGTCTGATTTTTCGGCAGGAGGTTTTGTTATGGCTGTGGCGGAAACCATGGTTCGAGCGCCCGAGCGAGTTGGAAACACCGCCCGGGTGAAGGAAATCCTAAGCTGGTACGAAAGCGATAATCCGGGGACCAAGACGAACATCGCGCGCATACTGAACTCCGGCCGGCTGGCAGGAACCGGCAAGTTCGTGATCCTGCCCGTTGACCAGGGCTTCGAGCACGGTCCGGCTCGGAGCTTTGCGGCGAACCCTGCCGGCTATGATCCCAATTATCACTTTGAACTGGCCCTCGGGGCGGGCTGCAATGCCTACGCCGCCCCACTGGGATTCATCGAAGCTGCCGCAAACCGGCACGCCGGCGAAATCCCTCTCATCCTGAAGATGAACAACCACGACCTGCTGCACGACGAAAAAGATCCGCTGCCTGCTGTGACGGCAAGCGTCAAGGATGCTCTGCGCCTGGGCTGCGTGGCCGTCGGTTTCACGATTTACCCGGGCTCGGCGGCCGCGCAGACTATGTACCAGGAACTCCGCAAAGCTGCGGAGGAGGCCAAGGCCAACGGGCTGGCCGTGGTGGTTTGGTCGTACCCGCGCGGTTCGAGCTTGAGCAAAGAAGGCGAGACCGCCATCGATGTGTCTGCTTACGCGGCGCAGATTGCGGCGCAACTGGGCGCTCATATCATCAAAGTGAAATTGCCCAGTGCCCACGTCGAACAGCCGGAAGCGAAGAAGGTCTATGAGAAGGTGGGAATCCCGATCGGGACGCAGGCCGAGCGCGTCCGCCACGTTGTTCAAAGCGCCTTTGACGGGCGCCGGATCGTGATCTTCTCCGGCGGGGCAAAAAAGGACGAGGACGAAGCCTTCTACAGCGAGGTTCGTGCCATACGCGACGGCGGCGGCTTCGGCTCCATCATCGGCCGCAACTCTTTCCAGCGCCCCAAGGACCAGGCCCTCAGATTTCTCCAGACTATTATGAAGATTTACGCTGGGGAGATGAGTTAGGCGACGGCCACGGCTTTCGTTGCGGCACACTCACTGTCATTCCGAGCCCTTCGCTGTCATCCTGAGCGAAGCGAAGGATCTCGCTCTGGGTGCTCAGGGTAAACTCCGCGAGGAATCTCGCACTGGTCTCTGGACGGACGGCAGCGGGGCGAGATTCCTCGCTTCGTTCGGAATGACAGAGGGCTGCAGCGGGGTGCACGGGGCGGTTGCCGGAACGTAATTCCCCTCCTTGATAAGGAGGGGTCAGGGGTGGTTGACCGAAGCTCCACCACCCCCCCACCCCCTCCTCTCACAGAGGAGGGGAGGCGTTCTCATCACATCGAAATCTTCTCGCCGCCCTGAGGCGAGTACTTGGTCAATGCAGCATCCAGCGACTGGGCGGCCGCCGGGGGAGAGACGGTATCTTTGAAGAGGATTTCCTTCGGATCCACCTTGCGTCCGTAGAGGCGTTGGTTGGCGTCGTTATCCTGTTTCACGATCTGCCCTTCGAGAGATAGGCCCGCGAACAGCCCTCGCGAGCGCGAGTAGGTGAGGATTTCCGCCTGCAATTGAACGTCGGTGGCGCCTTCCGCAGTTCGGCCCACCGGGCCCCCGGCCACAGAAGCGTCTGCGCCTAGCTTCGCTCTGCTCTGCAACAGTTTTTCCGCGCCCTTGGCGTTCATGACGACCAGAACGAAGTCAGTCGCTTGTCCTCCCAGTTGGAAGCCGAAATTCGCACCCCCTACCGTAAACATCGAAGGAGCGCCCCAGGCGCCGGTTCCGCCCTGACGGCAGACCAAGGCTCCCCGGCCAAAGCTGCCGCCCACTCCCAGGGCGACCTTCTTTTCCGATGGAATCACGCCCACGCAAACGGCCTTCTTGAGCAGGTCTCTGGGGATTCCTTTCTCCGGCGTACCCATGACCTCGTCGATCACTTCCGCAGCCTTTGCCAGCCGCTCGGCTTCCCGCCCTCCCTCTGCAGCCAGCGCTAACCCACTCAAGCCCAGGCACACGAGCGACGCCATGAGTATTCGCATCTCAACCTCCGGACCGTTTGCTGAAACTCCTTGCCTAGAACGGGACCTCCTTAGGCTCTTTCGGCTTACGTCGCGGACCCGTCTTGCGCGGAGCTTTTTTCGCGGAGTGTCTTGCGCCCTGCGCCCTGCGCGGCTTCCTTTCGGCAACCGCTTCCACAGGCGAGGCAGGCGGTTCGCCGGCGAGTGGCGCGGCCTCGGTCGGCTCGAGTATGATGATTTCATCCGGACTCTCGACGGCTTCCCACAGGACGTCCGTTTCCGGCGGGGCGAATTCAGCCTCAGGAACAACCACCGGCTCGGGAAACGCTTCAGGATACGTCTCGGCAGACGGTTCGGCCAATGTCTCGGCAGGAGCTTCGGGAACGGCTTCCGGCGTCACCGGCGGACGGGCGGTCTCCGCTGAGGTGGCGAAGATTCTCCAGATTCCTTTACGGTCACGGTGCAGCCGCAGCCAGCCCTCGCGCTGCGCCTGGTGCAGAAGGTCGAGCAGCCCGCGAAATCCGGCTTGCCGCTCATCAAAACGGGCATCCGCGCTGCGCATAGCCTGGCGCACCTGGCGCAAGTAAATAGGACGGGAAGGCGCCTTCTCCATCAGCGTTGCAAGGGCTCGCTTCAGTAGGGCAAA
>JBELAJ010000022.1:0-28632 GCA_049508935.1 Terriglobia bacterium | reverse complement strand
TAACACACCCCCGTGTGCTTCTATCGCACTTCTGCGCGTCACAAGAGTTCGCAGCGTAACCCCGACACCTGCCCCCCCCTCAACCGCCATAATGGACCCCTTTTTCGCCGCCGCCGACACAGTGGCCCGGAAACGCCGCAGATTCGACAAATCAAATTCGTTCAGGAAGCGAAACCCCGCGTCCAAGGCGAAAGCCTTAATCTGAGCAAAGAGAAGTCGGTACTTGTAGACCGTGGAGGCCCGCAGATTGCGCGCCTCCGCATCCTGAAGAAATTCTTTCGTGCTTTGCTCCACGGTTACCGCCTCCGCTTCGTGCTCACTCTCCATTGACCCACTGGCCTCCCATTCCCGGACCTTCTCTTGCGCTTTCTGCCAATCGCGCAATTCAAAAAGCTTAGTAAGAGACTCCCTGATTTCCTTCCCCGCTAGGAAGCCATCAACCCAAATCGGACACTGACAACCGCGATACCTCCGGCCCTTATCCCGATGGCCGCACGCCTTCTTATGCCTTCGGTAGATGGTCAGCATCTTTCCTCGCCTTCTGCCAGCGTGCCGCCGCACCCTTGCGGCCAATCTCGGTCAGCTTTCGGCGCGACAGATTCTTAGCGCGGGCCAACCCGCCCCGCTGTCCAAGTTCAACCGCCGCTGGCATTTTCTTTTTCACAGGGAAGAGCCTACCGCTAGGCATGAGTTTCTGTCAAGCCCTATTCGAGAGCCGCCGAGTCACCCTCTCCAAAACGCATTCGGGAATACGCAAGGTCCGATAGCGCCGTCTGGAGACAATTCCGCGATTCTCCAGGACCAGGACGCCCGGCTCATCCTGAAAGAGCCGCCGTACTTTGTCTGGACTCAATTTCCAGGCTTCGCCGATTTCAGCCACGGTATAGAAGCGTTCAGCAACTAAGACAGGCATTCCGTAGCCGCCTCATTTCGCGGATGTGCACGCTAGAAGCCACCCTCACTCCTATCCTGATACCTCCGTTGCGCCTCGCCAGCCTCGCGCTTGGCCCGCTCGTACTGTTCACGATAGAACTCCTGCCAGTCCTTCGCGCTCCGTTTGTTTCCACGGATGAATTCCGAGAACCTGATCTCAGGGTGACCACGGCGCTTCTTCGTGTAGTAATCCTCACGCTGGCGTGTGAGCCTCACCTCAACCTCAATCGCCTCGCGCGAGACAGACGGTATCGCCGATAACTCCCACACCCACTCGCCAGCGTCCCGGCGCTCAGTCGCATCGAACCACACGCGGCCAACCTCGACAGTTAGAGGCTCCTTGACTGGCCACTCAGGATAGGCAATCTCAGTTTCTTTCGGCTTATCTACTTTCAAAACACCCTCCCCTACTTTTCGAGTCGCTTCCAAGACTTCCCGAAGTTACCATTTCCGCCTTCCGTGAAAGGTGCGCCGATATTCAACACTGGGCAGCGGAGGCGAAACCGCTACGTCATGACCTCCAACTACCGCTGGAACAGACCGAAGCCTTATGCTTAGCGGTAAGGAAAAGTCCCAGTGACAATCAGGGATTGCTCGCCCGATATACCTGGAAAGGTAAAAACCCGCCGCCTGCTCCCACGGCAGAATGCGGCAGAAACCTGCGTTCCGCCAAATAAACTCTTGCAATGGTTTCCAGCGATACTCAAAAAGCCCCGGCCAGGAAAGGCCCGCGTGAAGATGCAGCCGCCCATTTAGAGAGCCAAATTGATGAGCAAAAAAATATTCCACACGGGCATGAACCTCACGCCCGATCCAGCGAAGCATCTGCGCAAAAAAATGGTTTGCAAAATCCTCTGACGGTTTCGGCTCTTCGATAGGGAAGCCCCGAGCCCAAGGGTAATGCGCCGTGCGAAAGGAAATCGTCACAAACCACAGCCAGCGCCCCGCTTGGCTGCGAGAACCAAGTCGATCAATTGTCGTGCCCATCTGATCTGCGAGACATAGCCAGCATGAGCAGCGCGCCCGATGTTTTCTCTGCCGGAGTTTCCTGCAAGGGGCGCACCAACACTCCGCCCGCCGTAGCTTGGTACGTTCGCACATACGCGGCATAATGCGCCGATCAGGATAGAACACGGTCAAATGAGTCTCTTCGCGGCCCCCGCGCGCGTGCGGAATTTGAACGTGAATTTCTGGCGGTTTTGCTCGCATCGAAACGTTCACCGGACCCGCATAAACAAAGGGCGTTCCCCGTGTCTCTCAGATTGGAAAAATGCCTGCCGCTAGCCCGAAAACGGACACACCTCGGGGAATCAAGGATGGTGCCACTCTACGCCTTTCGCGTCAGGCCCCATGCAGCGACCGCAAGCGGGTTGCAAACACTCCATGATGCCCAGCGCTACGCTTCCCTTGGCGCGACGTTGTTCGGCCCGCCTGAAAGACGGCGGGCCTCACTTCCGCCCTTCGCGACCGGGCCTAAAAAACAGGCCCGCTCGCTTCGGGCGGGGAAACTCTTTGCCTCCGGCTCTGGCATTCGGCGAGTCGGAAGCTCAAAGGCCCCGAAGTGCGGCCACGTGCCGTCGCCGTCGCGGGTCGTGAGGTTTCCAATCGCACGTCGCCCGCTCTTTGCTTGCCCGTAGCCGCGCTTCGACGCCCCGGCGTCAAGAAACTTGTTGCAACAGGGAAATCTTTCTGGTAGGCTGATTATGCCGAGTCAGCCTACAGTTTCCCGGCCTGCCCCTCTAGGGTGGGCCTTTCATTTTCAAAAGGGCCAGGAACTACGCTTCTTTTCCTCCTCTTGCGCTGCCCCGTTATCGGCTTTTTCAGCTTCCAGTTCCGCGAGTCCTTCTTTGACCGATTGCTTCACCACCTCGCGCAGTGCGGCGAACTTCGCTTCCGTCTCAGCGTCAAAGTGATGCTCAGCATTGTGGTGCTCGGAGTTTCCAGGATTCGCCGATGGCGTGTGGCTACCGTTCAACATCTCCGCCACTACCTCATTAACCGAGAGATGGCGCTTTTTCGCCTCCGCCTCCAGCTTGCCCTTTACCTCCGGGCTGATTCGCACCCCTAGCACGTCCGTACTGTGTTGGGTATTATTTGACATATTCACTCCTCTATTCTGTAATTGACCAGTGAGTTAGCACAGGTCTAGAGTCCAAGCCAGTCCACCAAGCTGCCCGAAGCCTTCCGGCGCGCCTGCGCCTCCAATCTGCATGCTATGAAAGCCGCGCAAGGCTTGTCGAGGACACGAAAACTATTTTCGTGTCCCGGCCCGCCGCCCCCCGCTTATCTTTTCCACATAGCGCCGAATCGAAGGCTTCAGCCAAGCCGGAGTATTCGGCGAACGCAAAGCTTTTCTCAATCCTCGGAGTTGCTCGGCTTTCGTCAAACGATGTTTTGCCATAACACCTTCACCTTGGCACGAAGCCTGCCCTGTTGTCAGGGACATGAAAAAGATTTTGATGTCCCGATACTCAGAGCCTATCGACACTTAAATACCCCGGTGGTACTCTCAAATTTGAGAAGAGGCCATGTCCAGAGACCTGGTGAAAATCACGACAGGGCTAGCGCAAAAGATTCGTCCCGGCCTGCCAGCGATACTGAAGCCTTTCGGCGAAGCTATAAAGGCAGCGCGAGCACTCGGCCCGCACCCAACTGCTAAGGAACGGGCCGGACTCGAAACCTGGCTCGATAAATTACAACAAGCGGCCCTAGAGCATCCCGAAGTAGCTGCGTCCTGCGCTTTGGCCAAGGTTCTGGGAGACTCACTGTGGCAGGGGCAGGCGTTCGATGGAGAAAAAGCGCTTACCGAGTTGCTCCATCTTCAGCGGCATGGAACGTCGCGCGGGGCCGATGAGAAAGTCGCGAGGGATGGAGACACGAAAGCAATGAAAAGGCTCTATCGAACACGGCAAGACCTACTCGCAATCCAATTCAAGCAAGGCCCACTCAGACCCCCGAAGATCAGTATAGATCACCTGTATATGTTCGCATTTGGACTATGCTTAGGTTTGGAAGAACTGACCGCTGAGGAACTCGCAGAGTTTTTCGACATGCATTGTTGGTGCGGGGGAAAAGTGCACGATCCCGACGCCCTGAAAAAGCAAAGGCAGCGAATCAAGAAGATTCTGGCAAGCGCTCCGGGGAGAGATACAATGTGCACAGTTCCTACATCCGGCGAACCTCGGAAGACGCCTCAAATACTATTCAGGAGGAAACATGAAGCGACTCATAGAGAAGATAGTAATCATTAGCGTGTCAATACCTGTAATAATATTATCACAACTAGGTAACGCAAAGCAGGAAACCTCGCCCCAGTCCGGCAATCGAGGAATTCACATTGATATCCCGCTCCCGGCTGATGGTAAGTGTCCTGAGGGATTCACACACATGACCGACCAGTGGGGTAATAGATGCGATAAAGAACTGGGTGACGATGATGTTGTCAACACAGACTTTCGAGGTAACGGTGACTGTCCCGATGGCTTCTGGCATGTCAATATGGTGGGACATGGCAGAGCGGACGTATGCTGGAAGGCAACCGTACTAAATGCTCAAAAAAAGGACAGTGCCGCCATTCTAGAAGCAGCCTTAGCCGGAAAGGTAAGTTGCAACGATCCGCGCATCCTCGGTATCGCCAACACGAAACTTCCGCCCAGTGTGACCCAAAAAGACTCAAACTTCATTACGTGTGTGGCTGTGCGGCTCATAAAAGGGAATCGGGCAACCCTTCCGCAGGGATTTGGCACGAAGTGGCTCCTCACGCCACTTCACAATTCTAGTATAAACTCCCTGACAACGGCTCTGCCCACAGGCCAGCTTGCCGTCTTAGCATTCGACTCAATGGCCCGATTTCTTAACTATGACCCGGACGAAGAAGCGTTTGTCATCGCGCACGAGATAGGCCACGTCCGAGACTGGACGAACTGTCAGTCCCTCCTAAGTAAAAGAGCGAATCAGGCGCTCATCATGAAGCAACAGGCCATAGCGATGGGTCAACAAGTCTGCGAGGCAAACGCTGACTCATACGGGTTACAGTACATGTGGGGGGCTAGGTTCAATCCCTTTGCGGCTGGAGCGATGCTCGGGCGTATCGAGATGCTTTTGCCGAACCAAACAAATGGCTTGGCTTCTACGCTAAACAATTTCACTTCCAACCACCCTATCAGTTCCGAACGCATAAAGAAACTGCGAGAGCTAATGGCCCAATTGTGCTCCCGCCCGGGCACCGTATGTAAGCCCTAAGACGCCTTTCAGTGTCGCCTAAGCCAAGCGAGCCGCCGCCGGCCGCGTTCGCTGATTCGGTAGACGAGAAACCCCTGAGCGTTACGCCGTCTGCGCAGAAGGCCGAAGCGCCAGAGCCGATTTAGCCGCCAGTAAACCGACCTCTTCGGAATGACTCCGGCCATCCAAGCCAAGATGTCGGCCCGCAACCCAGTGGGAGAGGCTTGCTCCAGGACGGTCAAAATTAGTAGCTTGCGCCCGTTATAAGGAAGGCGTTTTACTCTGGAAAATGGCATCGTTTGTTCCCGCCACTTAGCGACCATAGCACACACTTGCTGAAAGAACGCGGGAACAAACCAGACCAAAAAGCGGGAACAGTTCCCGGTAACAGTTCCCGGACCGTGTTGCCGTCAAGAGACGCATTGCCCCGACACGACGTCATAGACCAGCCTGCCGTGCAAGGGCAGCCCGGCGACCCGTTCGGCCAGCTCCCGGCCCACCCGGTCGGCCAACGCTTCGAGGTCCCTCGGCTCGCGTTGGCCGAATAGAATGAAAAAATCCGTGGTAGCCGTCAACCGGCGCGGTAGCTCCGCGAATCGCTGGCCCGTGTAGACCAAATCAACCTGCCGATGGCGACCCATCCGCGCGAGCACATCCAACCCTTCGGGAATGGAACCCGCCGTGCAATAGTGCGGGATTTCCTCGAGTGCCAGAGTCAGTTTGCCGACTTCGAATACCGCATCACAGACGGTATCAATCACAGAGGCTAGGTCACCGCGCCCCGGCTGAATGGTCAGAGCAAAACACTCACGGTCCTGCACGGCATCAAGCATTTCAAGCGCTTCGTCCAAGTCTGAGACCCTCTGGCCGAAATTGTGCTCCCCAAGCACGTCCACCACAACAAGACGCGGACGACACCGGATCATTTCCCCCAGAGCCGTGCTCTTACCCGAACCCCGCAGACCGACACACCCGATCACGACGTTACGCCTCATAGGAAGAGTGCTCCTAACCCCGCCGCCGCTTGTGGCGCCCATGTAGCCACGCTTGGGGCAACCTTCGCAGCCGTCGCCACACCCGCCGCAACTTTCCCCGCTGAGGTAAGCACACTGACCCATTTTAGGAAGAAGTACGCCCCGACCATTAGAGCAATGGGCAGACCAATCGCCAGAACGCGCACGGGAATAGCCTCCAGGGTGTGACTCACCGGCGCGGGCAATTCCGGCGGACAATCAGACGGAGGCAGGCTCGACACCTCTGCTCCCCCTTGCCAAGCCGTTAGCGCCATCCCGCGGGAAGGATGCGCGGGAATTGCGGCCGCGGGGATCTCCACACCCGCCCAACTCTCACCACCAACAGAAGGACCGGGAAGCAAAGTAGCCGCCACCGGCGCCACCGGGATAACGCCCGCCTTCAGAAACCGACGTGAAGGCGAAGCAGGCAAAGCCCGCGCTTCATATCCCCACAGCAAGAGTTTCCTTATGGCCGAAGTGGAATTTCTCGAACGTGTGGCAGCCCGGATGAAACGAAGTGCGCGCGGTTCCAGGCGAATTTTCAGCCTATCCTGACCAGGGCCAGGATCACTCAGGGTGACACGCTCGCGACGCTTGTATACGTCACTGGCGATCGCCAGGATGGTCTCTGTAGCAGAACCCCCTTGTTTCCGGACAAACGCCCCAATCTCGCTAGGCACTCTTACCGCTAGCTCCCTCGCTGGCATATTCGCCGTCCTTTCGCTGCCCGTGTACCCGCCGTGTACCCCGGACTGGCGACTTTCGCCTTTTTAGCGGATTGGGCCAAATGTAGAATCAATAACTTACGCGCCTTCAACCCCCGGAAACCTTCCGACTCCCCCCGCCTCCATATCAGCAGTCCTTTCTTCATCAATAGCTCGCGTCTGAGTTTGACACGCAGTGGGCTTAGGGCTCAGCCCTTCATGCTATAATTCCGACTGCTGCGCGAATCGTATGCGGAAGCAGAACTGCGCAGACACGGCCAGCGCGCTGGCGTGGCGGCCAGGGAGGAAGGAATGGCGATTAACTATTTTGAGAAAGTGTGGCACAACGGGGAATTTATCCATTGGAACGATGCCACCATTCACGTCGCGTCGCATGTCGTCAGCTATGGTTCCTGCCTTTTCGAAGGCATCCGCTGCTACGACACTCCGGCGGGCCCCGGCATCTTTCGCCTCAAAGAGCATACGGACCGGTTAGTGAATTCCTGCAAGATTTACCGCATGGAGCTCGACTATACGCGCGATCAGCTCTCCCAGGCGATGGTCGAGCTGGTGCAGGTGAACAGCATCAAGCATTGTTACATACGCCCGGTCATCTTTCGCGGCTTCGGCGAAGTTGGCGTGAGTCCCCTGAAGAACCCCATCGAAATTTACCTGCTCGCCTGGGAATGGGGAAAATACCTGGGCGACGAAGCGCTTCGGCAGGGAGTCGACGTGTGCATTTCCTCCTGGCAACGCATTGCGCCCAACACGCTGCCGGCCATCGCCAAGGCCGCCGCGAATTACATGAATTCCCAACTGATCAAGATGGAGGCGGTCACAAACGGTTACGTGGAAGGCATTTCGCTTGATGCCTCGGGGCATGTCAGTGAAGGGAGCGGCGAAAACCTCTTTGTGGTGCGAGGCGGAAAAATTGTTACACCGCCGTTGTCTTCCTCGATTCTTCCCGGCATCACGCGTGATTCCGTCCTGACGCTGGCTCAGGAACTCGATTATCCCATCGCCGAACAGGTCATCTCCCGCGAGATGCTCTATATCGCTGACGAAGTGTTTTTCACCGGCACTGCGGCGGAGATTACTCCCATTCGCTCTGTAGACCGAATCGTGGTAGGCAAAGGCGAGCCGGGCCCGATTACTCGCAACCTGCAAGCCCGCTTCCTCTCGATCGTGCAGGGCCAGGCGGAGGACAAGTACGGCTGGCTCACACTCTGTAACCAGCCCGTTGGCGCGGCACGCTAGAGCTGCGTTCGGAAATTGCGTTTACCTGTAGCGCTGACCTTTAGGTCAGCACGTGCCGACCTAAAGGTCGGCGCTACTGCGCTCAGAATGACAGTTGGCCGGCGTTAGTCATCAACTGGCCAGGGTTCAATGATGGGCAGTGAACGAGTGACGGTTGACAGTTTACTTCGCGTAGCCTGCGACGAGCAGGCTTCCGACCTGCACTTGAAGGTGGGGAACTACCCTTACATCCGCGTGGACGGCGGGCTCCGCCCGCTCGAGCAGTACCCGCACATCACGCCTGAAGACATGCTGGACTACGCGTTCAGCATCATGAATAGCCGCCAGAAGGCCCGCTTCAAAGAGAACACTGAAATCGATATGCCGTATGGCATCGCTGGTTTGGCGCGCTTCCGTGTGAACATCTTTCAGCAGCGCGGCCACGTCGGCATGATCTTCCGCGTGATTCCCACCGATATCCGCACTTTCAGCGAACTTTCCCTTCCCAAGGTCATGGAACAGATCTGCCAGGAAACGCGGGGCCTGGTGCTGGTGGCGGGGACCACGAGTTGCGGCAAGTCAACCACCCTGGCGGCCATGGTCGATTACATCAATTCCACGCGCACCGAGCACATCATCACCATCGAAGACCCGATCGAGTTCCTGCATCGCGACAAGAAAGGACTGGTGAGCCAGCGGGAAGTTGAAGTGGACAGCGCCACTTTCGCCACCGCCCTGCGCGCCGCGCTTCGCCAGGATCCCGATGTGATCCTGGTGGGCGAGATGCGCGATCTCGAAACCATGCAGACGGCCCTGCTGGCGGCTGAAACCGGCCACTTGGTGTTTTCCACCTTGCACACCACCGACGCCACCGAGACTGTGCTGCGCATCATCTCCGTCTTTCAGCCGGCTGAGCAGAAGCGAGTGCGCCTGCAACTGGCAAGCACGCTCAAGGCCATCGTTTGCCAACGGCTGGTGAGGAAGAGCGACGGCATCGGGCGCGTGCCGGCGGTGGAAGTCCTGCTCTCAACCGAGTACATTCGGGATTGCATCGTCACGCCGGAAAAGACCCGCCTGGTCAGAGAAGCCCTGGCCGCCGGGACTTCCCAATACGGTATGCAGACCTTCGACCAGTCGCTTTATGAACTCCACTCTCATGGGCTGATCGCGCTCGACGAAGCCCTGGCAAACTCCTCCAACCCCGACGAGTTCAAGCTGCGCATCGCCGGCGTCCGAAGCACCGCGGATGCCACGCGCGACGCCATGGAAAGGGCCATTGAGGTGGAAAGGTTTGCGCCGAGATAAGGAAGCCCCTCGAGATCCGCTCAACGCCGCCCTGCGCATGCTGGCTCGCCGTCCGTACTCGCTGGCTGAAATGCGACGGGCGCTCGAGCGGAAATATCCAGATTCAGACCAAGTCGGCACCGCCATCGCCCGCCTGCGCGAGCTTCACTACCTCGATGATAAGAAATTCGCCGAACAATACGCTTCCTCGCTGGTCCGCAACCGCGCCTTCGGCCGCCAGCGTATTCGCCGCGAGCTCAAAGCCAAGCTCGTCGATTACCGCCAGATCGAACCCGCCCTTTCACAAGCTTTCGAAGAGACCAGCGAGCACGATCTGCTGGAACAGACTCTCGACAAGAAACTCCGCACCCTGCGCCTGCCGTTGACGCGCGCCAAGCTCGCCACGCTTTGCCAAAGCCTTATGCGGCGGGGATTCCGCGCCGGCGATGTTCTGAAGGCAGTCCGAGCGCGCCCCGAATTGCGTCCGGTCGCAGAAGAGGTCGAGCCGCTCGAGGTTGCACTTCTTGAGGAACAGGATTCAGACGGAGCCCCGGAGGGGCGATAGAATTTAGCCCACGGCGGAAGCCGTGGGGTAGGGGCGGTGGCATCCACCTGAGCCCCAGAGGGGCGAAAGAATGGCACATACCTTCGCTAATCTGCTCACCCACCTCATTTTCAGTACCAAGGACCGTCTTCCCAGCATCCGCCCTGAGTTCAAGTCTGATTTGTGGGCATATCTCGGCGGTATTGCGCGCGGCCTTGACGGGCAAGCTGTGGTCGTGGGTGGCACCGCAGATCACGCACATTTGCTTGTGTGGCTGCCCCCGACCCTCGCGGTCGCAGATTGCGTCAGGGTGTTAAAGGCGAATGCGTCACGCTGGGTGCATGACGCCTACAAGTCTCAGTCGAAGTTCGCGTGGCAGATAGGTTACGGAGCATTCAGTGTTAGCCAATCGAACGCTCCTGCTGTGGTTAAGTACATTCAGCGTCAGGCAGAACACCATAAGAGACTTACATTTCAGCACGAGTTTCTAGCGTTCTTAAAGAAGAATAACATCAGCTACGATCCGCGCTACATCTGGGAATGAGCTGATTCTGCCGCCCCTCCGGGGCTGGTAGGGGTTGTTCCGTGTCCTCACCCACGGCTTGCGCCGTGGGCTAAAATCTACCGCCCCTTCGGGGCTACGGCGTGGGTATCCGCACTGCCATCATCGTCAGCACGAAGAACCGCGGAGGGGCACGATGATGAAGCGGGCTTCTCGATTCGATCATTTATAACTTATAATTTAGGATTGAAATGAAATCCAACGACATTAGAACCCAATTCTTGAAGTTCTTCGAAGAGCGTGCCCACCGCGTCCTGCCATCCTCGTCGCTCGTTCCTGCAAATGACCCGACGCTGCTTTTTTCGAACGCGGGCATGAACCAGTTCAAGGACGTCTTCCTTGGTCGCGAGAAGCGCGACTACGCGCGCGCCACCACTTCCCAGAAATGCGTCCGCGCGGGCGGCAAGCACAACGACCTCGAGCAGGTCGGCCGCACCACGCGGCATCATACGTTTTTCGAGATGCTGGGGAACTTTTCCTTCGGCGATTACTTCAAGAAGGAGGCTATTCCCTGGTCGTGGGAACTGGTCACCAAGGGCTATTCGATTCCCATCGACAAGCTTTACGTCACCGTCTTTCGCGAGGACGATGAGGCGGAGGAAATCTGGGCCAACGACGTTGGCGTCGAGCGCAACCGCATCTTCCGCATGGACGAGCATGACAATTTCTGGGCCATGGGCGATACCGGCCCTTGCGGGCCGTGCTCCGAAATTCACTACGATCTGGGGCCCGCCGCCAGCAGCCTGGGCCACACGGATTGCGCCTTTCCCTGCCCTAAAGATTGCGGCCGCTACGTCGAACTCTGGAACCTCGTGTTCATGCAGTTCAATCGCGATGAACAGGGCGTCATGACTCCCCTGCCCCGCCCCAGTATCGATACGGGTATGGGACTGGAACGCCTGGCTTCCGTGCTGCAAGGAAAACTCTCAAACTTCGATACGGATTTGTTCCGGCCGTTGATCGATGAGGCCGCGGCCCTCGCGAACGTCGAGTACGGGTCGAATCACGACACGGATGTTTCCCTGCGCATCATCGCCGACCACGCCCGCGCCACCACGTTCCTGATCTCCGACGGAGTGCTGCCCTCGAACGAAGGGCGCGGCTACGTGCTGCGCCTCATCATGCGCCGCGCCCTATACCACGGCCAGACGCTGGGGCTGAATGAGCCATTTCTTCACAAGATGTCCGGCCACGTCGTGCAGATGATGAAGGACGCTTACCCGGAACTGGTCGGGACAGAAAGGCACGTCGCGACGGCCATCAAAAAGGAGGAGGAACAGTACACGCGGACCACGCGTGTCGGTCTTGAGGCCCTGGACCGCAGCAAGGTCCGGCTGGAATTTCCGCGTAGCGACCGCGACGATCCATTGTTGGAGGCGATCAAAAAGCAGCTCGCCAAGGCCAAAGGGCTCGAAACAATCCCTACCTATGACGAGATAACGTTTGGCGAATGGAGGGAGCTGCTCGCTAAGCACCAAGGTACCGTCCCAGGCTTTCCGCTTGCCTGGATTGGGGGTGACCAGCTTTTCAGACTCCACGATACGTTCGGCCTTCGGCCGGAATTTGTCGCCGATGTCGTTAAGAGCTTGGGAGCGAGCGGCGTCAACATCGACTGGAAGGGCTACGAAGCCGAAATGCAGAAGCAGCGCGAGCGGGCGCGGGCGAGTTGGAAGGCGGTCGAGAAGAAGATAGCTTCGCCGGTGTTTTTGAAGCTGGCGGAAGTGGGCAAGACGATCTTCGATGGCTATGCCCAGACGACCTCGACGAACTGTCGCGTTTTGGCGGTGATCGCGAGTAAGGACGGTTCGCGAACCGCCCCTACGCAGCCGGAGGCGACGAGCGTTGAGGCAGTCGGCGCGAGGGAGCAGGTTGAAATCGTTCTCGACCATACGCCTTTCTATGCCGAAGCGGGCGGGCAGGTGGGCGACGTTGGCAAGCTCCTGGCGCCGGACGGTGACCGCGAAGTGGCGCACGTCACGGACACCTACTATCCCATCAGCGGGTTGATCGTCCACAAGGCCGAAGCGCGCCACACAATACGCGTCGGCGATGTGGTGACGGCAAAAGTGGATGAGGAACGGCGCAACGCCACCCGGCGCAATCACACGGCCACGCACTTATTACACGCCTCCCTACGGAGAACGCTCGGCACGCACGTCAAGCAGGCCGGGTCGCTGGTGGCGCCGGACCGCTTGCGGTTCGATTTTACACACTACGCGGCGCTGGATGAGCAGGACCTGCTTGACATTGAGGACCTGGTGAACGAGGAGATCCTCAAGAACGAAGAAGTGGTCACGAAGGTTATGGACCTCGACGAGGCCGTGAACACGGGCGCCATGGCGTTGTTCGGAGAGAAGTACGCCGACCAGGTGCGCGTCCTCACCATCGACGATTTCTCGAAGGAGTTGTGCGGCGGCACGCACGTCTGGCGGACAGGCGACATTGGGCTGTTCAAGATCGTTTCGGAAGGCAGTGTGGCGGCGGGAACGCGCCGCATTGAAGCGGTGACGGGCGAAGGCGTGCTGAAGCAACTGCGGCAAGCGAGCGAAACACTGGCGTTGCTGGCCGGCTCTTTGCGTGCCAAGCCCGACGAACTGCTCCCCGCAGTCGAGAAGCTGACCGAGTCCGAGAAGAAGCTTCGCAAGGAACTCGAGGCGCAGCAGATGAAGCGCGCGGCTTCCGCGGCGGGTGACTTGGCGAAAGAAGCGCAGGAAGTGAAAGGCGTGCGCGTGGTGGCAGCGCGCGTCGAGGTGACGGACCGCTCCGCGATGCGGCAGATGGTTGACGACCTGCGGGCCAAACTGCAATCCGGAGTGATCGTGCTGGGCAGCGTCGCTGACGGCAAGGTTAGCCTGATTGCAGCCGTCACCAAGGACCTCACCAACCGGCTCGACGCGGGAAAGATTGTGAAGCAGGCTGCGGCATTGGTTGAGGGTAGCGGCGGCGGGCGCAAAGACTTGGCGGAGGCCGGCGGCAAAAATCCTGCAAAACTCGATGAATCGATTCGGGCAGTGCCTTCCATCATCGAGAACATGCTCAGTTAATTGCGGCTCCTGTGTGCCGAAGGCACCTTGGAGTGCGGCGGCTTGACGCCGCCTTGGGACTTTGGAGGCGTAACAGCGCGTCTTAGGACGGCCTTGGGGGCGTGGTGGGCGAAGGCGGCGTCAAGCCGCCGCACTCCAAGGCGCTTCGCGCATAAGCAATGCGATCTGTAAGCCACATCGCATAATCTCGATCAACCCCGTATAATGTTCCGTTCGACATGTCATGGCCAAGGTGCCAGGTTGGGGAGGAGACGCATTCATGTACAAGGTCGTGTTGTTAAGGCACGGAGAGAGCATTTGGAACAAAGAGAACCTGTTCACCGGCTGGACTGATGTTGGGCTGAGTGAGAAGGGCACGCAGGAGGCGATAGACGGCGGCCGCGAAATGAGGAAGCAAGGCTATGTTTTCGATATCGCTTTCACCTCGGTCTTGAAGCGCGCCATTAAAACGCTGTGGCTGGCGCTCGAGGAAATGGACCAGATGTGGATTCCCGTACACAACTCCTGGCGGCTCAACGAGCGCCATTACGGCGCGTTGCAGGGGCTGAACAAAGCCCAGACTGCAGAAAAGTTTGGCGAAGCCCAGGTGAAAATCTGGCGGCGCAGCTACGACATTCGACCGCCCGCACTGACCCCTGATGATGAGCGCTTTCCCGGCAAGGACCCGCGTTACGCGGATTTGAAGGCGGAAGAACTTCCCCTCACCGAGTGCCTTAAAGATACCGTGGCACGCACCGTGCCTTACTGGCACGAGACCATCGCCCCGACGGTCAGGTCCGGCAAGCGAGTGATCGTGGCCGCTCACGGCAACAGCCTGCGGGGGCTCGTGAAATACCTCGACAATGTCTCCGACCAGGAGATCGTGGGCCTGAATATCCCCACCGGCATCCCGTTGGTCTACGAGCTTGACGACCGACTCAAGCCGCTCAGGCATTATTACCTCGGAGACCCCGAGGCCATTGCCAAGGCTGCCCAGGCCGTGGCTGACCAGGCGAAGCGGAAGGGGTAGCACAGCCACTGCTGGCTGTGTGGGTTTAAGTCTGGCGGCAATGTAAGGTTGACGATTTTAGGCGCGAGTTGTGGTAGTTGGGCCGCACAGGCAAGAGTGCATGTGCTACTTCTTTACCACTTGACGTAAGTGTTATAATCTTCTTAACCCTCGGAAGAGGTTGTGATCCGAGGTGGATAAGACGTTGGAGGGAGGAGTTTTCAAGGGCCGCAGCGGGCGGCACTGGAATAACATGCCTAGTCGCTCCCAGTCCTGCCTGAAGGCTTTGGCGTGCGTGTTGCTCTGCGTTCTCGCGTTTTCTCTGCCGCTGTGGGCGGACGAGATTGTCACGATCACGGATCAAAACGGGCGCCGGATCTTCATCAACACTGGCGAGACTCATGCCAAAGGCGGCTGGAGATCGAACCCGCCCCCGGCTGGCAAGGCCGCCACCGCCGCTCCTACCCCTGAAATCAGCAACTTAGTCGAACAGACTGCCAACCGGCTCCAAATCGACCCGCAACTTGTCCACGCCATTATCCAAGTCGAATCGGAATACGACCCGAAGGCTATCTCGAGCAAGGGTGCGATGGGGCTGATGCAACTCGTCCCAGAGACGGCCCAGCGGTTTGGCGTCGCGAACCCCTTTGACCCCAAGGATAACATTCAAGGTGGCGTCAGCTACTTAAAGCACCTTTTAGACATGTTTGGTGGCGATCTTCCGCTGTCGCTGGCGGCTTACAATGCCGGAGAAGGCGCCGTCGCGCGGTCCGGCGGCATTCCTTCTTATGCCGAAACTAAAGATTACGTGCGCAAGGTCACCCGCCTCTATCAGTCAGCATCATCTCCGACGGGTGCGCATGCTGCGCCCATCGTTCGCTATGTCGATGAGCGAGGTGTAGTACACTACTCCAATGTGGAATGATTCGGGTTAATCGAAGCTGGCTGTCCGTCTTACGGAGAAATGCATCTCACCGAAGGGGGACAGCGATTTGAATGCCACGGAACGGTCTACATTGATCGAACGGCGTAAACGAATCTGCGTAGTACTTCTTTTTGCTGGGCTTCTGGCCTTTCCCGAAGTTCTTTTCTCTGCGGTCCCTACTTCACACCCAGAAAAAGCCGTCACCGAGTACGAACACGCGCTTCGCATGAGGACGACGCTCCAGTCTCTGCCCGGGAACAAACGCACCAAAGCGGACTACCAAAAAGTAATTGCGACTTTCCAGGAAGTCGCGCGGCTCGATCCGGCGTACTCGAAGGCTCCCGCCTCGCTGGCTTACGTTGCGGAACTCGAGGAAGAGATGGGGCGTCTTTTCGCCGCCGACCGCTATTACCTCGAGTCCGTCAAGACCTACAGGTTCCTCGTTTCACAGTACCCTGGCAGCCAAGTCGCGCGGGAAGCTCAGCTCACCATGGGTGAGATTTACAGAACTGACCTCGAGAACCCCGAGCAGGCCCGCCAGGCCTTCCAGCAATACGTCAGCGAATATCCCAAATCCTCGAGGGCGGAGGAAGCTCGAGCCAAGATCGATGAGATCGATCAATTGCTCACAGAACGCGCCGCCACGTATTCACCTCCCCGTCGCGAGACCGGCGAAAGCCGCCACGGCGCGAGACTGCCGGAGGTCAACGACGTACGCCGATGGGTGGGACCGAACTACTCGCGCATCGTGATCGGAGTGGACGGAGACGTGAAATTCGATACTACCCGACTTTCCAAGCCCGATCGCATTGTGCTTGACATCCAAGACGCCCGCCTGAGCCCGACGCTGGTGGGCAAGACATTCCCCATCGAGGATGGATATCTTCATCAGATCCGCCTGGGACAATTCACACCCACCGTCACCCGGGTGGTGCTGGATGTGGAAAAGATCGAAGAATATTCGGTCTTGCCCCTGCCCAATCCCTTCCGCCTGGTAGTTGATATCCATGGCGTCAGCCAATTCGATCAGGAGACAGAGCGAGCTGCGAAGCCGCCGGTTGGAGACCTGAGTGCGACTCACAGGCCGCGGGCGGGCGAATACCGCGTAACGCCTCAGCCACCCGCCACCTATGCGGAGTCTGGTCCGACGCCCGCAAGCGCGACGCTCCGAACCACGCCCAGGGCCGCCGTAGCCACAACCAGGAATTCGACTGTGTTGGACAACACGGCGGAGGTGGAGACAACCTCGGCTGAGTCCCCAGCAGCCCAGCCGGTTTCCGACAGGGCGGAGACGACATCGCTTGAAACGGCTTCGCCCAAGACAGTTCTGGCTCCGCCCAAAATTGCTTTCCCCACTGAATCCGGATCGCGAACCCTGACACGAGTTCTGGGACTTAAGATCGGCCGCATCGTCATCGATCCCGGACACGGTGGCCACGACACGGGCACGATCGGACCGACCGGACTCAGGGAGAAAGACGTTGTGCTGGATGTGGGACTGCGATTGAGAAAGCTACTCGAGCGCAAGGCCGGTTGCGAAGTGGTGATGACTCGCGGCGACGATACCTTCATCCCTCTTGAGGAACGGACTGCCATCGCCAACGCCAAGGCGGCTGACTTGTTTGTCTCTATTCACGCCAACGCCAGCAGCGATCCTAGCGCGCGGGGTATCGAGACCTACTACTTGAATTTCACTTCCAGCCCCGAAGCTCTGCAAGTAGCTGCAAGAGAAAACGCCAGTTCCCAGGAATCAGTACACCAACTTCAGGACCTGATTAAGAAGATCGCGTTGACGGAGAAAATCCGGGAGTCTGAGGAGTTTGCACGGCAGGTGCAGAAGGAAGTTCACCGGTATACAGCGGAGTTAACCGGCAATCAACCTGACCGGGGGGTGAAGAAGGCCCCCTTTGTGGTGTTGATCGGCGCTAACATGCCCTCGGTTCTGGCGGAGATTTCGTTCCTCACCAACCCGCGCGATGAGAAGTCGTTGAGACGCGCCGACTACCGGGAGCAGATTGCCGAGGCGCTGTACGAAGGCATCCTGGATTATGTGAACCATCTCGGCGGGGTCAGGGTCGTACAGCGAGCGGACTCCGCAAAAACGGCATCGAAAACCAGGGCGGATTTCTGATATTCTAATAAACGATGAAACGCGTCGCTTTAGCCGTCGTGTTAATGGCGCTCAGTTCCGTCTTTCCGTTGTTCTGCGCCCAAAAGGTCTCTGTCATTCCTCTAGTCCCCGCAGCGAATTGGCAACTCACTTCCAAGGAAGGGCTGAGCGTTGCTGACATCAAGAACTATGGCGGAGATCCTGCGGTGGAAAGCGAGTACGGCGTCAAGTCGTTCGAGGTACGCACCTACCAGCTTGGCGGCGCGAGCGTCCAAGTTGTGCTGGAATCTGCCGTCGACGTGAGCGCTGCATTTGGCCTGCTCACTTATTATCAGAACGAGTCTATGCATCCCGAAAAGACCATCGAACTCGCCATGACCGGGCCGCAGGGAAGTATGATGGCACGCGGACGCAGCTTGATCCGTTTCCTTCGCCCCAAGGGCTCGCAGGTTTCCGACAACGATTTCCGCGCCTTGATGATTCTGGTCGGTGGAACGCGGCCGACGCGCGATTCTTTGGAGAACTTGCCTCCTTTGCTTCCGACATCGGGTTTAATTCCTGGCAGCACGAAGTACATTGTCGGTCCCGTAACAGCCCAGCGAGTTTTGCCCAACCTCCCTACTGATTTAATTGGGTTCGATCAGGGCGCAGAAATCCAGTTGGGCGAGTATCACGTTGGAAATTCTCGCTCCACCGTAGTGGAGTTGAGCTACCCCACTCCCCAGATCGCCCGTCTCAGGTTCACAAAAATGAGCGATGCTCTCGGTCTGAACCAGGATCGCGGAGCGAATTCTCTCTACGCTCGCAGGGAAGGATCGTTTATCTTCCTGGCTCTCAAAGCTGGCAACAAATCCGACGCATCGAACTTGCTCGACCATTTCACCGTCAATCTACAATTGAGCTGGGACGAGAAGTACCCTGGGGATAAGACAATCGGCCGCCAGTTGTTCGAACTGATTATGGGGAACGTATTTCTGACCCTGGCTTTGGCCGGTGGTGGAGTCGTCGGGGGCTTGTTAATCGTTCTTTCCAGAAGGGTTACGGCCAAAGTCTTCCCTGCTTGGGAGTGGGGGCACCCGGAAGGGGATCGGCTGATCCGATTGAACCTGCAATAGAGATAAGTCCTGTTTTGTCAAATTGATACATGAAAAACGCAACCTCCAAGTCCCTACTCGTAGATTTTTCGTTATTTCTCCCTTCGGCAGGCGCGGTGCGTTAGCAAGTGGTTTACAATCAGTAGCTTAAGAGACTGAAAATTTCCTGAGAAATATCTTGACATCACTTCCGGGTTTTTCTTAGACTCGTTCCGAGCTTAGATGGCGGGGCGCGTCCGCCATTCTACTCTCCTCAACGAATGCTCACCCGCAAGCTTGGCGGAAAGTTTCGCTGCGGCGGGTGAGCATTTTTCTATGTGCCGGCGTAGCTCAGTTGGTGGAGCACCTGATTCGTAATCAGGGGGTCACCAGTTCAAGTCTGGTCGCCGGCTCCAGGCTTATCTGATCTTTCCGCGCGCCGCCACCCGCCACGATCCCACGACTTCCCCATTGCGCAAGGTGAACACTTCGTCGTGCATGTTCACGCAAGTACAAACGTGATTGGGAATCACGGTAAGAACTTCGCCGACATAGAACTTATGAGTCGATCGAGCGATGTCCAGATGTCCGTGCTCCTCGTTCAACTTGATCAAGGGTGCATCGGGAGCCTCGACAATGTATCCATAGCCCGTTCTCGCCCCTGAACCCAATAGATCGGAGGAAAGCGTCTTCGACCCGGAATCGATAATGGCGCGCCCAGGCACGGCGGTTGAGACTACCGTGGTTACTACGCGGGCGGCGCAGTCTTCGATCCGGCAGGCGCCCTGGTACAGTGTGTTCAAGTCGTTGTAGACGTAAGTGCCGGGCCGGATTTCGGTGAGGCCCGGAACAAGATGAGAGAACTCGGCGGAGGGAGTTGAGCCGCCGGAGAGTATCTCAACCTTCAGGCCGGAATCGCGAAACGCCTCGAGCGTTTGTTTGACTTTCCCCGCTACCGCCTCCGCTTCGGCCCGACGCTCTTCCTTGCTTCCCCAGACGTTGCCGAAGTAAGTCATCAGACCGCGGAAGGCAAGTCCCGGCATCTTGGCAATTCTGTGCGCCATTTCTACGGTGGCCGGGCCAGATTGCAAGCCGCAACGGTGAAACCCCGCATCAAACTCAACCAGAACCCCCACCGTGCGTCCTTGCTGCGCGGCGGCACTGGAAATCTCCTGAGCCGAATCCAGCGAATCGAGAGCCACGATTATGCGCCGCGTGCGCGCCAATTCAACCAGCCGCCGGAGCTTGTCAGCGCCCAAGATGGGATAGGCAATGAGAATGTCGTCGAGACCCGCTGCCGCCATCACTTCGGCTTCTCCAACTTTGGCCACGGTCAACCCCAACGCGCCGTGGTCCAACTGGCGGCGTGCCACTTCTGGCGTCTTGTGGGTCTTGGTGTGGGGGCGCAGACCCACTCCCTGCTGTCGGCAGGATGCTGCCATCTGTTCAAGATTGCGCTCGAGCGCATCCAGGTCGATCGTCAACGCGGGCGTTGAGAGTTCGTTGTAACGCATTTGAACCTCGTAGCGCTGACCTTCAGGTCAGCAGACTGAGTGCCGACCTAAAGGTCGGCGCTACCAAACAGATTGATTTCCGACCTCAAGGTCGGCGCCAGCCAAAATATGTTGTCATTCTGAGCAAAGAATCTCCGCAGTTCGTGCCGGTCGGTTGAACCCGAGGGTCAACTACAGAGATCCTTCGCCCGAATGCGGGGCTCTGGATGACACCGCTGCTGGTGTTTACGGCGGCAAGAATGCATCTGCTAGGCCTTCACCGGATTGCTTACGCGTGCGATGCAATCGATCTCCACCTTGATCCTAGGCAATTGCGCGCCCACCGTTGTGCGCGCGGGTGGATCCTCGGTGAAGAACTCGCGATAGACGGCATTCATGGCATCGAAATCTTTGATGTCTGCCAAGAACACCCCCACTCGCACAACATCACGAAGTGAGCTGCCGGCGGCTTCAAGAATGGCCTGGATATTCTGAAGCGTGCGCCGGGTTTCCGATGCAATATCGCCCAGTTCCAACTGATTCGTGCTGGGATTTGCCGGGCCCTGTCCGGCCACGAACACAAAACCCTCGGCGATGATTGCTTGCGAGTATGGCCCGCGCGGCTGAGGGCCTTCAGATGTTCTAACCACTTGACGCATCGTGTCTCCTTCCGCAGCTCGTTTCATCGAGTCTGCTTTAAGGTCATGGGCAACGCGGACCGCCGGCTTTCGAGGTCCGCAAACGTTCTCTCCGCAGATTCATCTTGGACGGTTGGCTCCGCCCAAGGTTAAGAAAACCAGCGCCGTCGCGGCCGCGCAAGAGGTGGCCCATTGTCAGTCCAACCGACTCCCGCCTTCGCGGGAATGACATACACGGCGAGATTTTCAGGTCAGCGGCCCGGGATCGCAACAGCCGGATTCCACCATCTAGAAAAAGATTCCTGTGTTTCAGAATAGTCCCTCAGTATAATGTTCGTTACACTTCGGGTAAAGCTAATCTGAGTCGAAAGTCGTAAGTCCAGAGTCGAAAGGGTCGAAGAAGTCGCCGGTTTTTCCCTTCTGAGCCCGTCGACCGGTGAGCGGTGTATCTCTTTTCTGATTTCCAATTTCTGATTTCTGGTTTGATTCCAGGGCTCATCCTATGCCCATCCAACATGGCCCCGAGAAGCCCGCGCATGAGCTTCCCCGAGCCCTTGGCTACACCGCCTCGACGGCAATCGTCATTGGCACAATTATAGGTTCCGGCATTTTCCTTGTGCCTCACGACATCGCTTTGCAGGTGGGGTCGGTCAAAGCGCTGCTGCTGGTCTGGTTGATCGGGGGCGTGCTGTCACTGGCGGGGGCGCTCTCATTGGCCGAGTTGGGGGCAGCCAACCCCGCGGCAGGCGGCATCTACGTTTACTTGCGCGAAGCTTATGGCCGCCTGTTTGCCTTCCTCTACGGCTGGGCTTTGCTCTTGGTCATTAATTCCGGTTCCCTCGCCACGCTGGCCGTGGCCTTCGGAATCTACAGCACCAGCTTTATTCCACTCTCACCTCTCGAGCAGAAGCTCGTGGCTAGCGCCGTGATCGCATTGCTGACGCTGGTCAATATCCTGGGAGTGCGGAGAGCGGCCGCCGTCCAAACACTCTTTACGGTGGCCAAATTGGCAGGCTTGGCAACGATCATGGGCGCCGCCTTTTTTTCCTCCCGCGCCGCTCCCGCGCACACTGACCCTGGATTGCTCCTGCCCCATGCTACGGCGAGTTCGTTCGGAGTCGCCATGATTGGCGTTCTCTGGGCCTACGAAGGCTGGCATATGCTTTCTTTCGCCGCTGGGGAGGTCAAGAACCCGTCGCGAGTGCTTCCGCGCAGCTACCTTGTGGGGACCGTAGCCGTCGTGGCGGTGTATTTGGGTGCGAATCTCGCCTACCTGCGAGTGCTGCCCATTCCCGAGATGGCGCTGCACCAGCGCGTTGCGGCGGTGACCATGGAACTCCTGGCGGGTCCGCACGGCGCGACTTTCGTTTCCGCTCTGATCCTCTGCTCGATCTTTGGCGCCATTAACGGCACGGTGCTTGGCGGTCCGCGCGCATACTTTGCCATGGCGCGCGACGGCGTCTTCTTTCCTTCCGTGGGAAGAGTCCACCCGCGATATGCCACGCCGGCTGCCGCCTTGTTGATCCAGGGCGTGTGGGCAATACTTCTGGCCTCGAGCGGTACCTACAAGCAGCTTTACACTTACGTCATCTTCACCGGCTGGCTTTTCTACGCTTCGGCCACCTTTGCCGTGATCATCTTGCGGCGTAAGCGCCCGGATTTATCGCGGCCCTACCGCGTCTGGGGATTCCCCGTGGTGCCTTTGGCTTTCAGCGCCGCGGCGCTCGTCATCGTAGGAAACGCCTTGATTCGCAGTCCTCTCGAATCGGGAATCGGGTTGGCCTTGGTCCTCGTCGGGGTGCCGATTTTTCTGGTCTGGAAACGTACCGCAAAGGAGGCGACCAACCGATGAACCCCGAGTCATTGCGCAGATGGCTGGATAGTTACCGCTCGGCCTGGGAAGAGCGCGATCCGGAGGCTGTGATCAGGCTCTTCGCCGAGGACGCAACATACCAGGAGACGCCCTTTAGCCAACCTATGCGCGGGCGCGAGGCAATACGGCAGTACTGGTCCAGGGCTGTTGTGGCCTACCAGGAGCAAATACGGTTCGGCTACGAGGTTCTGGCCATCACTGAAGTCTCTGCTATCGCACACTGGTGGGCTTCGTTTGTCCGTGTATCCTCAAAAACGCAGGTCAGCTTGGATGGAGTTTTCGTTTTGGCGTTCGATAAGTCCGGTCGCTGCCAGGAACTTCGGGAATGGTGGGTCCGCAAAGACCAGTAGGCAGTAAGCAGTAGGCAGTAAGCAGTAGGCTGTCGGCAGAAGGCTCGAGGCTGAAAGCTGGTGGCTAAAATTGAATCTTGATTCTCGAGTGTCCTCTTTCTGCTTTCTGATTTCTGATTTCTAGTTTCGCCTGGCGCTTACTTCAGGTTTGCTGGGATCAGGTATTCGACGACGACCACATCGTGCCAGTGGCCGCCCACCTTGGTGTGTTTGACGTGCACTCCCACCTCACGCCAGCCGGTCATGCGACAGAGCCTGCGTCCGGCGTCGTTGTGGGCGAGAAACCGCCCGACAATCTTGAAGTGGCCGGCAGCTTCAGCGAGCGCCAGGACTGAGCGCATGAGTTCCCTTCCCACCCCATGCCGCCGGTAGTCGCGGTCTATATAGATCAGGAGTTCGGCGATGCCGACCATGGCGGGGCGCACGCGGTAGGGACTGAGCGAAGCCCAGCCAAGAATCCAGTTATTCAACTCCGCCACCAACAGAGGGTACCTTCCCGAATGTTCATTCACCCAGCTCGTTCGCTCTTCCGGTGTGGCAAGGAAGTTCTGAAAAGTGGCAAGGTTGTCTTGCGTCGCTTGGAGATAGATGCGAGCAATGTCGGATGCATCCCGGAGCTCAGCCGAGCGTACGTTGAGCCGGAAGTGCGGTCGGGCGGCGGTGGTTTGAATTGATGTGTCCATAGTAGAGTAGAAAGCAGAAGGCAGAATGCCAATGTCAACAGTCAAGAGTCAAAAGTCGAAAGTCTAAAGTGTAAAGGCTAAAGTCTGAGGGCTCTAATGAAAATCGCGGCCTCTGTGTCATTCCCGCGAAAGCGGGAATCCATTGTACTGACAATGGGTCCCCGCTTTCGCGGGGACGACGCTGATTTTCATTACTTCGGGTGGGCCAACCGCCCATGGAAACTCCCCAGAATCTCCCGTTCCAGCTTCCAGTTTCCAGTTTCCATTTTCCAGTTTCCATTTTCCAATCTCGAATTTCGATTTTCGGCCCTCTAGAATCGTTTGCTATCCGCCCGTACCCGGTCTACGTACTTACCCGAGGCGGCTTCGATGCGGATGGTTTCGCCGGGCTTGATGAAGTGAGGAACCATCAGTTCAAAGCCATTCTCCAGCGTAGCAGCTTTGAAAGTGTTGTCCTGCTGCTGGTGCACGGGCTGAGCGGTGGTCTGGACCTTCACCTCCACGATTTCCGGGAAAACGATGCTGACCGGTTGGCCTTCATAGAACTCCACCGGGACTTTCATTTCCGGCTGGAGGAACGCGGGCGCAGCGCCAATGGCTTCGAGCGGAATCGACACCTGGTCATAAGTTCTAGGGTTCATGAAAGTCGCAGAATCCGCGTCCGAGTACAAGAATTCCATATCCTGCTTCTCGAGTTGGGTTTCCTCGAGGCGCTCTTCCGGCCGGAAGCGCAGCTCCTTGAAAGTCCCCTTGAGAACGTTGCGAAGTTTGGCGTGCACGCTGCCGGGCATCTTGCCTTGACCGATATGATATTGCGACTCGATGGTTTTGAAGAGGTCGTTATTTATCTTCAGAACGGTGCCTGGACGGAGTTGGGATGCGATCACCATGGGAACCTCGATGGCTGGCGCTTGGAGGCCGCGCCGGCACAGCTCGGGAAAGGCAAAAGTCCATCGCCGCTAAATTCGTCCATTTATTCTATGCCACCTCTTACTCGTAGAGTCAAGGCCACAACAAGACTCGGCGCCGTTCTGATTTAACTCGCCGCACTAGCCTCTGGAGGTTGGAAAAAACCGTGTTCGCATGTCATTCCGGGGAGCCACCGGCGACGAGGAATCTCGCACTGCCTCGAAAACATACCAGAGCGAGATTCCTCGCTTCGCTGGGAAGGACACGGGAACGGTCGTTTCCGTAGCCTGATCAGGCAAGCATTCGACGATCTTTCGCCGCGCTGAAGGCAGGCTGAAGGTCGGGCGCCATACAAACCTTCACACCGCGATTAAGATCGCGCCGAAATCCGCCGATAACATGAGTGAGAGGGTAAAGGCTTATGTCGATGACCAAACCAGAGGGCTCGCAGGTTCAGAATGAGCCACCGCACTCCTATCCGGTGCTGGAATGGGTCATGTGCCATCCGGGAGTTCTGATGTTCAGTTCTCTCGCCGTGGGAACCATGCTGGCAGCGCGACGGGGAGTCAAACGGGAAAAGGCCGCCGAGCGGCGTGTGGAAACCGAAGCCGATATTATCGACGGTGACGTGCCGTTGTTTGTCTGAGTTGAAACTTCGGAATGCCGGGCCGTTTCTATCAACCGTTCAGCGGTGGGCGGCAGACCTCCGCCGTCGTGACGAGCTGGGCGCCGGCAGCGACCATCGCCGCAAGCGCTTTCCCTCCCTCTTCCTCGCTGATGGATTTGATGGCATCACGTACGACAGCGACCGGCAGGTTGCGCTTGCGCAGCGACAGCACGCTCGACCGCACACAATACTCCGTCGCCACTCCAAACAGCACAAATCGGGGCTGATTAAGGGAAGCTAGGATGGCTTCGATATTTACGTTAGTGGTGAAGTCGTAGACTCGTTTTTCCACCACGATCTGTCCAACCCACCCGCGCGGCAGATGGAAAGCGCCCGCAGAGTTCTCGATCACCACGGCATCGGGGAAAAGCGTCTCGGGAATGTGCCGTTGGCCGGGAGTCCCCGCGACGCAGTGGGGCGGCCACTGGCCGAATTCGGGATCGTCCGGCACGTGCGCATCCGAAGTTGAGACGATGGGGACTTTGTGGGCCCGGGCCCACAACATCAATTCGCGCAGGTTGGGGATGATCTCCTCGGCGTGCGGCACAAAAAGCCTCCCGCCCGGAAGCATGAAGTCCACCTGGGTGTCGACATCAACGAATACCAGGGCGTCGGGTTGGGTTTGTCCAATCATGGAAAATCAGAAATCAGAAAGTAGAAATCAGAAATTGGAAGATGGAAAATGGAAGATGGAAACTGGAAAGCAGAAACTAGAACATCGAATTTCGTACGGAAACCCTCTGCCCATTAGCAGGTGGACGCGGCACCCGTGCGGTCTGTCATCCTGCGGAGCCCCGAACTGAACGGGGCGGTCCTAAGCGAAGGAAGGATCTCGCAGTTGCTTGAGTTCACAAACCAGGCCGAACTGCGGTGATCCTTCGCTGCGTTTAAGCTGACTCTTGGCACGGCTTCTTCATCATCCTGTGGGCTGTATCCATCCTCCTGCTAGTTTCCAGTTTCTATTTTCCAATTTCCAGTTTCCATTTTCCAGTTTCTATCCTCCAGTTTCCATTTTCCGATTTCTGATTTCTAATTTCTGATTTTCGACCGTTTGCTCGTGGACCTCCTCGAGAAGGCGCTGGAGCGCTGCGCTCTTAACCACGGGATACGCCGGGGCGTTCTCGAAGGCATGGTACGGCTCGGGCAGCAGGTCGAGGTTGGCTAGAACGCCGATTCTGGAGTCCTGAAGCCGCGCCCGGGGCTTGAGGCGCCGGCCTTGGCGCATCACGGGAGAAAGCAGAGGCGCACCGTCCGGAGGCCTTTCGTTTGCACATGCGATAAGGTCGTGGTGGTACTGAGCACCCTCATAAAACCTGAACACCTGCTTCCGTCCCGGTAAATAGACTTTCTCTTCGCTGAACTTGCTTTTGTACTCGACGTTCCCGTCGCGTTCGGTCTCCACCAGCTTGTAAACCACACTGAGCGCCGGTACGTCGCGCGACGTGGCGAGGTCCGTCCCCACTCCGAAAAGATCGATGGGGGCACCTTGCGAGAGCAGAGCTTCAATCTTGTATTCATTCAAGTCGCCGCTGGCCACGATCTTCGCGTCAGAGAGGCCGTGACGGTCCAGGATCTTCCGCACCTCGCGGCTCTTCTCGAGCAGGCCGCCGCTGTCGATGCGCACGCCGGGGATCTTCCGCCCCAGGGTCGCCGCAGTTTCAGCCCCCAGCAGCGGGTCGTAAGTATCGATCAGCAAAACGGCATCTTCCGGAAAAGTGTCCAGAAGCGCCTGGAAGCTCTGGCGCTCAGTGGGAAAGGCCTGGGTCCAGGAATGGGCTGCAGTGCCAGCGAGCGGAATGCCGTAGCGACATCCCGCCAAAACGTTCGAGGTGGCAACACACCCGCCAAGATAAGCGGCGCGCGCGGCGCGAAGCCCGGCTTCCGGCCCCTGGGCGCGCCGCGTGCCGAACTCCAGCACTCCATGTCCGCGCGCCGCGCGCACCACGCGAGCCGCTTTCGAGGCCACGAGAGTTTCGAAGTTGATCACGGAGAGCAGGTACGTCTCTACAATCTGGGCCTCCAGAATCGGCGCGGTGACCCGAAGTAACGGCTCTTCCGCAAAGACGAGCGTGCCTTCTTCGACCGCGTCAACCTCACCGGCAAAGCGGAACCGGCGAAGATAGTCGAAGAATTCGGGCGAGATATTGCGAAACACTGGCAAGCCGCGGAGGAAGCTAACATCCTCTTCGCGGAATTTCAGGTCCGCGAGGTAATCGAGCGCGTCCTCAATGCCGCCTGCTACGAGATAAGCCCGCTCGGGGGGCATCTGCCGCACGAAGAGTTCGAACGTCGCGCGGCAGTCGACTTGTTGCTCGAAGTAAGCTGCCGCCATGGTCAATTCGTAAAGGTCCACCAGCAATGCGCGCTGGGACTCAATCTCAAGCATCTTCGCTCCTGCGCCGTTTATGGCGGAACATTGGGACGCCCAGTAGATACCGGCCCCGAAAATTCAGTATGTCCTTGAGGTGCGGGAGAGTCAAGGCGTGCGGCGTGAAAGGGTGGCGCGGGCGTCTCGCCTGCGATGGCGGGAGCGTCCCGCTCCCGCGCGCGGGCAGAGCCTGTCCTGAGCCTAGCGAAGGCATGCCCGCGCCACAACGGGCGAGACGCCCGCGCTACGATTCGCGCCCGTCGCGCCGGTCTTCAATTTTTCAGGAACCTTTCTTGGATTCCACGCCAATATTTAAAAGAGATGTGCCGGCTTGCAGGATTTTCGTCCGCACTGTCGTCCGTCGAACTGGCAACGCCGCTATTTCGCATACGGCCACTATCCGAAGGCATCATTGACGAACCTCTCAGCATCCAAACTAGTAATGGCGGAGGAGAGGCCAATACTCGTGTGCCGCAGGGCCGCGAGAGGCGTGATAGTATTAGAAGAGGGCTTGGCAACACGCACGTATTGCAGAGATGCACGGCGGCGAGTCGAGAAATGGCTGAAGCGCAGCCCCGCGACATGGCCATGCTGCTGCTGAAGGCCATGAAATCCGGATCACGAACGCTTGTTGACATGAGAGGAGACCACTAACGTGAAGCGAATTTACAGCTACCTTCCCCTTATTTTGCTGCTTTCTTGCGCTCCCTTGGCGCGCGCACAGGGGTCTTTCGATCTGGCTCTGGGCTTCGGAACTCAGCACGCCAAGGCCACCGGGACTGGCATCGATAACACTACTTTCGAACCCTGCCAGACTGCGAGTTCCACCTGCGAATTGACGCCATCTTTGGGCGGTTTGTTCATGGGTTTCGAGGGAGACGCCATGCTGAACAAGCACATCGGCTTCGGCGGCGAACTCAACTTTCAACCTTCCAAGGGCAACTACGGCCCGATTCAATCTCGGGAATTGTTCTATGATTTCAACGGACTCTACGCGCCCATTAACCGCAAAAA
>JBELAJ010000219.1:0-12672 GCA_049508935.1 Terriglobia bacterium | reverse complement strand
CCAGTTCCATGCTTTTTGGCTTGAAACCGCGCGACCCGCTCACTCTTGCGCTAACTGTGCTCATCCTCGCTGCCATCGGCTTCGCCGCCAGCTTCCTGCCCGCTCGCCGCGCCTCGCGACTCGATCCCATGACCGCCCTCCGCTACGAGTAGCCGCGGCCAAGCGGTTCGAGCCGTGCAGTTCGGGCGTGGTACTACGCGCCTCGGCGGAGATGCGCGTTCTTGCCCGTACGGCGTCCTTCGCCAAAACACGATGGTCGTGCATTCACCATAAACTCGATTAGCTCTTACTAAGGAGGGGAGTGAATTGAGGTCGCGGTAGGGACGCCGGTTGCCCGGCGCCCCCCGCGCGGATCCGTACTAGCAGAGCTACCGCATACGGCTCTTACCGCAGATGCTTGGCGTCAAAGCGCAAAAGGGGATAAGGATGAAGAATCTTTGGGACGGGGAGCCACTGGGCCGCAAAACGCTCCAGGAGTTCCCACGTGTTCCCGCTCCGCTGACTGCGGCGTCGAATCGTTCGCAGCCAGCGTTTGCGTATCTCGTGTCGAAAGTTCCGAAGACTGGCGAGATTGCCGGGAACGGCGTGATAGTTGAAGTAGCCTTGCACCACGCTCCTCAACCATCTCCCGACCTCTGCCAGCGGCTGATGCATTCGCCTCCGAAGCGCGATCTTCACCTCTTGCAACTTGGCGAGGAGTCGCTTTCGCATGGTTTTGCGCAGCACGGTGAACTTGCCGTTCTTCCAGGCTTGTCCACAAATATGCGTGAACCCCAGGAAGTCGAACGTTTCCGGCTTGCCCTCCCTCCGTACCTTCCGGTCATGGGCCGCAAACCGCCCAAACTCAATCAGGCGGGTCTTGTCCGGGTGGAGTTCCAGTCCGAACTTCTGCAGCCGCTCCCTCCATTCCTGGAGGAACCGCTCTGCGTCGGCGCGACACTGGAACCCTAACACACTGTCGTCGGCATAACGGACCACGATCACTTCTCCCGCAGCCCGATGCTTCCGCCAGTGCTGTACCCAAAGGTCGAATACGTAATGCAGGTAGACGTTCGCGAGCAGCGGCGAAATCACCGAACCCTGCGGCGTCCCTTTCTCCGTCTCCGACCATTCCCCATTTTCGAGTACGCCGGCCCTCAGCCACTTCTGGATCAGGCGAAGAATCCGGCGATCCCCGAGGCGATGCTGGAGAAACGTAACCACCCAGTGGTGGGAAAATGACCCAAAACAGTCCCGGATGTCCGCATCCAGCACCCAATTCACCTTCTTCCTGATGATCCCGACGTAGAGCGCATCTAACGCGTCGTGCGCACTGCGCCCCGGTCGAAAACCATACGAGAAGCCCAGGAAGTCCCCCTCATAAATCTGATTGAGGACCGTTCCCACGGCGTGTTGAACGATTTTGTCCTCCAGGGCAGCTATGCCCAGAGGCCGCTGTCGCCCATCCGGCTTGGGAATATAGGCTCTCTTGGAAGGTAGCGCGCGATACGTGCCCCGGTGTACACGACTGTGCAAGTCCTCCAGCCGCTTGTCCAGGTTCGTTTCGTATTCCTGCCACGTCAACCCATCCACTCCCGGAGCAGCTCCTCGCTTGAGGGCATAGAAACTGTTCGTAAGAAGCGCGACGGAGACGTGGTGCAGTAGCGCGGTGAATCGTAACCGCTTCTCCCTCCTTGCTGCTTCCCGCACACGGTTCAACCCAGCTGACGCGTTCATCCAGCTTTGCATCTGGGACGCGGCCGTCTGCCCCGTGTTCCCCTTGGTCGGTCGCCTTCCCTCCAGGCCCTCCGCCGGTGAGTAACCTCCACCTTGGTTCGGACACTTCGCAGGTACTACGCAACCGTCCGACTCCCTACCAGCGTTCATGTCAAGATTGTGGCTCATCACCTTCCTCGACCGGCCCGCTCACTCCTTCGTGTCGGGCACTGATAGGGCCTCCCGGTTCTCGCGCGTGGAGGTTCCATGCATGTCGGGGGTCTTAGACCTCGCAGGTCCAGTGGGTGCTCGCGATCGCGCGCCCACCAGTGTGGCCTTCCCGCCGAATAAACAGCGTCGGCATCCTGATTTCCAGATATTTCGCGGCTCAATACCCCGCCTACATGTGCCCCTGTCAACGCTTCGCGCCCAGCCTCGCGACTGACCACGCATGACTCGGGGTCGGTGTGGCTCGCTAAGCCTTCACCGTACGGCTCTTCCATCCGCTCCTCCACGCCGGTTTATCCCGGCGCACTCACTCATACCTCAGCGCTACTAGCGGATCCACCTTCGTCGCCCGGCGTGCGGGAAAGTAACAGGCCAGCAGTGCCACAGTGATGGCAACAAGAGTGCTGGCCGCATAGCTCAACGGATCCGTAGCGGTAACGCCATAAATGAATCCCGACATCAGGCGGGAAGCCGCAAACGCCCCCACCAGGCCCGCAGCCGCGCCCGCACCGCTCAAGCGTAGGCCCTGAACCAGCACAAGCCTCAACACGTCGCCGCGCCGGGCACCTAGCGCCATGCGGATACCAAGCTCACGCGTCCGCCGATTGACCAGATAAGCCACCGCCGCGTATAAGCCAACCGCTGCCAGAATCATTCCAAGGATGCTCAAACTGCCGAGTAGCTCAGCCCCAGAGCGCTCCCCCGCCAACTCCTCGCGCATAGCCTCTCTGAAGGTCATCGCGCTTACGATGGGAAGGTTCTTAGCTACCTCCGTGGTTGCTTTCAGGATCGCCGGGAGCATCCCGCGCGGGTCGCCGGCTGTTTCCACGAAAAGCGTGCATTCGAAAGAGGCCGCCTGGGTGAAAGGAAGGAACACGTACGGTTGAGTCGCTTCATGAAGGCGATTGTATCTTCCTGCCTCGACTACGCCGACAATCTGAAGGTCCTTCTTCCTAATCTGGAGCGCCTTTCCGATCGGGTTCTGCCCAGGCCAAAACCGGCGGGCCAGAGCGTCGTTGATGATAACCACCGGCGCCGTGGATGGCCGATCGAAGTCGCTGAATTCACGCCCTTCCTTGAGCCGGGCGCCCACCGTCGCGAAGAACTTGGGACTCACAGTGTTGTAACGAATCTTGAAATATTCGGCTCCGGGAGGCGGCTGTACGCCGGGAATCACGACCGGCAGCAATTCTCCTTCTTCCGTGGTGGTCAGTGGAGGGCGCCGCGCATAGCTGGCGCGGATGATCCCGGGCACCGATCCTACATGAGCGGCCAATTCAGGGTAGATGGCTTGCGCCTGGGCGTCGCTATAGCCATAAAATTGAGGCGGCGCCACGGAAAGCATCACCACATTCTTGTTCGGGTCGAACCCCGGATTGATTCGCAGGCTGTAACGCAGGCTACGCAGCAGCAAGGCCGAAGCGACCAGCAGCACAACGGAAAGCGCAATCTCGCCGGACACCAGCAAGCTGCGCAGCGGCACCCGGCCCATCGTCCGTCCCAAGCGAGGATCGTCACCCTTGAGGACGGGGACCACGCCGGACCTCGAAACCCAAAAACTCGGGACCAAGCCGAAGACGAGTGCCGAGAAGAGCGAAATAGCGGTGGTGAACAAGAGCACGCGGCCATCGAGCGTTAGGACGGTATCGGACAGGCCGGGCACGAGCGCAGGCAGAATCTTCATAAGCCACGCCGCCAACAAGGTTCCCAGCGCACCGCCTGCCACGGCCAAGGGCAGCCCTTCAGTAAGGAGTTGGAGAGCCAGCCGGCGCGCCCCGGCGCCCATCGCACGGCGCATCGCCATCTCTCGTTGCCTCCGCTCCGTTTGCGCGAGCAGCAGATTCGCGACATTGGCGCAGGAGATCAGGAGCACTAAGCCCACCATGATCATGAAGTAGAGTCCTGCTCCCGCGGTTTCGGGAGTCAACTCGAGAGCCGGGTGCGCGATAAAATTGACGCCCTGATTCGAGGATGGGTACGCCGAGGCAAGCCGCTTGGCGAGGGTCTGGAGCTGCGCCCGTGCTTCGCTGATCTTAGCACCCTGACGGAGATGCCCGGCTACGTCGAACCAGCGATCGTCGCGGGCGGCGTCGCTTCGCGCCTCGCCGGGAAGCATGGTTTCCCAGCCCTCTTTGGTGAGCCAGATGTCGAGGTCTGCTCCTCGCAGCCCGGAGAACCCTTGGGGTGCGACACCGATCACCGTGAATTGTTTGTCATCGAGCAGCGTGGTTTTGCCGGGTAGCGAAGGATCGCCGCCGAAGTACTTTTGCCAGAGATTGTAGCTCACCACTACTGAGTGACCTTCGGCGGCTGCCTGGCTCGACTGCGGGGTAAAGGCGCGGCCCAGTAGGGGTCTGACACCCAGCGCGTCGAAATAGTTTTGCGACACTACTTCGACGATCGCCTCGAGCCCCTGCCCTCGGCCCTCAACGCTTAGAAAGCACCCCCGGCCGCCGTAGGCTACCACATCGGAGAAGGCGGCAACTTGGTTGCGAATGTCGAGATAATCGGGATATGAGGCCGAGTTGAAATCAAGCTTCGGCGCGTCCATCGTGATCATGGCCAGGCGCCCGGGGTCCTTTACCGGCCAAGGGTTGAGAAGTTGTTTATCCACAATGCTGAAGATAGTCGTGTTGGCCCCGATTCCCAGCGCCAGCGACAGAACAGCAACCGCAGCGAAACCGGGGTTCTTTGCCAACATGCGAAAGCCATAACGCAAATCGTGAAGGAGAGTAATCATCGTTCGCTCCTTGTGGCGCGTATCGGGTGATCGGGAGATCGGGTGATCGGGTGAACAAAGAGTAGAACGGTGGTTTTATCCCACGAGCACCTGCTCGCGAGGATTTGCCGTCCCGATTTCGTGTTCATCTCGTCCACCGGTCACCCGATTCGCCGTTTGGTCCTTTGTTCACCCGATCACCCGATAGCTTCACTCGTACCGCAGCGCCTCCATGGGATCGACGTTCGCCGCCCGGCGCGCGGGCAGGTAAGCGGCAAGCAAGCCTGTCAAGGCAACAAGCAGGCCCGACAGGCCTAGCACCAGTGGGTTCAAAGACGAGACGCCAAATAACATGCTTTGCAGCAAGCGGTCGGCGGCCAGTGAAGCCGCCAGACCCAGCACGAGCCCTGCCCCCAGCAGCACAAGAGCCCGTCTGAGAACCATCGCGAGCACCGTGGAGCGGTTGGCGCCCAGCGCAATCCGCACTCCGATTTCGCGCGTGCGCCGTGACACGGAATAAGCCATGACGCCGTAGAGCCCCACCATGGTCAACAGCAGAGCAATGCCCGCAAAGCAGCCCAGCAGCACGGTGTGGAAACGCGGCTCTGTCACCTGCGTGGACAGCATCTCCTCCATGGTCCTAATCTGAAATACGGGAACCATGGGGTCCAAGGTTCCCATTTCTTTGCCCACGGCGGACTCCAAGCTGCGCGGCGGCACGGTTGTACGCAGCATCACCACCGGCGGCTGCCAGGCAAGCTGTTTGTAAGGGAAATAATAAATGGGCTCTGGCTCGGCGTCGTCGGCAAACAGCTTGGCATTGCCGACCAGGCCTACGATCTCATGCGGGGTCTCCTTGTCCTCGCCGGGACCCGTGGCGCCCGGCGTGATGCGTTTGCCGATCACATCCTCATGGGGAAAGTATTTGTCCGCGAAGGCCTTGTTGACCATCAGCACCTTCGGCGCCTCCAGATTGTCATGTTCATCAAAGTTCCTGCCTTTGAGCAGAGGGATGCCCGCGGTTGAAAAGTAGCCCGGCGTGATGAGGGCCATGCGGGCGGAAGGCCGGTCGGCCGGCGCAGCCGGGCGCTCTTCGATATTGAACCCGACTGTGGCGTTGTCGCCGGCGAGCGGCATCGGCCACGCCCCCGCGGCTGATTCGACGCCGGGCAAAGCGCGCATGCGCTCCAGCAACCGATCGTAGAAGGCCACCTGTTGAGCGGCGTTATACTGCGGCTCGGGTAAATTGAACCAGAAAGTCAGCAGATGGTCCGGCCTCAGGCCCAGATCGCTTCTTTCCAGGCGCAAGAAACTCGCCATCAATAATCCGGCCCCAGTCACAAGAACCAAGCCGAGCGTCACCTGAGCCACCACGAGCGCGCCGCGAATCCGATCGTGCTTGCCGACGCTGCTCCTGCTGCCCTCTTTTAAGGACGAGGTGAAATTGACCTTGGAGGCATGCAGTGCGGGCGCCAAGCCGAAAACGACGATGGTCAGGAGAGAAAGTAGCAACGAAAACGCCAGCACCTGCGAGTCGACGCTGGCTTGCGCAAGGCGGGGAATGCTTCGCCCGCCCAGGGGCAACACTACACCCAACACATACTCTGCCAGGAGCGTGCCGGCCGCACCCCCGAGAATGGCCAGCAGCAAACTCTCCGTCAGCAATTGGCGGACAACTCGCCCACGACTCGCGCCGATGGCAGCACGCACCGCCATTTCCTGCTCGCGATTGGCCGTGCGAGCCAGAAGGAGATTGGCGATGTTGGCGCAAGCGATCAGGAGCACCAAGCCAACTGCGCCGAGCAGAATCAACAGCGGTGTCCGCGATTCACCCACCAAAGTTTCAAGCTCCGGCTGAACCGAGGCTTGGGGGTCATTGGCGTTGGAGTCTGGATACTTCTTGGCGAGTGCTGCTGCAATCACGTTGAGGTCGGCGCGGGCCTGCTTGATGCTGGCGCCGTGCCTGAGTCGTCCGAGCGCCGTCACTATGTGAGCACCCCGCTGCTCGGTGATGGGTTGATCGCCCGGTGGCGCTTCCCGATCCGCCGCGATGGTGGTCCAGAGCTGGATATTGGGTTCGTTCACGGGAAAGGCGAAGCTGGGTGGCGCCACGCCAACAACCGTGTAGGGCTTTCGATCGAGGGTGATCGTCCGCCCCACAATGCCGCGATCACCGCCGAACTGCCTTTGCCAAAGCGTGTGACTCAGCACCACCACGTGCGTCCCTGCCGCTTCCTCCGACTGCAGGAAGCCGCGCCCTAACTGAGGTTGTATTCCGAGGGCTGGGAACAAATCCCAGGTGACCATCTCGCCATCGAGCTGTACGGGCGTTCCCACGCCGGTAAGCGCCAAGTTCGTGTCGCGGGAGGTCACGAGGTGCTCGAAAACATGATTTTGCGCACGGAAGTCGAAAAAGTCGGGGTAAGAGAGATAGTTGGGGTGCGGTCCGCCGCGCATCCACATCGATTCGACATGCACCAGCCGGTCAGGTTCGGCGTACGGCAGCGGTTTGAGCAAGACGGCGTTTACGACACTGAAGACCGCGGTGTTGGCGCCGACTCCCAGCGCCAGTGTCAACACCGCCGCGAGGGTGAAACCAGGATTCTTCGCCAGCACGCGAATCCCGTAGCGAACGTCTTGGAACAGAGGGCTCATGATTTCTCCTCATGGCGAGGATCTGGCGATCGGGAGAACTATTTGTGATTGGTGATTGAAAGGCCCAATCGCAAATCAGAAATCACAAATCGCAAATTGTTCACCCGATCTCCCGATCACCCGATCTTCCGATACCGTCACTCATGGCGCAAAGCCTCCGTAGGGCTTACGCGGGTTGCCCGCCAGGCGGGTATGTAGCACGCGACGAGTGACACCAGGCAGAGCAGTAAAGTCACCGCGGCATAGGTCCCAAAATCTGTAGCGGCAACACCGTAAAGTTCGCTTCTGAGATAGCGTGTCAGCGCCAGTGAGATTACAATGCCGATCCCCAATCCGGCGACCGTCAGCCACAGCCCCTGACCCAGTACCAACTCCAATACCTCTCTGCGCCGCGCTCCCAGCGCCATACGAATGGCAATCTCGCGAGTGCGCTGGCGCGTGGTGTAAGCGATGACTCCGTATATGCCCACGGCGGCAAGAACTACCGCCAGTAATCCAAACGCCCCGGCAAAAGTTCCGGCCACCCTTTCGAAAATGCTCCCCAGTTGCATGCTGGATTTGAGAGTGGTGACGCCAAACAAAGGTAAATCGGCATTGAGCTGATGGACGGTTCTTTCCACGACTCCGGCATAACTCTTCGGATCGCCGGAGACGCGCGCATGAATCGTCACCAGATCGCGATAGCTTTGATAAAGAGCCGTGAAGTAAACAGGCTCAGGAGCATAGACCAAGCGGCGATACTTGGCGTTTCGAACTACGCCCACAATCGTAAACCAATGCTGGTCGTTTCTTATCCTCTTGCCGATCGGGTCCTTTCCCGGCCAGAATCGGTTGGCGAATGCTTCGTTTACGATGGCGACGATCTGTGACTTGTCGTTGTCCTGCTCGGTGAAGTCTCTGCCTGCGATGATCGGGGTTCGCAGGGTGTGGAAATAGCTGGGACCCGCGACGCAACGGCTGATTTCCATGGATTCTCCGGGCTTTGGAACATACCCATCGGGGAAGACATCGTCGGAGTGAATTGAAAAGCTGAGGGGTGAGCAATCCGCCAGGGTTACGGACTCGACTCCGGGCAGGACCGAGAGTTTTGCGAGCAGCTCACGGTTGAAGGTTGTGCCCTGCGCATCCGAGTAGCCGGCGGGTCCGAGCTCATAAGAAGCCAGCAGGATATGGTTGGGATCAAAGCCGGGGTCCGAGCGTTGGGCGTTTTGCAGGCTGCGGATGAACAGACCGGCGCATATTAACAGCAGAAGCGAGAGGGAGAGTTGTGCCACTACCAGGGCGCGGGAAAGGCGCGATTTGTGAATTCCTCCCGACATACTCCCCGCCTCTTCCTTCAGCACCGTGATGGGCGCCAAACTCGAAGCGCGCAGCGCCGGCAGAATGCCAAACACCATGGCGCTGAGAATCGAGATGAGGATCGTCACGGCAAGTACTCTCTGGTCGGCGTGACCACTGATGCTGAGCGGCACGTTGGCCGTGGGCGGAAAGAAAGCCGCCAGAGTCCCGGCAGTCCAACGGGTCAAGAGTAGAGCGCCCGCGCCGCCAAGCAGGGCTAGGAGTATGCTCTCGACCAGCAGTTGGCGTACGAGTCTCCAGCGGTTAGCGCCCATTGACAATCGCAACGCAACTTCGCGCCGCCGGGTCACGGAACGCACCAGCAGCAAATTGGCGACGTTAGCACAGGCCAGTAATAGCAAGACCACCGCCAGCGCCAGTAGAATTGGCAGCGACTTGTACATATAGACGTTGGCGCCGAAGGGCGAACGCCAGAGCGGGTCGAGCGTGATTTGGTTGGGGCCGCGGTGTGAATCGGGAAACTGCGCAACGATGCGTTGCATTTGCAGATCCAGTTCCTTTTCCGCCTGGCCTCGAGTCATCCCCGGTTTGAGCCTCCCGATGACCTGAAGCCACAGGGCGCCGCGTTCCTGGATGTCGCCCCAGCCGTAAACCAAGGGAAACCACAGGTCGGTACGCAGGCCGCTCTTGCAGCCCTGAAAATCCCGGGGCGCTACTCCCACGATCGTGCCCAATTGGCGGTTAATCTGAATGGGTTTGCCGATAATCCCCGGGTCCGCGCCATAATGCGTTTGCCACAACGAATAGCTGATTACGACCGCCGGCATGCCTCCAGCGTTATCCTCTTCCCCATGCTGAAAACCGCGGCCGAGGATCGGCTGCACGCCGAGCACGTCGAAATAATTCGCTGAAATGAACGCTCCGTAGATGCGCTCCGGCCTGTTGGTGCCGGTCAGAGAAACGAAATTGTCGTGGTACGCCAGCATTCCCGAAAAGCTCTGAGTTCGTGCCCGCAGGTCAACGTAGTCCGGATAAGAAAATGGCGGCGTGGGGTGCTCGCTCCGCTCCCCTTTCATGACTGAAATAAGCCTGCTGGTATCAGCAACTCCCGGAACAGGATCCAGCAGCGTTGAGCTGATCCAACTGAAGATCGTGCTATTCGCTCCGATGCCCAGCGCCAGCGTGATGGCCACCACCACGGTGAAGCCGGGAGTTCGAGCCAACATGCGAAGTCCGAAACGAACGTCCTGAAGTAGCGTACCCATCGATTCCTCCATCATTCGAAAGCTATCAGCCGTCAGCTCTCAGCTATCAGCGAGCAGTGCAAAGTACTTGCTGAAAGCTGACGGCTGAGAGCTGACAGCTACTCATACCTCAGCGCCACGATGGGGTCCACCTTGGTCGCGCGCCGGGCCGGAAAGTACGTGGCGAGTGCGGCCACCGCGGCGAGCAACAATGTCGCCCCGACGGCGATGAGCGGGCTCGTGGATTCGAGACCGTAGAGCATGCTGGAAACAAGGCGCGCGGCGGCGAACGCCAGCGCCAGCCCGACCACCACGCCAGTCGCGATCAAGGTCAGACTATTGCGAAAAACGAGCCAGAGAATAGCAGGGCGCGACGCTCCGAGCGCCATGCGCAATCCGATCTCACTGGTGCGCCGCGCCACGGTGTATGACACCAAACCATAAAGGCCAATGGCGGCGAGGGCGGCGGCCAAAGCGCCAAAGGTTACACCCAACCACGCCACCATCCTGTCGCCGTAAATCGACTGCTGGATCGCAGACTTCACGGTCCGTACTTCATTCAAGGGCACATTAGAATCCATATCGCGGATGGTTTGCCTAATGTTTCCTGTCAAGGCGACCGGGTTGCCGACCGCACGGAGGTAGTAGGCCAACGAACCTACGCCGGCGGTGGAATCTTGCAGGTAAGGGATATAGATGAAGCGGGCCACTTTCTCGCGCAGGTTATCGTGAAAACTGTCGCGCACCACGCCCACAATTTCGATGTCGAGTTTTACGTCGCCCGCTCCGAAGGCAAGGTGGTGGCCCACAGGATTCCCGCCGGGAAAAAAGAAACGCGAAAACTGCTGGTTGACGATGGCGACCTTGGGGGCGCCGCTTCCATCAGCCTCTGTGAAATCGCGTCCCGCGAGCAATGGAATCTTGAGGGTGCTCAAGAATCCCGCGCTGACGGAGTCTATCGCGCATTCCAGGTCCTCGTCGGGGCGCGCATGGTACCCTTCTACGGTTACGTTGCCGCCTCGGTCCGAACCACTAAACACTCCACCTCGCGCCGCGCCCACCGAAACAACCCCTGGCAGCGCCTTGAGCCGCCGCTCGAGTTCCTGGTCGAATGCCAATTCCCTGACGCCTTTGTAGCCGCTGAGTTCGGGGCGTACCGAAAAGGAAAGCAGGTTCTCGGGCTGAAAACCGGGAGATTTCTCGAGAAGATTCCTCAGGCTCACCGCAAACAAGCCGGCAGTGACCACCAGCACGATCGAGAGCGCCAGTTGCGCGACCACCAGGGCGCTGCGCCAGCGCGCTTGGGCATGCCGACCGGCGATCCCAACGGAGGATTCCTTGAGCGTCGGAGCTGTATCCACCCTCAAGGCCTGGCCGGCTGGGAGTAGCCCGCAAATCAGGCCCGCAAGCACTGACACGCAGAGATTAAAGGCTAGAACCCGGCCATCGAGCGCGGAAGAGAACGCGGCTGCGGTATCCTGTGGCAACAGATAAATGAGCAACCGGCAACAGCCCCACGCAACTTCCAAACCCACCAATCCGCCCGCCGCGCCCAGCAGCAAGGTTTCGGTTACCAGTTGGCGAATGATCGCCCCACGGCGCGCGCCCAGCGCCAGCCTGATCGCGACTTCCCTCTGGCGCCCCGCCGCTTTGGCGATCATCAGGCCGGCAACGTTGGCGCAGGTGATTAACAGCACCAGTCCCACGCAGCCCGCGAGCACCAGAAGGGGCTTAGCCCAAGTCTGGCTGAGGAGATTGATTCCCTGTGCCGCGGGGAGCAGCGAGATGTGCTGGCGCAAGTACCTGTCGCGAAAGGTGGCGCGCGGGTTCTTGATGGATTGAATCTCGGCCTCGAGGATGGGATGATACGGTCCCTGAATCGCCGCTTCCGCCTGTTCGCGGGAAATCCCCGGCTTCAAGCGCGCGAAGATGTTCAACCACATGATGTCGCGCTCGACCAGACCATTCCAGTCCGGCGTCAACTCGCGCTTCATGGCGATGGGGACGAACACATCCACGTTGTGTCCTTTGAGAAGGCCGGCAAAGCTTGGCGCCGCGACACCGACAACCGTAAAGGGGTATGCATTGAGTGAAATCTTTCGGCCCACGATCTCCGGATCGCCTCCAAAGCGGGATTGCCAATACCCGTAGCTGAGCACCGCCACCGGGCTGGCTCCTGGAACGCGGTCATCCTGGGGATCCAGGACCCGCCCGAGCGCGGGGCCGACCCCCAGGACGGAGAAAAAGTTGCCGCTCACCACGTCGCCGCTGGCCCTTTCCGCCACGCCCCCCGTCGCGACACTGAGGGGAACGCGCGCGCGCGCAATCACTCCGTCAAACAACGGAATCCCGTCCCGAACTTCCTTGTAGTGCGGATAGGAGTAAACCATCGCATCGTTGTCCGAATTCGACCACCCGCTTCGGTATTCGGCGTCATTAACAAGCACCAGGCGGCCCGGGTCTTTCACCGGCAGCGCGCGTAGAATCGCCTGATCCAGTAAGGAGAAGATTCCCGTATTCGCTCCGATGCCCAGCGCCAGCGTTAGAACCACAACCGCCGTGAAGCCTGGGTTTTTCGCCAGCATCCGAAAACCGTAGCGAACGTCGCTAAGCAGTGCATTCATCATTTGCCTCATCTGTCTCGAAGCTGTCAGCTATCAGCAAACAAGCAATTCAGCTTGCTGACGGCTGAAAGCTGAGAGCTGACAGCTGTTGCGGTAGGGACGCCGGTTGCCCAACGCCCCCCGCGCGGATCCGTACAAGCAGTGCTACCGCATACGGCTCTTACCGCGGATACTTGGCGTCGAAGCGCAAGTGGGGATAGGGATGAAG
>JBELAJ010000218.1:0-12703 GCA_049508935.1 Terriglobia bacterium | reverse complement strand
CCCCGGCCTCTCTCAAAGAAACTGGACGCTCCGTTTATAACTATGGGCTGCCGGACGTTTCGAGTTTGTATCTGCGATCGGTAAACGACCAGGCATTCCTGCTCGAGTCAATCAAAGCTGCGGTCGCTTTCTTCGAGCCCAGGCTTCTGAATGTCAAGGTGAGGATGGAACCTGGGACCGACGATAAACGCGTCATCCGCTTTGCCATCGAGGGATTGTTGCGCATGGATCCGGCGCCGGAGCAGGTGTTGTTCGATACCATGCTGGAGCCGATGAGCGGGCAATATCAGGTCAAGGGTTCGTAGCATGCGCGATGATCTTCTGGAATATTACGAGAGCGAACTAAGCTTCCTGAGGCAGATGGGAGCGGAGTTTGCCGAGAAGCATCCCAAAATCGCCGCACGTCTGCAATTGGAGGCCAGCCGCTGCGACGACCCTCACGTCGAGAGGCTGCTAGAGGGATTTGCCTTCCTCGCTGCCAGGGTCCACCTGAAAATCGACGATGAGTTTCCCCAGATAACGGAGGGCCTGCTCAGCGTTATTTATCCGCATTTTCTTCGGCCCATCCCAGGCATGACGGTGGCGGAGTTTCGTCTGGATCCGGCGCAGGGCAAGCTCACCTCGAGCCTGAAGATTCCCCGTGGCTCGGCGCTTTATTCACGGCCTGTCGAAGGCGTGCCTTGCAAATTCCGCACTTGCTACGATGTGACGCTCTGGCCCGTCGAGATTGCCGAGGCGAAGTGGTTGACGCCGGATAAGGTGAATCCTCCCTTGCGCGCCCCGGATGCGGTCGCGGCCCTGCGCCTGGAGCTTCGCTGCCTATCCGACTTGACCTTCGATAAACTCAATCTCACTTCGTTGCGCTTCTACCTGCATGGCGAAGGGGATATCGTCCATACGCTTTACGAATTGCTCAGCAACAACTGCACTCAAATAGTGCTTAGAGATCCCGCGAACACGCGCAAGCCTCCCGTGGCCTTGCCGGCGAGTTCCTTGCGCCCGATGGGCTTCACCGAAGATGAGTCGATGCTGCCGTATCCTCGCAGGTCGTTTGTGGGTTACCGGCTCCTTCAGGAGTACTTTTCGCTGCCGGAGAAGTTCTTCTTTTTTGAGCTCAGTGGGCTGGAAGCGCTGGCGCGCGCAGTTCAGGGCGGCCGCACTGAAATGATCATTCTCATCTCGCCCTTCGAAGCCGGCCACCGGCAACAGCGGTTGGAAGTGGGGGTCAACGCCAAAACGCTCCGCCTGGGGTGTTCGCCCGTCATCAACCTGTTCGCTCAGACGGCTGAACCCATCCTCCTGACTCAGAACCGGTCGGAATACCCCATCGTGCCGGATGTACGGCGCAGGAATGCCACGGAAATATTCTCGGTTGACGAGGTCCTGAGCTCGAATCCCCAAACTCACGAGATCATTTATTACGAGCCTTTTTACGCTTACCGCCACAAGACTCCGAGGGACAAGAGTCAAACCTTCTGGCACACGACGCGCCGGCTGTCCCGCCGCAAAGGCGATGAAGGCACGGAAGTGTTCCTGCACCTGGTCAACCTCGGCTCGCGTGACTCCCTGCCCGAGGCCGAGACCATCACGATTCGCTGCACGTGCAGCAATCGCGACATCCTGGCGCGTTTGCCGTTTGGGAATGAGAGTGGCGACTTCGAAATCGAGGGAGTCGGGTCCGTCAAGGGCGCAGTGGCCTTGCGCAAACCCACCGCAACCCTTCGCCCGCCCTTGGGGAGGGGCGCGCTTTGGCGTCTGATCTCCCACTTGGCCTTGAACTACCTATCGATCGTCGAGGAGGGCAGGGAAGCGTTCCAGGAAATTCTCCGGCTGTACAACTTTTCGGGTTCTGTTGACCTCGAGAAGCAAGTGACGGGAATCGTGAGTTTGGAAAGTCAACGTCACTTCGCGCGCATCATTTCAGACAACGGCATAACCTTCGCACGCGGGACACGGGTCCAAATGGAGTTCGACGAGGACGAGTTTGCAGGCGGCGGAGTGTTCCTGTTTGCCGCCGTGATTGAACGTTTCCTGGCGCTCTATGCATCGCTCAACAGCTTCAGCCAGCTTGTTGTGAAGACACGCCAGCGCAGAGAGGTGTTGAAGGAATGGCCACCGCGAGCCGGCCAAGCGATCTTAATGTAGCGAAGACGCCCCTGGAAGAGCGGTTGCGCAACGAACCGCAACTCTTCGAGTTCTTCCAGGCCGTACGCCTGCTCGAGCGATTGCTTCCCGACCGCGTCGAGGTGGGTAAGTTTGCTCCCCCCTCGTCGGAGGTGGTGCGGTTTAAGGCGAATCCAACGCTGGTCTTTCCGGCCAGCGAGATTCAAGCTCTGGCCTGGCCGGCGAAGGGCCCCGTGGAGATGAAAGTCAACTTCATGGGGTTGATCGGCCCGGAAGGCGTGCTGCCGGTGGTTTACACCGTCTTCGCGGTGGAAAGAGCGCGATCGGGTGATTCCACCGCCGTCGATTTCTTCGACACTTTCAACCATCGATTTATCTCGCTCTTCTTTCAGGCTTGGGAAAAATACCGCTTTTGGATCGCTTACGAACGCGGTCAACGCGATGAATTCTCGCACCATGTGATGGACTTGATTGGCCTCGGAACTGCCGGCCTCCAGAAACGGCAGACGGTTCCCGATGACTGCCTGCTTTACTATTCGGGTTTGCTGGGGCAGCATCCGCGCTCGGCGGTGGCGCTGGAACAGATGCTCAGCGACTACTTTGATGTTCCGGTTGAGGTGGAACAATTTGCGGGTGGTTGGTACAGCCTGGGAGAGAGCGATCAGTGCAGCTTCGAAGGGACGGACTCGTATTCCGAACAACTGGGCGTCGGCGCCGTGGTGGGCGATGAAGTCTGGGATCAGAGCGCTCGAGTACGTATAAAAATCGGGCCCTTGTCGCTGGAGCAATACGTCGAATTCCTGCCCACAGGTTCGGCTTTTAGGCCGCTGCAACAACTGACCCGCTTTTTTTCGAACGACGAAATGGATTTTGAAGCCCAGCTTATCTTGAAGCGCGAAGAAGTCCCGCGTTGTGAGTTGGGCGCCGAGCAGGGAATTGCACCGCAATTGGGTTGGACCACTTGGAGCCGAACCAAAGAAATGCCGAGGGATGTGGCGGATACGATACTTCCTCTTTGGGAGTAACTGAAGAGTTCGATCCGACTGCCCTAAAGGAAGGAGTTTCTCCGTGACCTCTGTGCCTTGGAGAGCCTCAACACAGAGTACACGGAGCGTCTCAGTGACCTCTGTGTTTGGTTTTTCCTGGCTTTGGAGAACACAGAGATGAGGAGATCTTCGCGCCGCAGGAACGGCGCACGAATGAGTACAGCTTGTGGTGGATGGGACCTTATGCGGGCCGGGACGTAACTTCGCCGCCACAATTTGAACTGTACACTACCACTTCTGGAGGGGAATGCATATGGCTATAAACCTTAAGTCGTTGATCGGAAAGCTTAATGACACCACCCGGAACGCGCTTGAATCGGCTGCAGGCCTGTGCGTGGCGCGCAGGCACTACGATGTCGAGGTCGAGCATTTTATGCTCAAGCTTCTGGACCAGACGGACGGCGACTTCGCGCGTATCGCCAACCACTTCGGCGTGGACAAGTCGCGCCTTACCGGTGAACTGAATCGAAGCCTCGACAGGCTCAAGACCGGCAATGCTCGCACGCCTGCCATCAGCCCACACGTCGTGAAAATGATGACCGAGGCGTGGACCACCGGGTCGATTGACTTCAATGCCGGCCAGGTGCGGACCGGTTTCGCTATCCTTGCCCTGACGGGAAACGATGACCTGCGCCGGGAAATCCGTGAGGTCAGCAAGGAGTTTCAGAAGATCGACGGCGACGTTCTTCGCAAAGACTTCCTCACGATTGTGCAAGGTTCGGAAGAGGAAATGGCCCCCGCCGAGGCCGCTCCGGCGGGCGCTCCCGGCGCGCCGAAGCCCGCCGGCTCCGGCAAGACGGTCAATCTCGACCAGTTTACGGTCAACCTCACCGAGAATGCCAAGGCCGGCAAAATTGATCCCGTCCTCGGAAGGGATATGGAGATTCGCCAGATCATCGACATCCTGATGCGCCGCCGCCAGAACAATCCCATTCTCACCGGCGAGGCGGGGGTAGGGAAGACTGCGGTTGTGGAGGGATTTGCCCTCCGGGTGGCGAAAGGCGACGTGCCTCCGCCGCTCCGGAATGTCACCATTCGCTCACTCGACCTGGCGCTTCTGCAGGCGGGCGCCGGTATCAAGGGTGAATTTGAGAACCGGCTGAAAGGACTCATCGAGGAAGTCAAGTCTTCGCCGATTCCGATCATCCTTTTTATCGACGAAGCGCATACGATGATCGGAGCGGGCGGCCAGGCCGGGCAGAACGATGCGGCCAACCTGCTGAAACCGGCTTTAGCGCGCGGCGAATTAAGGACGATCGCCGCCACAACCTGGTCCGAGTACAAGAAGTACTTTGAGAAGGACCCGGCGCTGGCGCGGCGTTTCCAGGTGGTCAAAGTGGAAGAGCCCATCGAAACGCAGTGCACAGTGATGATGCGGGGCATCATCCCGGCCCTCGAGAAGCACCACAAGGTGCGCATCCTCGATGAAGGCCTGACCTCCGCTGTCAAGTTTTCGCATCGCTATCTGGCCGGCCGCCAGCTTCCCGATAAAGCGGTGAGCGTGCTGGATACCGCCTGTGCGCGCCTGGCCCTCGGACAGAGCGCCACGCCTCCCGCCATTGAAGATGCCACGCGCCAATTGGACGATCTGGAAGTTCAGCAGCGAATTCTGGAACGTGAAGGAGCAGTCGGTGCGGATCACAGGGATCGCCTCGAGCAGATCGCCAAGCAGAAGGCCGAGGTTGAGGCAAGCCTGAAAGCCTTGCGCGAGCGTTGGACAAAAGAGCACGGACTGGTTTCGAAGATTAGAGATCTGCGCACCCAGCTCGAAGCGGCTGTAACCGGCAACGGCCACGGAGCAGCGACGGCGGCTAAGCCCGCGGCGGAAGCGCCTGCTCAGGCTGCCGCGACGGCTGCGGCCGCTTCTGCCGGTGTTGCTGCCGCTGCTGCGACGGCCTCTGCTGCCGCCGCCGCGCCAGCTCCGGCGCCCGACACTGAAGGGATGCGTGCGGAACTGGTGAAGCTGGATGCGGAACTGGCAGCCTTACAGGGCGAAACACCGATGATGCGGGTGGCAGTTGACGCCCAGATTGTAGGCGAGGTGATTTCCGCCTGGACGGGCATTCCTGTGGGCAAGATGCTTAAAGACGAGATCTCGACCGTCCTGACGCTTAGTGATCACCTCGGGAAACGCGTGATTGGCCAGACCCATGCCCTGGAGATCATCGGGCAGCGGATTCAGACGTCGCGGGCCAGTTTGGATGATCCCAACCGGCCCATCGGAGTGTTCATGCTGATCGGGCCAAGCGGCGTGGGCAAGACGGAGACCGCCCTGGCTCTCGCCGATCTCCTTTACGGCGGTGAGCACAACTTGATTACCATTAACATGTCCGAGTTTCAGGAGCCGCACACAGTTTCGACACTGAAAGGCTCGCCGCCCGGGTACGTCGGTTACGGTGAGGGAGGCGTGCTGACGGAAGCCGTCCGGCGGCGTCCCTATTCAGTAGTTCTGATGGATGAAGTCGAGAAGGCGCACCCCGACGTTCTCGAGCTCTTCTATCAGGTTTTCGACAAAGGCATGATGGAGGATGGCGAGGGGCGCGAGATCGACTTCAAGAACACCATCATTATCCTGACCACAAACGCACAAACGGATAAGATGATGAAGCTCTGCGCCGATCCGGGAACGATGCCTGGCCCCGAGCCCCTGGTGAAGGCGTTGAAGCCGGAGCTGAATAAGACCTTCAAACCGGCATTTCTGGGCCGTATGGTGATCATCCCCTACTATCCCGTCCGCGATGAAGCGCTGAAAAAGATCGTGGTGTTGAAGCTTGCCAAGATCCAACGGCGCATGCAGGAGAACCATAACATCCAGCTCACCTATGACCCGATCCTGGTGGACACGGTGGCCAGCCGCTGTACCGAAGTCGAAAGCGGGGCACGCAACGTCGACAATATTCTGACCAATACCCTGCTCCCCGATATCTCACGCCAGTTGTTAGGAAAGATGTCGGAAGGTGAGAAGATGACCACCCTGAATGTGAGCGTGGGACCGGATGGGGCGTTTGTGTATAACTAGTCGAGAGTCAAAAGTCGAAAGTCGAGAGTTTTAACTCCCTAGCGCGGGCCTCTGATCCGGAGGGCTGCACTTATAAGAGAGTCAAGAGTCGGCAGAGGTGACGTTCCTAGCTGCCTGACTCTTGACTTTCGACTCTCGACTTTCAACTACTGAGAGAGTCATCCTATGCCCGATTTCACACAAGAAGGTGGACTGTTTAAGATCGACACTCCGCTGGGTACGGATGTCCTCCTGTTACGAGGTTTTCACGGCAGCGAGGGAATATCGCGCCTGTTCAGGTTCCAGCTCGACCTCCTTTCTGAGAAGTCCTCTATCGAATTCTCGGACATCATCGGCAAGAACGTCACCATCTCTTTGAAGCAGCCCGACGATTCTTATCGGTATATCAACGGTATCATCAGCCGCTTTGCGCAGCACGCGACAGAAGAACAATTCACAGCCTACACTGCCGAAATGGTGCCCTGGCTCTGGCTGCTGACCCGCGATGCGGACTGCCACGGTTTTGTGAACAAGGGCATACCGGATATCATTACGGCAGTATTCAATGACCTGGGCTTCAACGACTTTGAGAATAAGCTCCAGAATTCCTACCCGACGCGGGACTATTGCGTGCAGTATCGGGAATCGAGTTTTAATTTTGTTTCGCGCTTGATGGAACAGAACGGCATCTTCTATTTTTTCAAGCACGAGGAGCACCGGCACACGCTCGTGCTGGCGGATTCTCCAACCAGTCATGACACCTGTCCCGGCCGAAGCGAGATTATCTATGGCACCGTCGCGGGCGGGCCTCACGAAGACCTCATCACATCGTGGCAACTCGAGCAGGAACTTCGCCCTGGAAAATACTCCCAGCAGGACTACAATTTCAAAACACCCAGCGCCAATTTAATGGCTACCGAGCCCACCATGTATGACGTGGGAGGGAACACCAAATTTGAGATCTATGATTACCCGGGAGAACATTTGACCCAGGATGCGGGACAGAAACTCTCCAAGGTCCGCATGCAGGAGGTCGAAGCCGGGCACCTCGTGGGTTATGGAACCAGCACCTGCCGCATGTTTATTAGCGGCTACAAGTTCACTCTGCAGGCGCACCCTTCCGAGGCCATGAACAAGGAGTACGTCCTGACGGAAATCCAGCACCACGGCGTCACCGACGCCTTCCGCACCACGGGAGGTGCAAAAGGCGAGTCTTACTCGAATAGTTTTACGTGCATTCCGGAGTTAATTCCTTTCCGCCCTGCCCGCGTGACCGTGCGGCCTCACGTCCATAGCCTGGCGTCCGCCGTCGTCATCGGTCCCGACGGTGACGAAATTAACACGGATGAATTTGGCCGGATTCAGGTGATGTTCCCGTGGGACCAGTATCGGTATGGCACAGGCACAGCCTGGTGCCGCGTCTCCCAGATTTGGGCCGGGAAGAACTGGGGAGCGATATTCCTTCCCCGCATTGGCCAGGAAGTGTGGGTGGATTTCGAGGAAGGCGATCCCGACCACCCGGTTATCGTCGGCTGTGTTTACAACGCGCAGCAGATGCCGCCCTGCACCCTGCCCGACAAACAGAACATCAGCGGCTTCCGAACCCGCAGCACCAAAGGTGGGGGCGAGCACGACTCGAACGTTCTAACTTTCGACGATACGATGGGTTCGGAAGTTTTCTACATGCGCGCCCAGAAAGATATGGCCGTGCGCGTGGAAAACAACGACGACCTGAAGGTGTTGAACGACCAGACCATTACCATCACCAACAATCGCACCGAGGTCGTCCAAAAAGGGAACGAAAAAGTCACGATTCAGCAGGGCAATCGCGATGTCACCATCAGCCAGGGCAACGAGTCTCTGACTATCAGCATGGGCAACGATTCCCTGAAGATCAGCATGGGCAATCAATCCACCAAGCTTGACTTGGGCGCCAGCACGACGGAGGCCATGCAGTCCATCACACTCAAGGTAGGCCAAAACAGCATCGTAATCGACCAGACCGGTGTTACCATTAAAGGCACTATGGTCACCATAGAAGGCCAGGCTATTACCCAGGTGAAGGGGGACGGGATGCTCATCTTGAAGGGTGGGATGGTAATGATCAACTGACGTTGGGAAGGAAGTTCGTACCATGGGCACTACTGCGCAAGGTGTAAGAACCGTCGTAAATTTAAGAGACCTTTGCGAGCGAGCCAAGCTGGGAGACGCAGCCAAGGCGCTGCTGAAGGACGAGCATACTTCCCGGCAGTTTCTCGAGTTATTGGTCGGGAAAGAGCTCTTCCTGGATTCCATTCGCTTGCTTGCCTTCACCCTTCCCCGGCGCGAAGCCGTGGGATGGGGTTGCCTCTGCGTGCGGCATAGTCTGGGTACGGAGAACGCCTCACAGATTTCGAAAACGCAGGTGGCAGCGGAACGCTGGGTCTCGAGTCCCGATGAGGGAAACCGCCAGGCTGCAAAGGCTGCGGTTCCTGAAGATGGGCCGGAGAGCCCCTCGGATTTGCTGGCGCTGGCGGCGTTTTACAGCGGCGGGAGTGTCGTAGCGCCGGATCTTGATCCCGTCCCTCCCCCGGATCACGTAACACCACAGTTTGTGGCCGGCGCGGTGATGATTGCTGCCGTCAAGACCCAGCCGGAAAAAGCGGCTGAGAAGTATCGTGTCTTCCTGCAAAAAGGCATGGCCTTGATGGGCAGGATGAAACCCGGCCCTTCCTCGAGTTGATAATCGGCCCTCTCCCTCGGGGAGAGGGTGGCCGGCGCCGGCGTTTTCATCAGCCGGAACCGGTCGGGTGAGGGGTCGCTTCGTGAGGTAAACCATGGGAATGCCTGCTGCCAGAACTACCGACATGCATGTCTGCCCGATGGTGACCGTACTTGTGCCGCACGTCGGCGGTCCCATCCTTCCGCCCTGCTGCCCCACCGTCCTGACCGGCAGCCTGCCTCAAGCCCGCGTCACCGACAAGGCAACCTGTGTAGGTCCACCTGATGTGATCGTTCTGGGCTCATTCACTGTCCTGGTCGGTTCATTGCCCGCCGCCCGCATGCTGGACACCACGGCCCATGGCGGCAAAATCATCCTCGGACTCCCCACCGTTCTGATTGGTGGATAGGCTCTGCCCTTGCCTCTTTGCAACCTGCTTGTTCTCATCTCCGAAAGGTGTTAGGATTCTGCTATCGGCTGGGACTAGCAACAGAGTCTGGCGTGTGTGTTAGCCTTTGGCGTCTCCGTTGGAGTGCAAGCGAAGCTCCACGCACCAAAAGCTCAATCGGAAAGCGGTTCGTGGCTGCCCGCCGGGGAATCTATGTATCTGTCTCCGAAAGTCTTGAACTCTTGCAAGGAGGGCCGAAAATGAAGAGGCTCCTTGGGACTCTCATTCTATTCTCCATGTTTTTGCCCAGCGGTTGGGCGCAGAACAAAAAGCGTGTGGCGGTCATCGACTTTGACTACGCCACCGTGCGTAGCAGTGTAGCCGCGGTGTTCGGCACCAATACCGATGTGGGAAAGGGCATCGCGGATTTGATGGTCACGCGCCTCGTGAATGACGGCGTCTATTCCGTCATCGAGCGCAAGGCTCTGGACAAAATCATCGCCGAACAGAATTTCTCCAACAGCGATCGCGCCAACCCGGATACGGCGGCAAAGCTCGGACGCATCCTCGGCGTGGACGCGATTATCATGGGCAGCATTACCCAATTCGGGCGCGACGACAAGTCCCAAGGTGTTAATGGAGGAGCGCTGGGAGGTCTGACCGGCCGTTTTGGGGTAGGGAATGTGGGAAAGAAGCAGGCGAAGGCCGTGGTAGGGATCAGCGCTCGCATGGTGAACACCGACACCGGTGAAATTCTCGCCGCCGTGGAGGGCAAGGGCGAGTCCAAGCGCTCCGGCCTTTTGCTGGGCGGCGCCGGCGGCAGCGATTCCGGGGCGGGTGGCGGCGGCTATAACATGTCGAGCTCGAACTTTGCCAACACCATTCTCGGCGAAGCCGTGGGACAGGCCGTGGGCCAAGTGGCACAGCAACTGGACGGCAAGGCAGCTAGTCTTCCCACGCACGTTCTCCAGATCTCGGGCCTGGTCGCGGATGTATCCGGAAATAGTCTTATTCTGAATGTGGGAAGCAAAGCGGGCGTGAAGGTCGGAGATCACCTCGGCATTTTCAGGCAGGGTCGTCAGATCAAGGATCCTGCGACCGGGAAAGTCCTGAGGACCGTGGTCACCAAACTGGGGGACATCACCATTACAGAAGTGGACGATTCTTCTTCGACCGGCACCTTCGCGGGCAGCGAGACGCCCAAAGTGGGTGACGCCGTGCAGAATTCTCAGTAAGCGAATCACCCTGTAGGGGCGCCCCTTGTGGGCGCCCTGGTCTATAATTCTGTCATTCTGAGCGAAGCGAAGAATCCCCGTAGTTTGCTGATTGATCATGGGGAGTGAGAACCAATGCGGAGATTCTTCGCTCCGCTCAGAATGACAGCGACTAAGCAACGGACGTTCGTGGCCGGAGGCGTAACATGGGTTTTGAAATCGGGGACACGGTTGGCGATTATCAGATCATCGGCGTACTCGGCGCCGGCGGAATGGGACGGGTCTACAAAGTCAAGAATCTCATCTCCGACCGGGTCGACGCGATGAAAATTCTCCTGCCGGACCTTGCCAATGAGCCCGACCTCGCCGACCGCTTTCTTCGCGAAATCAAGGTGCTGGCCAGCTTAAATCATCCCAATATCGCCGGCCTCCACACCGCTTTTCGATTGCAAAATCAACTTCTGATGGTCATGGAGTTCGTGCAGGGCACCTCGCTCGAAGAGAAGCTGAAGAGCGGAGCCCTGCCGGTCCAGGACGCGATCGATTATGCCTCCCAAGTGCTTTCGGCGCTCGGCTATGCGCACGCGCAGGGCGTCATCCATCGTGATATCAAGCCTGCCAACATGATGCTGACCCCCGAGAATGTCGTCAAACTGATGGATTTTGGGATCGCGAAATCCAAGACAGACCGCAAGCTGACCATGACCGGCACCACCATGGGTTCGCTTTACTACATGCCTCCCGAGCAGGTTCAGGGCCTGGCGCTTGACCACCGCTCCGATCTCTATTCCTTTGGCGTCTCGCTCTACGAAATGGTGACCGGCTCGCGCCCCTTCAAAGGCCAGAGCGATTACGACCTGATGGTAGCTCAGCTCCAGAAAGCTCCTCTGCCTCCTATCGACATTCAGCCGGAATTGCCCAAGACATTGAACGACATCATCATGACTGCCCTCGAGAAGGACCCGGCAAACCGCTTTCAGTCGGCGGAAGCCTTCCGCTTTGCATTGCAGAGTGTGCGTGGCGCGGTGGCGAACTTGCCGGTTGCTTCCGCCCAGCCAGTTGCTCCAGGCTTTGCAGGACAGGCGGCCGACGTAGGCGCGGCGCCTTCCGCAACCGCGGTTGTCGGCGTTCCGTTCGGCCAGCCTGCTGCCGCTCAAGTGCAACCCACCACGCCCTACGGGGCTGCTGTACCAATACCTCAAGTCCAACCGACTCCGACTCCCCCGCCGCCGGCCGCCAAGAGTTATCGAGGCCTTTACATGACTTTGGGTGCGCTGGTGGCGATTTTGGTAATCGCGTTGGGAGCCCTTCAGTTGCCGCGCCTGTTTAAAACCAAGGCGAGCGGAGCCGGACAAGTTACGCAGCAAGCCGCAGCTACGTCAACCACTCCGTCCTCTCCCATAACCCAGCCGGCCAATCCCGTTGAGAGCCAGCCTCAACAGCCTGTCTCCGGGCCGGCCTCCCAGACTCAAGTAACGCCGCCAGCCCCCAGCTCCCCCGCCAAGCAAACACTCCCACCGATGGCTTCTACGAAACGACCGCGGCGAGTTGCCGGCGCGCAAGCCACGGCCGAAAGTGAGCAGACTAGCGCGACGACGCCACCCGTATCCGCGGCGCCTACGGGGACGGCAGCGGCGGTCAACCCGCCTGTCCAGGCCGCACAACCGCCCGCCCAGGACGCCTCCGCCGCAAAGGAACTGGAGGAACTGGAAGACCGTATGACGCCTCTCGAAGGCCGCGCCGGCGCCGTGAAAGACAGTGTCGACCATCTCCGGCAGCAACAGGAAAGCGCCGGCTACTCGCTCCGTCAGGACATGTCGGCATCCGCGAGCAACATGCAGCAGTATATGGGCAAAGCTCAGGATGCGCTCAATGCCAAGAATCCGCAAGCCGCCAAGAAATACATGGATCTGGCGGAGCGAGAGGTCGAGAAGCTGGAAAAGTTCTTCGGAAGATAGCCGCCCCGCCTTTGGCTGTAGCACAGGCACTCCTGCCTGTGACTCAACCAGCCTACCAGCCAGCCTTGGCCACAGGCAAGAGTGCTTGTGGCAGGCACAGTCGCCTGTCGCGAAGCCCCAGCGGCGCCCCGCCAGCACAGGCGAGAGTGCCTGTCAGCGATTCCGCATTCGTACTTTCCTTCCTCATTTAACCCTCTGAAATTCCAATGGCTTCGCCCGGTCCCCGCTGACCGAGCAGATTCGCATTCGTTTTTTGCTTGACAGTGCAGGTTGT
>JBELAJ010000217.1:0-12717 GCA_049508935.1 Terriglobia bacterium | reverse complement strand
ACGTCGAAATAGAAGTAACCGCCAGGGTACAAAGCGCGCGCCGCGGCTCGCGCCACCCGCGCCAAATCCGATTTCCGCGGCACATGATTTACGGCATCGTATTCACAGGTGATCAGGTGGACCTTTTCCGGCAGCCGGAACGTCCGCATGTCGCTGCGGATCACAGTTACGGTCGTTCCGGCGCGGCGTGCCTTCTCGCGGGTGAGGCCACACATCGTGGGCGAGAGATCTACGGCGAACACTCTCAATCCGCGGCGCGCGAGCTCGACTGCGGTCGTCCCCGTACCACAAGCCAGGTCGCAGGCGCAACGCACCTGGGGAAAAATCTTTCCCAGAATTCTCTTGCGCGCTCGCCGGTACGCGAGGAGATGAGAAGTAAAGAAGTGGTCGTAATATTGGGCCAACAGAGCGTAGGGTCGATTGGCCGCAGCTCCTGGCATGAATCTCACCGACTCTAGCTTTCGAGTCTAACTTTCCAGAGCTTGACGGCAATAGGCGTAGCACTTCTTAACTTCCGCGATCGTGTCCAGGTGCTTATCGTCGCCGTATTCGTACTCGATATTGGCGGGGATTTTCCACTTGTTGTCGCGCAGCAAGCAGAGAACCTCTTTGATGGGCGTGTCGCCCTGGCCAAAGGGCAAGTTCGCTCCGTGATTCTTTTTACGGTCTTTGATGTGCAACGTGACGATTTTCTGGTGGTGCTCGCGAATGTAGGCAACCGGATCGCCGTTGGCTGCCACGAAATGGCCGATGTCCAGATTTACGCCGATGTACTGAGACGCGCCCTTCATGGCGCGCGCAAAGGTTTCCGCAGTCGAGAATTCATCGGGGTCGCGGGTATCATCGTGACCGTGGAAGCCCACCATGATCTTGTATTTTTGGGCGGACTGGTCAACAGGCGGCGCGACACTCACATTGGATGAAGAAGTGATGTACTTGACGCCCAGAGCCTGCGCGGCTTTGAAACCAGCCTCGATTCCTGCGTCTGAAGCGCCTTTACGAAAAGCATAAGTGAGAGCATAAATCCTCACGCCGCCATTATCGAACTTGGTGCGGATCTCGTGAAAGGTACTTGCAGGCGCGGAGATCCACCATTTCTCCTGCTCTTGCCACTTTATGTGAGGCGGCACCACGTGCCCATCAAACAGTTCGCATTCCCCCAATCCCACCGTCTTGAAAGCCTCGATGCAGGCATCGAGGCCCATGTCTCGAAACGAATAACTCTGCGCTCCGATCTGAACACCGCGAACCACGGAGTCAATGCAGGGCGCACTCCAACCCTTGCGGCTGACGGCCCACAAACCGGCAGTACCTCCAACCAAGAGCTTGCCGGCGTCCCGACGTGAAATCAAAGCCATATGGCCTCCTTGAAGTCGTGTAACCATCGGCGGTTAGTATAAGAAGCTAGACCGTATCTTGCAAGCGAGGAAAGGGTAAAGTGTGAAGGGTAAAAGCTAAAAGCATCGGCGTCGTGGGCGACTCTTCGCGCACGTCGGTGTAGGGGTAGGGCTTGCCCACCCTCGTCGGGGCCAGCAGAAATGCGGGGACGGCAAGCCGTCCCCCTACGGCGGGGCTGTTATCGAGGGAGGGGGGGATGGCACATTTAGCCTTTACACTTTATCCTTTACCCTTTAAACTTCACCCTTTGAAAGGAGCAACCCCTTGAAATCAGCCGCCAATCGTTTTTGTCTCGTCGTCGTTTTAGTTTGGGCATGTTGTGTCTTCGCGGCGAAGGCCAGCGCGCAGTCCGCGGGTTCCTGGCCTCCGGACGCGAGCCAATACCGGTTGCACATGATCGGCAACGCGCACATCGACGCGCCGTGGCTCTGGCCGTGGTCAGAAGCCATGTCTGTCGTGCTGAGCACGTTTCGCTCAGCACTGGACCGCATGAAGGAGTATCCCGACTTCACTTTCACGGCGAGTTCCGCTCAATTCTACAAATGGGTGGCGGAAGCCGACCCAGCCATGCTCGAAGAGATCCGCAAACGGGTGGAAGAGGGGCGGTGGGATCTGGTGGGCGGCTGGTGGGTCGAGCCCGACGTGAATATCCCCAACGGCGAATCGCTGGTCCGGCAGGGGCTCTACAGCCAGAGATTATTCCAGCAGTTATTCGGACGCATGGCTCAGGTCGGTTACAACCCGGACTCCTTCGGCCACACCGGCACGCTGCCGCAGATCCTGAAGCTCCAAGGCATGCACGCTTATGTCTTCATGCGTCCGCAGGCCCACGAGAAGAAGCTCCCCGCCGACCTCTTCTGGTGGGAAAGCCCCGACGGGAGCCGCGTGCTCACCTACCGCATCCCGTTCAGTTACGGAATTGATGAGCATATGCAGCAAGAGGTCGCGCATTTCATCACGGAATTGAAAGAACCCACCAAAGAGCTCATGGTTTTTTACGGCGCCGGCGACCACGGCGGCGGGCCCGCCAAGGAGAATATCCAAGCGATCCTGGATATGCAGAAGATGCCTGGGGCTCCCACATTTGTCTTCAGCACCCCAGACCGCTACTTTGATGCGGTCGGCAAAATCACCGATCTGCCGGTGGTGGCGGACGACCTTCAGCATCACTCGGTGGGCTGCTACACGGCCATATCCGAAGTCAAAAAGAACAATAGGACTGCGGAAGCCGCGCTGACAACCGGCGAGAAGCTAGCGGCCCTCGGTTCCGTGATTGCTGGATCGGACTACCCCAAAGCCGACTTCACGGCAGCATGGAAGAGGGTGCTGTTCATACAGTTCCACGATAGCATGGCCGGGACCGCGCTTCCGGAACATTACGACGTGGCAAGGGAAGCCCACGGACGTGCCATCGATATCGCGAATCAAGCGATGAACAAGGCGGCGGAGAAGATTGCCTTTCAAATTCCGACGCAAGATCCAAACTCTGAATATTTGGTGCTGTTCAATCCCCATGCTTGGGAGGCGAAGCTGAACGTCGAATACGACGTGGGCTGGGGCTTCGAGTACAAGAAGGGCGCACAAGTAAGCTCCGTGCTTGAGGACGAGGACGGTAAGAGCATCCCCCACCAGTGGATCCAGGCAACGACGGTGGTCGATGATCGCATGCGAGTGGCGTTTCAGGCGCCGGTGCCCGCTTTCGGGTACCGGCAATTCCGGCTGCGAAGCGCCCAGCCTGCCGCACCGCCTGTCTCTGCCGTGCACGCCACTGAACGCCAATTGGAAAACGAACACCTGCGGGTCACGTTTGCAGACGACGGCAGCCTTACGATGCTCGACAAGGATAGCGGTGCGCAAGTTTTCAAGAGCGGCGCGGGAGGCGCGCGCGCCATCGTGTTAGACGACCCCAGCGACACCTGGAGCCACGACGTGCGCGCCTACACCAAGGAACTCGGAGTATTCCGCAACGCGCGCTTCCGGGTGCTTGAGAACGGCCCGTTGCGCGCCACTATTCGAGTGCGGACGAGCTACGCATCGTCTTCGCTGCGGACGGACTGGCTGCTCTACTCCGGCGCCCGTACCCTTGAGGCGCGCGTGGCACTCGATTGGCACGAACATCGCAAAATCCTGAAGTTCTCTTTCCCGGTGGATGTGCAGGATCCCCGGCCGACTTATGAAATCGCCTACGGGTACAAGGTGCGCCAGCCTAACGGCGCCGAAGATCCCGGGCAGCGCTGGATCGACCTGTCGGGCCGCCGCGCGGCCGGCGAGTATGGGCTGGCCGTCATCAACGACGCCAAATACGGCTATAGCGTGCAGGGCAACGATATGCGCATCTCGATCACCCGCGGCGCGGTCTTCGCGCAGCACCGGCCCCGCCAACTCGAGCCTAACGGAGAGTACATCTGGCAGGACCAGGGCATGCAAACCTTCCGTCTGCTCCTCGTCCCTCACACCGGCGCCTGGCAAGACGCGGGAATCGTGCGCATGGCGGAGGAGTTTACGGCCCCCATTCCAGTCATCTATCAGGGGATCCATCCTGGCAATCGGCCGCTCTCCGCTTCTTTCCTTTCGGTGGATGCGCCAAACGTGGTCGTCTCGGTCGTGAAGAAATCGGAAGACGGCGATGACCTCATCGTCCGTTGCTACGAAACCGCCGGCCGGCAGGTAACAGCTAACTTGGATTTGGGATTAGTGAACCGCCGCTGGACGGGAAACTTCCGGCCACTCGAAATCAAAACGCTGCGCGTGCCGCTGAACGGGGGAGAGATTCGCGAAGTCAATGTATTGGAACAATGAAAGTCACGTTAGATAGACTGCCCTCTCCCTTGGGGAGAGGGTGTCAGGCTCAGGCGCTTTCATCAGCCTGAGCCTGACGGGTGAGGGGTCGGTTAAAGAGACAGGGGGGCAGCTTCCGCGCTTTTGGCCGCTGTCGGCGGCACGCTTTCGGTTCTATGACCCGACACGTCGAATAGCTCCGCGAGGTCGCCCAGTTCGGATGCGTTAACGGCTGGCAGTAGAGTATGAGACACAGGCCACTTCTCGGGTGAGGGGTCGGCTGCAGAGCCGAGAAGGGCGTCTTCCACGATTTGGGCCGCGGCCTGCAACTCGCTTTTGTGGCCATCGTGCGGCACGTCGAATAACTCCGCAAGATCGCGCAATTGGGACAGGCTGAGGGCAGGCAATAGAGCATATGCGTCAGACCATCGGAAAAATCGATTGCAGCCCTTCGGATCGGCGAGATCGTGAATCAACCGTTCGGCAGCGGACCTATCGTTTGGTGCCATCTCGTTCATTGAATGGATAATCTTCTCTCCAAAGGTCTGCCTCGAGTGTAAATTGTGTATTTGCGGAGTGATAGGGAAGAGAAATACCTTATTGCCACCGATTGTTTGGTTCTGGAGATCAAATTTCTTGTAATTTTCAAAAAATTCGATATAGCCACACTTGTATCTTGTATGCCATTGAGACGGCCAATTATGTTTAACCCGGTCCAAAAACAGAAATCTTCCAGTTCGAGCGTCGGCACTGTCCGCAACGGCTATTTGTTGTTTTTCCCGTCCATTTAGATGAGAAAAATCCTTCAAACACTCATACCAATTGTTGTTTTTTTCGTATGACATAGGGCATTTGCTCCTTTACTGAGTTTTTTTGGTGGCCTCGTTCGAACAAAAGGCCTCCCATACTGAGGCAGCACGTTGCCGCGCCCTACTTCGACAACTAAATTAATGTTAGATATTGTGTGAACTGATTACGATTGGGAAGATGACAAGTATTTTGAGAACAAGTTGTGTGTTATGGACACGTAGCAACAGCATCCGTCATAAATAAGTGGAGATCGGGCCCCTGCTGCTGCACTGCTCGACTGCACCGAGGCGCTAAACCTTCTGTTTCCTGGTTGCCCTATCCACATCTCGTGCATCTCCTTGCCTATCTATATCTTAGTTCTTATAACACAGTTGGAATCGTTTGTCAAGTAAAATCTCAGGGGCGGAGCGAAATTCTTCCTCACAGTCGAAGAGATCCCTCACCCGTCGCGCTCCGGCTGATGAAAGCGCCGGCGCGCGACACCCTCTCCCCAGGGGAGAGGGCTGTTCGTCCGAGGAGTTTAATTATATCCAGTACCATGCTTTTCCTTTTGCGTTTTGCGATTTGCCTTTTGCTTTGTTCTTCCGTATTGTGGCTGAGGGGTCTCGTATGCCTCTTGAACTCCACCAACTCCAAAAACTCGACGACTATCGTTGGCTCGTGCCTCAAGGCACCAAGCCCGGCATGCTTACCGATGCGCTCATTTATACCAACGAGCGCCTGCTGACGGACTTGCTCAAGGACCTCTCCCTCGAACAGGCCATCAACGTGGCCATGCTGCCCGGCATTGTGGGCCGCTCGCTGGCCATGCCGGACATCCACCAGGGTTATGGATTCCCCATCGGCGGCGTGGCGGCCACTCTGCCGGACGAAGGCGGCGTGGTTTCGCCAGGCGGAGTAGGTTTTGATATCAACTGCGGGGTGCGTTTGCTCTCGAGCACCCTCACGCTCGACGAGGTCCGTCCAAAAATCAAAGAACTGGTGAACCAGCTTTTCCGTGACATCCCCTCCGGCGCCGGCCAGAGCGGTAACATCCGGCTCTCCTACCAGGAACTCGACAAGCTGCTCACAGAGGGCGCCGGCTGGATGGTCGAACACGATTACGGTCGGCCAGAGGACCTCGACACATGCGAGGAAAACGGCGCCATCGAGGAAGCCGACCCCGCCATGGTCAGTGACCGCGCGAAGAAGCGCGGCCTGCCCCAGGTGGGAACGCTCGGTTCCGGCAACCACTTTCTGGAAGTTCAGTACGTCGAGCATATTTTCGACCCCGCCGTCGCTCAGACGTTAGGCCTTTACCAGAACGAGATCGTGATTATGATCCATTCCGGCTCGCGCGGCCTGGGCCACCAGGTTTGCACCGATTACCTTCGCGACATGGACGCCGGCATGCGTCGCTACGGCATCGACCTGCCGGATCGCCAACTGGCGTGCGTGCCGGTGCATTCGAAGGAAGGTCAGGAGTACCTTGCGGCCATGCGGGCTTCTGCGAACTTCGCCTGGGCCAATCGCCAGGGCATGACGCACTTTGCGCGCCAGGCCTTCAAACGCATCTTTGGTGAGCAGGAAGAATTGCGGGTCGTCTACGACGTCTGCCACAACATCGCGAAACTCGAGCGGCATCGGGTGAACGGACGGGACCGCAAAGTGATGGTGCACCGCAAAGGGGCCACGCGGGCGTTTCCCGCCGGGCGGCCGGAAGTGCCGGAAGTCTACAAATCCTGCGGCCAGCCGGTGCTGATCCCCGGCTCGATGGGAACGGCATCGTACGTTCTGGTGGGCGCGGAAGGCGCCATGCAGGAGACGTTCGGCACCACCTGCCACGGCGCGGGCCGGGTGATGAGCCGCACCGCCGCCAAGAAATCCGCCTTCGCCCAAAACGCCCGCCAACGGCTCGAGGAACAAGGCATCGTGGTGCGCGCCGAGACCCGCGATGGCATTACGGAGGAAATCCCTGAAGCTTATAAAGATGTGGACATGGTCATCGACGTGGTCCACAACGCGGGACTGGCCAAGCGCGTGGCGAGGCTAAAACCGGTGGGGGTGATTAAAGGATGATTAACACGGAAGACGAAACATCACGGCGCGAGACTGAGCAGGAAACCCTTGAGCGCAAATATTTCGAAGGCTACCAACGCAAACCTGAGAGTCCCTCGGCTGGAAAGCTGGGCGAGGAGATGGCCCGAGAGGTTTGGGCTGGCGAGGCTTGGGATGAGGCAGAGTGATGGATGGACCACCTGCGCCGACCGGCGCTTGGGCAGCAACCAACCCCTCACCCGGCCCACGACGGCTGATGAATACGCCGTCGCGGGTCACCCTCTCCCCAAGGGAGAGGGCTGCCTCTTTCCAGAATTCAGGCTCCAGACGGAAGGATAGGGAAAAGAGCGGCGCTTACCGCTGAGGTCGCTCCGGCGAGCTCTTACTTCCCCTTTTCTTGCTCAAGTTGCTGCGCCAGATAGTTCTGCATGCCGATCTGACCAATGAGGCCGAGCTGTTCCTCGAAGAAATCCACGTGGCCTTCCTCGTCGGCGAGAATTCCCTTCAGGAAATCGGCCGTGCCGTTGTCACCCGCCTTGCGGCAGGTGGCGATGGCCTCGTTGTAACTGGTCACCGCGCCGTGTTCGAGCTCGAGGTCGTTCACGAGTTGCTGTTTCACATCCTTCCCGATATTGAGCTTGGGCAGCTCACTCAGGTTCGGCGCTCCTTCCAGGAAGAGCATACGCTCAATCAGTTCTTCCGCATGTTTCATCTCAGTGATGGACAGCTTCTTGACGCGCTTGCTGAGCAGCTCGTAGCCCCAATTCTCGCACATTTCGCTGTGCAGGAAGTATTGGTTAAGGGCTCCCAATTCCTCCCCCAGCATCTCTTGTAGAGCTTTCAAGACTTCCGGTTTACCTTTCATGAGTCCGCACCTCCAATATATAAATGCCGCAAACGTGTCATTCCCGCGAAACTTGTCCTCCGCGAAAGCGGGGGAGCGGGAATCCATTGGCTTCTAGACCGACAATGGCCCCCCGACTTGCGCGGGGGTGACGCGGTGTTGACTACCACCTTAATGGTTGGCTGCATGCCTGTGACCACTCCGAATGACACAACCGCGCGCGTTGCCGTGTCACGACTCGCCCGGCGGCTTGGAGTTTTCATCCTTCTCCTGGACATGCGCCAGCAGCTTGCGGACGCTATTGGCAAGCTGCACGACCTCGCCTTCCCCTTCCACGTCAAACTCAATAGCATAATTCCCAACCGCCGCGCGATCGACTGCGGCTTTGAGGGCCACCAGCGGCTCCACCACGGTTCGAGGCAAGACGAAGCTTACCCAGATGCTCAGAAGAATCGTCAATAGGGATACGGTGCTCAGCACCCACTCCGCCCGCCTCAACAACAGCCTCGCCCGCTGATGATCCCGCTGCACGCGCTGCCAGCTTCGAGCCTCGAGCTCCGACGACTCCTTCACGATCGCGTCGCTCGAGGAGCGGAGGTCGGCGGAGATCTGGCGGAAAGCCGGATCCTGGGCCTCCAGCGAAGCCGCCACCTGTTCGTCCAGTGAGCCCATGCGGTTGTGGAGTTCTGCCATCAAGGTTGAGCGGTTGGTGCCGGCCGAGCTTTTGAGCAGTTTATCGAGGTCTCGTGTGTAAGCGCGAATTACCTCGCGAACGTGCTGACCCGGCGCTTCGTTCACCTCCGCCCGCTGCGCCACGGCCACGGCCATGCGCCGTTGATAGAACTGGCCCTGAGCCCGCATATGTTCCAGGGCGGGCCGCTCTTCCGGCTGCAGCTCGATGCAGGAATCAATGACCTGCTGCATGGTAGCCAGCGAGCGCCGGTTCCCTTCCAGTTCCGCCGGGTCATAAAGGAGGAAGTAATTCCGCTCGGCCCTCAGCGCTTCCAGCATTTCCAGGGAGATCTGTTCCGCCTGCGTAGCCATAGGGGCATCCACGCTGACGATGCGGTCCACGATCCAACCCATTGCAAAAATGTAGTAAACCGTGAGGAAGATGACCGGCGCAAGAATCAACCGAACCAGGCCCAGGCTATACGCGACTCGGCGGCGTAAAGAAGTGCCACGGGCAAAAACCATGAACGGTTTTCGGGCGACCCACGTCATCCTCGGTGCTACGCGCATAGTCTTCTGGTACGTACCAATGTGGATTCTCCTCAACTCTTATTAGACTACGATGACTCGGATTGTAACGCAAAATGAGGCCCCCAGGGACGAATTTTGTTGGCAGGTCGATGGGAGCCTTGGCGGCGTCTCGGACAGGTAGCCGGAGATGGAACTTTCATGCCCCCAAAGGCGTATTCAGGATAGAAGGTAGATCCGGGACAGGAGGCTGATATGTTCTGCCCACACTGTGGAAAAGAATTTACCAACCGGGTGAACTTCTGTTGCCAATGCGGGACGGCGCTTTTCAATCCGCCCGCGCCCAGAAAACTTCTCTCGCGCTCTCGGACCGACCGAAAGATCGCCGGTGTCTGCGCGGGCTTTGCAGACTACCTGGACATCGATCCCAGCTTGGTTCGGATTCTATGGGTTGCCCTGGTGGTCTTCGGCGGCTGCGGATTGCTCGCCTATTTGATAGCCTGGATCATTATGCCCGAGGAGAAGCTACCGCAGATCAGCCCTGCCCCCGCGCCAACCGCTTCTCCGCAGCCTGCGCCCGGACACTGACCTCCGTTTGGGTAAGGCTTGCCCGAGTTTGTCAGGCTTCCGTCCGAGTCAGCGGTCTTTCGGCTCCGCCGCCCTGTCTTGCGGAAAGGTTCTGAAGGTTTCAATCTTTTGAAACGTGCCGACGGTTTTTTTCATTCTTCTTGCATTTTTTTGACTCGCTACTTCGCTAGTTGTACCGTCGCCTCTAGGGGATGCCTTTCCAGAGTGCAATTGATTCAGCGGGCCGCTCGCACCCGCCAGTTTTACCTGAGCTGTCCCGCCCAACTGGCCGAGGCAAGACGTAACGGCAGAGCCGCGTGCCCGATCCTCACGATTGTTTGCTCTTCTCACCTTCTCCCAACTCTCGAATCCAAATATTCTTGAAGCGGACTTTGTAATTGTGATCTTGCAGGCGCAAAGGCATCTTCGTTGGATGGGCTTGGTAGGGAGGCCGTTGATGATGCGCGGTGGGGCCCGTCAGTTCGACATGATCTTGAACGAGCACGCCATTGAAGAAGACGGTGATGATAGCGGGGCGGAGGACCTTGCCGTCTTGGTCAAAACGGGCATCGTGGAAGACGACGTCATAGGTCTGCCAGAGGCCCGGGGCGCGGCAGACGTTGACGAGAGGGGGGTACTGTCCGTACATGGCGGCCGCCTGCCCATCGGCGTAGATCTTGCTGTGGACGGAGTCGACGATCTGCACCTCGTAAAGCGCTGCAAGAAAGAGGCCACTGTTGCCGGGATCGAAAGTCTCGCCGGTCCAACCCGGCGACTCCCACTCGACGTGCACTTGACAGTCACCGAAGGCTTGCCTGGTGTAGATATCTCCCGACTTCGGAACCACCTCGAAGTAGCCCGTGCCAACCTTCCATGGCGCCGGCTCCCCTTTTGCTCCCTGCCATTGCGATAGATCTCTACCATTGAACAGCACAATGGCATCCGAAGGTGGCTGGCCGGGCTTGTCTTGAGTGCTTGCTTCACCAGGCGCGACGAGCGGCGGCTGAGGCCTGCTCATGTCGTGAATCTGCCACCTCGTCAGCCCTTCTGACTGCAAGCATCTGCTCACCTCGAGCGGGACAACCCCGATTATCAAAATGGCAGCCACGACGACCAGCGCTGCTTTCCAGAGAGTATTGCGCATAGAAAATCTCCTTTCAAGGAAGCGTCCGAAGTTGGGCGTAGCGCCGACCTTCAGAGCCTGCCCTGAGCGGCGCGAAGGGTCGGCAAATGCCGGCCTAAAGGCCAGCGCTGCGGACTGAATCAGAACACCTTCTCTTTTCGCTTTGGTGTCCGCCACATCCGCCCAGATATGATATAGTGAGCGTTTGCGGCGTGCCGCTCGGAGCATGCCCGAAACGCGGGGGTAATTCAGCGGTAGAATGCCAGCTTCCCAAGCTGGACGTCGCGGGTTCGATCCCCGTCCCCCGCTCCATCCTTTCAATCACTTACGACAATCACTCGAAGGGCCAGAGTCCGATAGAGTCCATTAAGCGCCAATTGCCTTCTCCAGAGCGTTTACAGCTTCCTTGCGGCGCTTCAGCGACGTGACTGTGTATACGTTCTCGTTGACATCGATGGTGTGTCCCATCTGTTCAGCCCGCACATGCGGATCGACATCCAGCTCTTTTGACAGGGAGCTGTGAGTACGTCGCATGACCAGGAAGTTTGCCCATGCCAGACCGACCGGCTTCAGCTTGGGCAAGAAGTTCCGCCTCCAACAATTGTCCTTTGCCAGGGGCGTCGTGAGTTTTTCCGACGGGAATACCCAGGCATTGGCGTCGCTGTCGCGCGACACGGCCCGCCACTCCTCGATGGAAGTCAGCAGTCCGTCCGAGAGCGCCGCGAATCGCACCGAACGCACCGACTTCGGCGAGTCCACATCGCCCCGGTAAACGCGTTGCCGGATGTCCGCGTAATCCGCTTCCATCCGCGCCCACTTCAGGCCGAAAATCTCGCCGGGCCTCATTCCGGCCATCAACGCAAGTTTCGCGATCAATTGCTCCCGTACCTGTAGGACCGAGAGCATTTTTCGCACCTCTTCAATTGTCATGACGCGTGTTTCTGCCCTCCTACAATTTCTCGGGGTGAACAGCAACACCGCCGGACTCTTTCGCACATATCCTTCCGCAACCGCCATATCGAATATTTGCTTCAGATCCCACCGCAAGTGGTCCACCACGCTGAATGAAAGTGCTTCACCCTTGCGATCGAGAAATGCCTGCAATTCATCCCTGCCGAGTCTGCCTAGAGATCGGCCTCCGAACTCTACCGTGAGATGGTGTGCCAGCCGATCCTCGTTCGTCATTGTGGTCGAGCGCTTCCACTTTCGCCGGTAAAACGGCAAATAGATATCGCGAACAAAATCATCGAGATTCTTCTGTTCCGATGGTTCAGCCCGCCTATTATTAACTGGAGCAACGAGAGCCGCCAATTCGGATTGCGCTTGCGCCTTGGTTATCTGTGAAGTTCGCCCCAGAATTTGCGCCTTGCGCACCCCGTCTTGCCACCATCTCGCTACCCATGCACCACGGACTTTCTGCAAACTACCTTTCTGAAACCGTCTACGCATGAACCGTCTCCTTCATGCGTCCAACGGTGTCGATTGCTGACGATGACCCTATATTACCATCCGGACCGCCGCTCTCGTTAATCCTCTTCCACTCTTCGAGCGCCGACCGCCTAACAAGTTTCCTTCGCCCCATGCAAATTGCTGGGAGCGGTGACACGCCATCCACTTTGCCCGCGATTGTGTTATAAACGTGGGCTTTGGAGCATCGTAGTTCCGCCGCCACTTCTGCAGCGGTTAGTATCTCATCTCTGATCATACGTCAGGCGGTACTCCAACAGGGACCCCCGCTTCGGAGCTCTTCGTCTATTCTTTTCAGCGGGCCGGAGTCTTTCGGTGCTTCATGCAATGTGGGTGATGAAGACCGATGTGGGGAGCTCGCATGGCGATCGGTGGGCTAACGACCAGATCATGAGCAGAAATTCTTGAGGAAATAGGGTGACACTCCAGAGCTGTGGTTCCCGGGAGGAACCGAGAGGAGTGTTACCTATGAAAGGTCTAAGTGAGGTTCGAG
>JBELAJ010000216.1:0-12745 GCA_049508935.1 Terriglobia bacterium | reverse complement strand
GGCTAAATCTGGAAGAGAAAGGGGCATATCGAGGTCCTCCTCTTCCTAGCGTATCATATACGCAAGGACAAACGCGACAAAAAAAGAAACAAGCCCCTTCCAACTTCTATGTCGCGCACCCGCCGTGCATCGAGCCGTTGTCAAGGGCTCCATTGTGGGGTAGACTGACGGATGGTAGTCTGCGGAAGTAATGGAATGCACGGTAGAAGCTGCCCGGTGCGACAGCGTTCTACGCGGCGGTTTCATAGCCATGGTTCATGGATTTCGCGTTGGATTGATACGCGTAACGGTTGATTTTGGATCTTCATGGGTGATCATTGTTCAACCTACCCCCGGGTGCGGCTCTGAAGTTTCCGCAATCGCTGCCATGATGACTCGTACACAGGCGCCTCACGAGGCGAAAGCGCAGTCGGGAACGCAATGATAGACGCTTTATGCGGATCCTCTTCGATGCCTGCAAAGGGCCAGGTGGCTCGGCCTTTTAGCTGCTGCTGGTCGGTGGTTTGCTTGCAGCTGTTGTTGGGGTGCGCGAACTCTGGAAACGAGACTTGCAGAGCCAGAGCCTTCTAGTATTGTCAAGAATGGTCACCCCTCAGGGACGCGAGGGTCCCGGGACCAGTGTACTCAAGCGGGTGGTGTTCGGCCCGTGCTTGATGAAAACTATCGGAGAACGGAACATGGAAGCTAAGAATCTTGAGGACGTGGCAATTGTGATTCAACCGGAAGATGACAACTTAGCCGTAGTGACGGTAGATTCTCTCGAAAAAGGTACGTGGGTCAAGCATGGCGACCAGTCGATGATGATTTCGGGTCGGGTTTTGCGCGGCCAGAGTTTTGTCATCAAGAGAGTCTCGAAAGGGCAGGCTTACGTTTCGCTGGGGGACCCTATCGGCCTTGCTTCTCGTTGCGTCGAGCCTGGCGATCCCATCGACGCGCACAACCTTCAGGAAAGTCTGCCCAAGCTCACCGTGCGGTACCGCGATAACAGTACTTCCGGTTCCCTCGACCCGGAAGTCAATTCGAGTACCTTTCACGGCTTCGTCCGTCAGGATGGCACAGTGGGTACCCGAAATCTGGTGGGGGTCGTAACGTCAGGAATGTGTTCATCCACTGAGGCGCGCGAAATCGCCGCTCGCGCCATGCACGAGATTTACTCGCGCGAGGAATTCCCCAATGTTGACGGAGTCGTTCCCATTACCCATGAATCTGGCTGCGGGATGCCCGACGGGCGCGCCGTCCAACTCCTGAACCAGTTGCTTGCCAACACCTTGCGACACCCGAACCTGGGCGCGGCCATCTACATTGACTTGGGTTGTGGTAAGACCTGCGTGGAATGTTCGGCACCCGTCTTAGAGAACTCCGTGCCCAATTACAACCAGCGAGTCGTTAATATGACGATCCAGTCGTTGGGCGGCAGCCGAAAGACGGTCGAGCGCGGCCTTCAGATTGTCGAAAAATTGCTGCGCCATGCGAACCAGTTCAAACGCCAACCTGTTTCGACTTCAAAACTAACCATTGGAACAAAGTGCGGTGGTTCGGACCGCTGGTCCGGCGTAACGGCTAATCCCGCCGTGGGCGTTGCCGCGGATATGTTTGTGAAAGCGGGCGCGGCCGTTTTTCTGCCGGAGATTCCTGAACTGCAAGGCGCCGCGATGATAGATTTGGCTCAACGCGCCCGCACCCGCGCCGTCGGGCGAAAGTTAATGCAAGCCGTGAAGCGTTACGAAGCGTATGTCAAGAAATTCGGCGATGATTTCCGCGACAATCCTTCACCAGGCAACATCAAAGGCGGGCTTTTCAACATCTATCTAAAATCGAGCGGCGCGAAGGCCAAGGGCGGGACATCCATCGTCGAAGACTTGGTGGAATACGGCGAGTGGCTGGGCGACCGCAAAGGGCTTTACGTGCTCTATACGCCGGGTTACGACCAGATCTCGACCCCGGCCCTTTTCTTGAGTGGCGCGCAGGTGGCGCTTTTCACCACCGGACGAGGCACGGGAATCGGATGTGCGCTGGGGCCGGTTGTGAAGATCGGATCAAATTCCCAGCTCGCCCGCACTTACGAGGATATCGACATAAACGCCGGAACAATTTTGGACCGGCAAGAAACCACGGAGGAAGTGGGCCACAAGATATTCCAGGAGACCCTTGACATCGCTTCTGGACGCAAGTTCACCCGCGCCGAACAAACCGGTTTCCACTATGAGTTTAAGATTTGGGAATCACTCTGGCCGGCCCTGTAATCGAAAATCGATCGTTTAGAGGCCTGCGGAGATGATAAAGCCCACAGCCAGGCATGTGCTGTGAGTTGCTTCCTTGATTCGATTTGGTCGGGCGGCCGGTCCTGGCGTGCACAATGCGATTCAGGATTGCCATGGAGTTGGAGCATCTTGTACGCGGGTACCGTAAATGGGAGCCCAGTTAGCGATATTTCTGCGGGAACTTCTTTGACTGGTTTCTCTGAACCCCAAGTTTCTTCAGCGCATCAAGCAATTTGCCAGGACCCAAGATAGAATAAAAGATATTGATTATTTCGCAGCGCTGCGGCAGTATCCTTATCTGGAATGGTCGACCAAATTGGTTTCGTTGTTTGGGGCACGGGTTTCGTGAAGCATGCGCCCACAATAGATATTCGGAGGGATTAAGGAACATGAAGGCTCTGTTGCTCAAGGCACCACGGCGGCTAGAATTATCGGAATTGCCGCGGCCCGACCTTCTCGATAGCCAAGTCAGAGTCCGGGTTGACAAAGTAGGGGTTTGCGGGTCCGATTATTCCAGTATTGCGGGCAAACTTCCTTTCACGCGTTTCCCTATTGTTCCAGGACACGAGGCCAGCGGAGAAGTCTTAGACGCAGGTACGCAAACTGGATGGAAGCCCGGCGATCGCGTGCTTATTCACCCGATTCTCGGAAACCGCAGCGACCCTGTTTTCGCCCGAGGAGAAGTGCATCACTCGGACTCTACGGAAGTTCTTGGAGTTGTGTCGCGCAATGGCGCTTACGCCGAGGAGACGGTGGTGGAAGACTACATGCTGCGGAGGATCCCTGAAGGAATGGACTACGAATTGGCCGCCATGGTGGAACCTGTCGGCGTCGCGGTTCGTGCTGTCCAGAAGGGAGGTATCCAAGCGGGGGATAGGGTACTCGTATTCGGAGCTGGCAATATTGGACTGCTGGTTATTCAGGTGGCGCGGACACTTGGAGCAGGGCGCGTGGCCGTGACCGACATTCTTCCAGAAAGGCTTGCCCTCGCCGAAAAGCTTGGGGCAGATCAAGCCATCGATGTTCGTAAGGGTTTCCCAAGAAATGAGCTTGAAAAACAATTCGACATCGTAATTGACGGCGTCGGAAGCGAAGGAAGCGTTCAGGACGCTCTCTTGGCCTGTGCACGCGGCGGCCGCATTGTGGTTTATGGCGTACCGCAAGGGGATATTGTTTTCGCGTTGAAAGTTGCCTTTGCTAAAGACGTCACATTGGCCACCAGCCGCCTTTACGATGCTGACTTTAATTTAGCAATTGGGCTTTTGGCTGAGGGCAAGATTTCCGTCAGGGACATCATTACCCATCGCATTACGCTAGCCGAGGCTCCACCGCTGATTTTCCGCGTCTTAGACGGCAAAGAGCATGCAATTAAGATCATGATCTCGCCGTAGAGTCGCAGCAGAGGAACGGCAGATCGCCCTTATCCGCTGAAGATTACCCTACCTCAGCGCGACTCTGTTGTGCTGGCACTGAAAAGCCACAAAGGGACCGAGCAGTCATGAGGTAGCCTATCCCTGGAGTCATTGCGAGGTGACGAATCATGAATGGACTTTTTTCCGTGGAAGGAAAAGTTGTATTTGTCAGCGGAGGCTCCCGGGGAATCGGGCGAAGCATTGCCGACGCTTTCCATGAAGCGCGTGCGAACGTGATCGTCGGGGCGGAGGGTGGGCAGGAGCAGGCCCTTAAGGCAACCGGGCTTGATTCTAGAGTCTGCGACATCTCCGACGCGGGGCAGATCCAACGGTGCGTGGACGATATTGTTGGACAATTCGGCCGGTTGGACGTGCTGTTCAATGTGGCCGGAGTTAATTTTCGGTACGCCGCGGAAACGTTTCCTGTGGAAAAACTCGATGAGATTCTAGCCATCAATGTACGCGGGAACTTTCTGATGGCGCGTGATTGCGGAAGGGCGATGATTCGGCAAGGTTCGGGCAAGATAATCAATATCGCCAGTCTTCACACTCACCAGAGCCTTGACGGAGTCAGCGTGTATGGGACCAGCAAAGGCGCCATCGGGTCGATGACTCGCGCGTTAGCAGTCGAATGGGCCAAGTACAACATACAAGTAAACGCAATCGCACCCGGTTTCATTCGAACCGAGCTCAATGCGAAGCTATGGGAAAACCCCACGATGCTAAATTGGGTTAAAGAACGAACCCCGGCCCATCGACTTGGTGAGCGAGATGACTTGATCGGTGCGGCGATTTTCTTGGCAAGCAGTGCAAGCAATTTTATCACAGGTCAGGTGCTTCATGTGGATGGGGGAGTCACAGCAGGGCAGACTTGGCCCCTCGATGTGCCGCAGTAATTTCCCTCTTCTCACAGGTTGCTTTCGCGCTGGCATGTGCGCTGGCTCTTGCACCAGCATACGTGAGCGCGTTTTTCCTTGGAAGGTAGGAGCCCGGCGGAGGCGTCTGCCACGTATCCACTTAGTCATCTCCTCGTTTCGCTGAACAACAATCTAGGTATTGCGCCGAAGGAGCACAACGCGTTCTTTCGGTCGGATTGCTTCACATCTGCAAAACGTCAGGCGATCGGGATCTTTCGGTCCCCTTGCCGAAGTACCTCGGCAGCGCTTTTTCAGCAAAGTTCAGCTGACGACTGCCTGAGCGAGGCCAGTAATCTGACCGACTTTGCAGAGGCTACCATTTAAGTTCTGCGCAAAACACAGGAGAATTGGCCATTCGCAGGGAAAATCAGCGGTTTTTCAGATAATGGCAGCTTCCCGTGTTGGGTTCATAAGTTAAGGAGGAACCCTGCGCTCGTTGCTTGTCAGATTGTCGACAGCCAGCCCAAATCGTTTCTCGCCTTGGAGTGGCCAGGGCATGGCAAAGGCAGGGAAACGGCGACGCTTCGCTTGCCGTGTGATACGCCCCACCTCTATAACAGACGTCTTTTCAACGTTCTCCAGCTGGACAGCCTTTACGCGCAAAACCCCGGTTTCCACTCCCTCAACTGACCGGTTGGAAAACGGTTGTCGGCCTTGAACACACCTCGTGCGACCTGCCCAATCGGGCATCGGCCTATTCGCCCATCGCCTGCTCGACTCGACCTTCACACAGAAGTGCGACTACAAGATTTGCGAGGTCAACCCAATGTCTTGAGTCATAAGTTGGTTCATAAAACATGACCAGGGCTTCTAGGAACTGGTCGACCGTTTTGGTCCAAATGACGTTTGCCGCCCTGGAGATGGCCAGCAGCCTAATCAGTGGGGAATGTCGTCGTCGGCATCGCACCGTCGAGTCTGGCAGTTTCTGGACACAGTCGATAAGGCCGGTGCTTTCGGGCGCCGCCTGTCAGCCAGGGAGGACGGGATGACACAATGTCGTTGCCTTTGCAGAGTTTTTTCTCTTGACAGGCATCCGGCTTGTGTTGTAAAAAGGCCTACTGTTATGGTCACCGCATCATCGGGTATCCAGCACGCCGCAATCACCTTCGCTGAAGTCAACCGAACAAGTGTGACAGACCAAGCCATAGAAAGCTTCCTTGACTTGGTTCGTCGGGGAGTGCTACTGCTACGCGCGGGTGACCGACTTCCATCGCAGAGGGAGCTCGTTGTTCAGCAGAGTTTTTTCTCTTGACAGGCATCCGGCTTGTGCAGTAAAAGCACCCATTGTTATGGTCACCACATCATCGTTAATCCAGCACGCCGCAATCACCTTCGCTGAAGTCAACCGAACAAGTGTGACAGACCAGGCCATAGAAAACTTCCTTGACTTGGTTCGTCGGGGAGTGCTACGCGCGGGCGACCGACTTCCATCGCAGAGGGCGCTCGTTGTTCAAATGAAGCTCAGCCAGACGGCCGTCCGCGAAGCACTCAAGGCTCTGAGTACAATTGGGGTCATCGAGACACGCCCAGGACACGGAACATTTGTTCGCAGCGTTTCTCCCGATATCCTAGTCCGGCCAGAATTCCTGTTTTTCGTCTTAGAACGCGACACTCTTCTGCACGCTCTCGACGTACGGAAAATTCTTGAGGTGGAAGCCATCGCCTTGGCGGCGGAGCGCGCCACGGCCGATGATTTGGCGGAGATGGGAAGGATTCTGCGGGAGATCCAAGAGGGGCTTAATAATAAAGGATCAGAATTTCGACACTCGCCCGATCTTCATTTCACTATCGCCAAAGCCACGCATAACCCAATTCTGATTACCCTGATCAAGCCATTTATCGGACTTCTCGTGCACCATGCTGCCGCCGTCGGGGCGCGCCACCCCCGGGCGAAGGAGATCGAATACGCCAAGCATGCTGAGTTGTATGAGGCTGTTCTGACCCGCGATCCCGAGAAGGCGCGGCAAACCATGCGGATTCACTTGGAGGAAAGCAGGAGGATGGTCCTTCAAGCCTTTTCAGAACACTCCGCAGACAACTCTGCGGAAAACCAAATCCGTCAGACATAGCGGATATCAAATTGGAGGTGCCTATGAGCTGCAAAAAATTGGGAGTGTTTTGCGTTTTGGTTTCCTTTCTCCTGTGCCTGGTTTGCATTGACCTGCCTCAAGCCCGCGCGCAGGCGGTAACGACAGGCTCAATACTCGGCACGATCACTGACCAGTCCCGTGCCCTTGTTCCCGATGCGGAAGTGAGTGTCGTGAACGAGCTAACGCATGTGACCCGTTTCGAGAAAAGCAACGGAGCAGGTTTTTATGACGTGGAAGCCTTGGTGGCGGGCACTTACGACGTCACGGTTAGGCATTCGGGCTTCGCCACCACTGTTATCAGCGGCGTCAAGGTAGACACGGCCGCGCGCGTTGAAATAAATGTCGCCTTGGCGGTAAGTGCGACGGTCACAGAGGTAACGGTAGCGGCCTCGAGCGTAAGCGTTGAAACGGCCACGGGTGAATCAAGCGGAGTCATCTCGGGTCAGCAAATTTCGCAGCTTCAACTCAATGGCCGCAACTTGCAAGCGCTAGCTGTACTAATTCCCGGAGTCACGTCCAGCTCCTCTGGGTCGGAAATGCTCCCCGGAGGCATTACCGGCTCCATGAATACCTTGAACATAAATGGCCTGGACTCTGGAATGACGAACTATCTGATCGACGGTACGTTCAATATGAACACTGGCTGCCAATGTGCTTTGAACATTCTTTCGCCTATTGACACCATCTCAGAGTTCAAGGTTCTCAAGGATAATTTCAGCGCTAAGTATGGCATCTCGGGGAACGCGGACGTGCTGGTGGAAACCAAATCGGGAACGAAGGACTTTCACGGAAGCGCTTATGATTACCTTCGCAACCAGGCGCTCGACGCCAGCAACTTCTTTTCCGCGGGCGTAAAGACACCCCTCAAGCAGAATATTTTCGGCTTTAGCATCGGTGGACCCCTCGTTATTCCCAACCACTTCAACACCGATCGTAAGAAGACCTTTTTCTTTGCCAGCGAGGAGTGGCGGCGGCGCGACGCAGGGTTGACAGTGCGCGGGTCCATGATCCCCCAAGCCATGCGTAATGGGGATTTCACCAGCAGCCCGACGACGCCCGCAACGGGCTTGGCTTTCGACCCAACGGCTACTAACCTATTGGCCCAGGAGCATCCCGGGGTAAACTGCCTGCCCGACCCCTTCCACCTAAACCCTGCCTGCTTTGACAAGAATGCGATCACCCTGATGAACCAGTACTGGCCCTTGCCGAACAACCCAAGTGGTGGGTTCTTGAACTATCTCAACCCGGGCGTGGACGCCTGGAGGACGCGCAACGACACTTATCGCGTCGACCATTACTTTAGCGAGAAATACAGCCTCATGCTTCGTGTAGCCTACGAAGGCGATCTTGAGAACCTACCGTACCTATCCTGGGGCATTGCGGGTTTGAATCCGGCCCCGACCACATGGCAATACAACCATACAACTGGCTTTAACGGGCTGGCGCGGTTCACTACCCATATTTCGCCGACCACCCTCAACGTGTTCAGCTTCGACGAGACGTACGACAAGGTTCGCTTGATACCTGAGGGCGCGACTTACCTCTCGGGCCTTACAATCCAAAGGCCGTTCCCTGACCAGAAAGACAAAAACCCTGATATATTGCTATCCGACGGCTGGGCGGGATATGGGAGTTATAGGCTTCCGGTGATCGCTTCCGACGCGGCGGAGACTCTGGGGGACGATTTCACCCATGTAAAGGGGAACCACGTAATTCAGGCCGGCATGATTTACATTTTTGGGCTCAAGAGGCAAAACTTGTTCGCCCAAACGAACGGAAGCTACACCTTCACCGGCGTTCATACGGGGGATCCCGTGGCTGATTACCTGCTGGGTTTAGATAGCAATTACTACCAGACCAGCGGGGAGCGTCGAGGTTATTTTCGCTATCGGCAGTTTGAGCCGTACATTCAGGACGATTGGAAGGTCACAAGGAGACTTACACTGAACTTGGGGCTGCGCGACGTGTACTACAGTTCGGACACCATGCAGGGGAACGGGATAGCTGACTTTGATCCGCGCCTATACAACTCGGCCCAAGCACCGGTTGTCAATCCTAATGGGACCTTTGTTCTCGGCGCGAACGGGGTTCCCATCACCGCGACCGGCCAGCCGGCGAACTTGCTCAATGGCATTATTTACGCCGGGAAAAATGGGGTGGCGGACGGATTCTACGTCACTCCCAAGCTGAATCTCGGGCCGCGTGTTGGCTTTGCCTATGATGTGTCTGGAAATGGCAAGACCGCAATCCGCGGAGGCGCCGGACTCGGCTATACTCGAAATCCCATGGGAATCTATTTTAGCATAAATAACCCGCCTTACACATCTGCCGCGGATTTACTCAATGGCACGTTGACCAACCCATCAGCAGGTGAGGTGGCGCCGGAAACGGGGAGTCCGTTAAGTACGGTTGGGCCAGCCAACCAATTATGGAGACCGCAACGCGTAGGAACCTATAGCTTGGGGGTCGAGCGCCGATTGTCAACGAGCGGTGTTCTAAATCTAAGTTATGTGGGCAGCCAAGCGAGGCACATTAACGGCGTCATCGACTACAACCAGCCTTTGGCGGTTTCGGCTCCTTCGGTCAGTAACCCGGGTTGCTTGCAGCCTGGCCAAAATATCCCCGCCGGGGGATTCAATTTCGATCCCTGCCTCAATCAAGGCATAACGTCCCCAGATTTCACCCGGCCCTTCAAGGGCTGGGAGGCCATAACTTCCGGCGGCGGTACCGGTGTTAACTCGTATTTTGGAAATGCGAACTATAACGCTCTCCAAGCGGGCTGGAGGTACAGGGCGCGAAATCAGTTGACATGGACGGCGAGTTATACGTATTCGAGAGCGCTAACGGACATCCCATCTGGAGAACGTACGGGCGCACAGAACTCTCGCGACTTCGAGGCTGAATATGGGCGGGCGAACTGGGACCTGACCCACGTGTTCACTTCTGGGTATATCTGGGACATGCCGTTTTTGCGCCAGCAAAGGGGGGTTCTGAACAAAGCTCTCGGCGCATGGACATTTTCAGGTTATACAATTATCGAGAGCGGGTACCCAGTAGATCCGGGGCTTTCAATTGGGACACCAGGATTAGCGACCCGGCCTGACTTGGTTGCGAACTCGGCTGGTCCGAGAACGGTCCAGGAATGGTTCAACCCAGCTTCCCTGGCGGCACCTCCTTATGGCTTCTTCGGAAATGCCGCGCCGAACTGTATCAAAGGACCCCCGTTAGACACGTGGGACTGGGCGTTGTATAAGACGTTTCCGATGGGTGAAAGGTTCAAGCTGCAGTTCCGTTCGGAGTTCTTCAACATCTGGAACCACCCGAACTTCAATGGCGTTTCTGCGTCTGTAGGAGCCCCTAACATCGGGATGTTGACATCGGCTAATGATCCGCGCATTGTGGAGTTTGCGTTGCGGCTGGATTTCTGATACTTATATGCCCTGTTGTTTTGCCTGCCTCCGTGGGGGGACCGGCTCTTCACGGAGGCAGGGGTACCGGTACAGGTCGACGTAGAGGCGGCTTTACGCCGCCACGCGGGGGAGGTAAAAGCGCCCCTACAACATCCAACTGAGCCGGTACCGGGGGAAGTGCTCAGCCGGTTTGAGCACACTCCCGAGTAATACTTTGGCAGATGTCAATCCGAGGTTATCGGGATCGGGCGGATGACCCCGCCGGGGGCCTGACGGTTGGTGTGCCGGTTGACAAGAGGGGCGCGTCAATGCGGGGTGAACGGTGGGCACGAGACTGGGCGTTCGTTAGCGCGGTCTTGGTGGTTCCAATTCTAATATGTGCTCTGAGCTTTGGGGCGGATGACCGAGCCGAATGGCACTTTGGGCGTGCGAGCCGGCTTGCGCAACAAGGCAAGCTGGACGAGGCCGAGCATGAGTACCGTCTAGGCCTTAAGATATCCTCCTCTCCTGAAGCGTACAACAACCTGGGGGCCATTTATTTCAAAAAACAGCACCTGCCGGAGGCCATTGGAGCCTTCAAACGTGCTCATCGGCTCGAACCCGACAACTCCGAATTCAGTTTCAACCTCGGTCTGGCGTTGTATCAAGCGGGCGAATCTCTTGCTGCTATACCTTATCTCACTGCGGGCGCCCGCTCCCAAGATCATGTCAGCGATGCGCATTATCTTCTTGGCGCTTGCTACTTTGAGCTGGAAAAATGGCAACCCTCCATCGATGAGCTGGAACTTGCACGCAAGCAAGGATTCGAGAGTCCTGAGGGGCTTTTTCTCCTTGTCTACGCCTACCGGCATGTTGGTAAGCCCGAGAAATCGCTGAGTGCGGCTGCGGAGTTCCTTCAACGATTTCCGGATTCACCACTGGTGCATGTGATGTTGGGCGATGCAGACATTAGCACCAGCCAAAGGCCCGAGGCCGAAGAAGAATTCAAGAAGGCTATCATGGCCTCGCCCCGCACTCCGCGACTCCACTTCTTCCTTGGCTATCTTTACTGGATGTGGAACCGGTATGGGGAAGCGATTGCACCGCTACGGGAGGAGGTTCGCATCAGTCCAAATTTCCCGCCATGCTATTTCTACCTGGGGGACATTGCCTTGAGACAGGGGAAAGCCGATCAGGCCTTGGAGGATTTCGAGAAAGCCGCGGAGTTGGATCCCTCTTATGGCGAAGCCTATTTGGGAATGGGGCGAGCGGATGTGAGTTTGGGCCGAGATGAAGAAGCGATCTCTTCATTCCGCCGGGCGGCCCAACTATTGCCCGATAAGGTAGATCCGCACTACTGGTTGGGAAGAACACTGATGCGGGTCGGGCGGACCGAGGAGGGACAAAGAGAATTCGCAATCGTTGATCGAATCAACTCGATGCGGCGGCCGCCACTGCAGGATACCGAAACTTACCGGCGCGCGACCGGTGCCTTGCATGTCGGGAACACAACTGCGCCCCATTAACAGCGATGGGGCAAATCACAGGAACCGAAACCTGAAAGTTTTGCGTTGCGCGCCGCAAAACCCAGACTCCGGAGGAGGACGAAATGGTACCGTCACGCCGTAGATTTGTGAAACTTTTTTCAGGAGTTTCAGCGTTGAACCTGTTGCCTAGTTTTTTGCACGTGGGGCCAACCCGAACGTCGGAAACCCTTGCGGAAGTCCCACCCGCTGCCCAATTGATCTCCGGCGCAGGGACAGGGCTCTCGCACGTGGGCTACAAGATGATCTGCTGGGACTTGCAGTTCCAAGACATCGACCCGAGCACTTTGAAGTATGCCGATGCCGAGAAATATGCGGAAGCTGTTGCCGAGGCCGGCGCGACCAGCCATCTAGTCTATGCCATCACCAATACGGGATTGGCCTTGTTCAAAAGTCAGTTTCTGCCCAAGTTTCGCAATCTGCCGGATGATTTTGAGGGAGCGTATCTAGAAGCTTGCCGGAAGCGAGGCATCAAGACGGAACTTTACTATTCGCTGGGCTGGCAGAAGACGCTCGACGTCGAACATCCAGACTGGCTCATTGTCGATGCGAACTCAAAGCCGGTGCAGCAGGATAACACCTCTGACGGCTTCCTCGGTAAGACCGGGTTTCTGTGCTTCAACAGTCCGTTTCGCGAGTTCTGCTTGAAGCAGGTCAAGGAACTGGCGGATCGGTATACTTTCGACGCTTGGGACGTGGACATCCTGCTGTGGTTCGATCGCAAGCAGGTTTGCTACAACCCTTATTGCCTGGAGAAATGGAAGGCTCGAACTGGAGAGGACTTGCCGCGTCCCCTCCCGCAGGAACTCTATCCTCAATACCTGGATTTCATGGCTGACACCCACCGCTCGATCTTCAAAGCCATCAAGGAGCAGGTCAAGGCCAGCGGGCACAACGTGCCTATCACCCACAACTTCGGCTTCGATTATTCCGACGACGACTTTGTGATGATCGAGTCAAACCCGGGGGGATCTGATTTCTACGATCTGAGCATTAAGGCGAAAGTCTATCGGGCGCACGCGCATGGGCGGGGAGTGCAGATCAATCCCCATCGAGCCAACAAATACGTGGATTACGTGAACGCGCCGGTGACGACGCTCACCTGGGAGACTGCGGTGGCGGTAAGCCACAA
>JBELAJ010000215.1:0-12828 GCA_049508935.1 Terriglobia bacterium | reverse complement strand
CTGCCACAGACGCGCCGTGAGATCCAACGCCTGCTGTTCACCTGGACCGGACATTGTGCGTATTGTGGTAGCAAAATTCGCAAGCCAAAGCGACCGCCTTAACTTAACGTAGTAGTACTAGCCCCTAGTCCCTAATCCCTAGCCCCTAATCCCTAATCCCTAGCCCCTAATCCCTAATCCCTAGCCCCTAATCCCTAATCCCTAGCCCCTAATCCCTAGCTGCCTGCAGTTGCACAAGGGCATCGGCAGGGGTGAATGCGGGGCGGGTTTGCGGATCGCGCCAATTATCGAGCATGGCGACCTGCTGCACGCAGGAGATAGTGCAGCGCGGCGCGCACGACTTTTGAGTGTGATACTCGTATTCGAGGTGGGCGCGAGTGTATTTCTCGAGTGGAATAGCAGGATACCCGCGCTGCTGCGAGCAGTAGTGTACCAGTCCATCCTCGCAGACATAAAGATAGCGGCTGCCGGCGCGGCAGCGCCACTCGTTGCCTAGCCCCTCGGAGATATTCTTCTGGAACTGATTGAAGCGCGAGTAGGAGCGTTTCCCCATCTCCATGATCAGGGCAAAGAGCTTTTGCTGGCGTTCACTGAGTGGCTTGAGCTGGCCGCCGTGGTCGTGGAGGATGCCCACGGTACTCGTGAAACCGAGTTCGAGCGCCCGGCGGGCCACTTCCAGAGCGTCGTCAGGGTTACGAACGCAAGTTCCCAGCACGGAATTGATGTTCACCTGGAAGATCGCGTAGCGCGCCAGCAGGCGCAGCTTGCGGTCCAAAACGCGCAGGCTCTTCTTGGAAATCTCGTCGGGTATTACATTATCAATGCTGATTTGCAAATGATCCAAGCCGGCGCGATTAAGGTGATCGATCCGCTGGGGGGTGAGCAAGTAACCGTTGGTGATCAAACCGGCAATAATTCCGCGCCTGCGGATATGCTGAACAATCTCTTCCAATTCAGGGTGCAGGAGCGGCTCGCCGCCGCTGAGCGTGATGATGGTCGTCCCCAGGGCCGCCAATCGGTCGACGCGGCGAAACATAGTCTCGAGAGGCAGCGGCTTTGAGACTTTGTCGAATTCGTTGCAATATGCGCAAGAGAGATTGCAGCGGCGAATGGGAATCAGATGGGCAAGAACCGGATGATGGGTGGAGAGCAGGCCGCTCGCAATCATGCGCCATTCCCGCAGGCGCGTGTTCCAGAATCGCATTGTCCGGCGAAGACTGAGCTGGTCCATTCGGGTCAAGCCCTATTGCTGTTTTCCGGCAGCCTGTCAAGTAAGCCCCTCGAAACCCCGCAGGCACGAGGTGAATCTTAACCGTAACTCATCGTCCAAGAGATGACAATCCGCATAATATGAACGGTCGAAAACCCTGATTGAACTGCGCATTATTGCGGTTCAACGAGTATGCCGAAGTAGCGCGGGCGTCTTGGCCACCGCAGCGCCGACCTTCAGGTCGGCAGTTGCTGGCCTAAAGGCCAGCGCTACGTGTCAAACTAGGAGACTACTCGATAAACAGCTTGCTCGTGGTGACAGGCAGGAGTATGCTACGTGTTCTCGGAGCTTGGCCAGGCGCCAGGTTAGAGAACCGGGTTGAAGTCTGGCAGAACCCTCGCGCGTTGCACCGAACACAAGGTGTATCCCACTTTTTGGAGTAAACATTGAAAGCGATCCCTGTTGCACGAGCTGCTCGCATGATTGCCCGAGGCACGTGGAGTTTCTGCACGAATCGGCCCTTAGTGGTTTCGTTCGAGCTGACTCATTCCTGCACGGCCAATTGCAAGCATTGCGACAAGGGAGGAATGAAACCCGATCCGGCAGGCCTGTTGCGCGCGGAGGATTACGCGGAGTTGCGCAGCATGCTAAAACCCATGGCGGTGCAACTCTCGGGCGGCGAACCCTTACTGCGCAGGGACCTCGAGGAAATTATTCGGGCCGTGAAGGAGCCTAGCGGCCTGCCGTACCTCATCCTGGTAACCAATGGACGTTTGCTGACGGAAGAGAAGTATCTGGCTCTGCGCCCCTTGGGCATTAACCAAATTTCTATCTCGCTCGACTTCCCCGATTCCAGGCACGACGAATTCCGCCGCTCCCCGGGGCTTTACGCTCACCTCGAGAAACTGGTTCCCACGCTTGCCCGCCACGGCTACGACGATGTGGCGTTGAACACGGCTATCACCCGAGAAAACCTTCCCGCACTCGTAGGGATCTACGAACGCGCCAAGGAGTGGGGTGTTTCGATCTCCTACAGTGCTTACACTCCCTTGCGGACCGGGAGCATGGATCATTACGTCCAGTCGGCAGAGGACCTGGCGCTGCTGCGCAAGACCCTCGATCAATTGTTGGAGCTGAAGTCCAACAATGGCCGCATTGCCAACTCGCCCTGGACGCTGTCGGGCATCCACGATTTCTTCCGCGACGGAACCGTGCCGGGATGCAACGCCGGGCGACGGTTTATGGTGGTGACGCCCACGGGCGGCTTGCGCCCGTGCTCGATGTTTGAGAACGAGTACACGTCGCAGAAAGCCATGGTTAGAGAGTTTGTTCCCACGAACCACTGCGGGGGATGCTACGTTTCCATTCGCTCCTACCTCGATGCCTCGTTTTGGACGCTTCTGAAGGACAACGTCAGCACACGCGTTCTCACCCGCAATGGCCAATCGGACCAGTGCTGACCTCTGTAGCGCTGACCTTCAGGTCAGCAGCGCCCTGCCGAGCTGAAGGTCGGCGCAACCCGTCTCAGCCGGCCTTTCCCACCTTCGTCGCTTCGCTGACCTCGTTAAGGCGGCCCGTGGCGACATCGTAGACGTACCCGTAAACAGGGATATGTTTCGGAACCAAGGGATGCGCCTTGATCCGCGCCACATCGGCCACGACGCTGCGGGCCTGGTCGCGAATGGTCAGCCATTCGATGAAATGACCTTCGTAGGAACCAGGACCTTTTCCGACGTCCTTCCATTTACCGCCCTCGAGCTGCGCGGTTTCGAGGCTGTGCTCCAGCAGTTCTCTCATGACCTCGTTGGTGAACGCCAACATTCCGCAATCGGTGTGGTGAATCACGAACCATTCGCGCGTCCCCAGCAGCTTGTGCGAGATCACGAGTGAGCGGATGGCATCGTCGCTGGCCCGCCCGCCAGCATTGCGGATAACGTGGGCGTCACCCTCACTGAGACCCGCAAACCGGGCCGGATCCAGGCGCGCGTCCATACAGGTGAGAATGGCAAAGCGGCGCGCTGGCGGCATTGCCAGCTTGCCTTTATCGCCGAAAGTCTTCACATACGCCTCATTAGCCGCGAGAACTTGCGTCAGAACATCGCTCATGTTCTCTCTCCTCCATAGAAGATCTTGTCATTCCCGCGAAAGCGGGAATCCAAGGGGTTCTGGATCGAAATGGACCCCCGCGTTCGCGGGGGTGACGAAGGGCCGGTATTTGATGCAATGGGTGCGCCGCAGGCCCATTTCTCTTCAGCAAAGCTGGTTGTCACTCGTCACTGTTTTAAGTATTTCTCGATTGCCGCCGTGACCTCGGGAGAATCCGGCTTGACGGGCGATTCGAAGCGCGCCACGACCTTCCCGTTGCGATCCACCAGAAACTTGGTGAAGTTCCATTTGATATCGCCGGTCAGGCTGGGATTCGCCTGCTTGGTGAGATATTGATAGAGGGGCGTACAGTCGTCGCCTTTCACCGAGACCTTGGCGAACATAGGAAATGAGACGCTGTACTTGGTCGAGCAGAAATTCTTGATTTCCGCATTCGTGCCCGGCTCTTGGCCGCCGAAATTGTTGGCCGGGAAACCCAGGATCACAAAGCCCTGGTCCTTGTATTTCTCATAGATCGATTCCAGGGCGGAATATTGCGGCGTGAAACCGCAGCGGCTGGCGACGTTCACCAGCAGGATGACCTTGCCTTTGTAATTCGCAAGCGAAGTGGACTCGCCATCGATGGACGGGAGAGTGAAGTTGTAGACGCCCTCAGCCGCGAACAAAGCCGCGGCGAAAGACAGAATCACCGCCAGAAGGGTGAGAAGCGGACGTGCAGGTAGACGCCGAATGTCCATGCATTTTCTCCTTATATTGTGTTGTGCCCTGACCCCGTGCCATCCATGCGGCCGGGGTGAGAGTATATGATAACTCAGCAATCGAGGGGTGAGCAATGAGGTAGCATCGGCAATCTTGCCGGTGCCTTGTTAGGGCGAGTTGGTCGATCGGCCGGCGCGGAGCGAAGCTCTGCGGATTTCGATGACTGAAAAGTCGCCCAAACGCAGAGCTTCGCTCTGCGTCAGCCCGTGGGCAATGAGGTAGCACAGGCACTCTTGCCGGTGTGTGTGTTAGGATGGCCGCGGGCACCGGCAGGAGTGCCGGTGCTACCGGATGAGGTACAATCGAGCCATGGAAACTTGGTTTGCTTTTGGGAAAAACGGCCTCAGCCTGGAACTGCCTGAGGGGTTTCGCTATCAGGTGCTGGAGGCGCGCTCGGCTGTCCCGCTGGCGGATTCGGCGGCGGCGATCGAGGATGCGCTCGACCATCCTGGTACCAGCCCTCCTCTCAAAGAACTCGCAACGGGGAAAAAGTCGGCGGCGATTTCGGTCTGCGACATCACGCGTCCAGCGCCCAATCGAGAGGTCTTGCCACCTCTCCTGTCCAGGTTGGAGGCAGCAGGGATTCCGCGCAAGAACATAACGATCCTCATTGCCACTGGCCTGCACCGGCCTGCGACGAAGGCGGAAACCCAGGAGATCTGCGGGGAGTGGGTCGCCGAGAAATACCGCATCGTCAGCCACCGCGCGCGCCAGCTCGCCGAGCACCGTTACCTGGGCACTACGGCCTCGGGAACGCCGGTCTTCATTGACGAGAGATTCCTCTCCACCAACCTCCACATCACGCTGGGATTCATCGAGCCCCACTTGATGCTGGGTTTTTCAGGAGGAAGGAAGCTGATTGCGCCGGGCCTCGCCGGGGAAGCGACCATCAAAGTTCTGCACAGCCCGAAGTTCATGCGAGACGCGCGCGCCGTGGAAGGTTCGATTGAAGAAAACCCTTTGCACCGCGAGCTTCTGGAAATCGCGCGCATGGCGCGGCACGACTTCCTGGTGGATGCGGCATTGGCCCGCGGAAACGGGCGACGGCCCATTGCAGCCGTGTTCGCGGGAGAGCCGGTAGCGGCGCATCGCCAGGGAGTCAAATTCGTCTCACAGGTGATGCTTGAAACCTTGGATGAACCGGCAGACGCGGTCATCACCACCTCCGCCGGCTACCCGCTGGATCTCACGTTTTATCAAGCCATCAAGGGAATCACCGCTGCTTCCCACATTGTAAAACCTGGCGGCAAAATCCTGCTGCTGGCGGAATGCGCGGAAGGGGTCGGAGGGGCTGAGTTCGCTCAGATGTTGGCCAATCACCCTTCCGACCGCGCCTTCATGGATGAGATTACCGGGACGGCAGTAGTTGTGGACCAGTGGCAACTTGAAAAACTTGCGCTCGTGACCGCCAAGTCCGAGGCGCTGTTCTATGTTCCTGGCCTGCCTGAGCTCTACCATGTGTCGCTGTGGGGCAAAGCCTACGATACGCCGGAGGCTGCCATACGAGCTCTTACCTCTTCACTCCCGCCGGGCGCGCGTATCGCGGTGATTCCGGAAGGGCCGTACGTCCTCGCCCAGGTCGGACAGGCAGTGGGCAGGTAGGCAGCGGGCAGGTCGGCAGATGGGCGGTAGGCAGATCGGCAGGTTGGCAGATGGCCGAATGGCCAGGTAGGTCCACTGCAAGCTTGTCATGGGATTAATCGAAAAGAACGCAGAGTTTTAGCGAAAGCTGATTGATGAGGATCTACCTGCCCCGTGACTACCTGCCCATCTGCCCACCTGCCGACCTGCCCACTGCCTAATTCATCTTGACAACCTTGGCCCCTGCCGACGGTGGGATGTCAAAGGTGGAAGGCGGGAATTTCAGGTTCACCTTTATTGCGGTGTAGCGGGCAATCATGTAGTCGCCGCCCGGCTCGAAGAATTGCTGCTGTGCCGGCATCCAGGAATCTTCGCTGACCCACATCTGGATTTTGGTAAGCTGTGCGGCAACGCTCTGCTTGCGTGGCACGAGTTCGAGCACGGCGGTGGTTTCGCCGCCGAGCTCCTCTTCCTTCAGGTACTTCACGTTGTAGGATTTCGTCAAATCACCTGTTTCCGCTCCGAAGCCGAGCAGCAGGAACTCCTCGACCAATCCGGTCTTCTGCTGGAGGTTGTATTCCTGGATCTGATTGATCTTCGGAAGGTAGATTTCCGCCTTGTTATTCTTGAACAAGATGACTTTGGACTCCGGCTGCTGCATCTCAACCCGGATCTCCTGACCCTTACCTTTGTTGCCTTTGCTGAGAAACAGACGGCCTTCCTCCGTGGACTTGTCGTTCACGAGCACCGTCACCTTGGTGTACTCGAGATTTGCGCTAAGGGTCCGCAAGCGCTTGCCGGCATCGTCCATGCGCGACAGGATCTCAGAGAGATCGGGGGGGAGCTTTCCCTTGCGGGGAAGGGGCGTGCCGGCGCCGCTCGAGAGGGGCGCCAGGAGCACGGCGACAAGGGTAAGCAACGCGAAAGTCAATTTGAGACGCAAGAGCATCCTCCCGCTTCCATTGTAGAGGGAGCCGCGCGAAAAGGCAAAGCAGCGGCGAACCCCGCGGCCAGAACTCGCCGTTCTGGCGCATCCTCGTCACTTGTCGCTTCTGTTGACGAGCACTGTGTAGCCTAGTACAACCTGATTCTTATCGGTGATGGGATCGATTGATAGGACGGAGAAAGGCTGGTGTAATTGCCGACTCAGGATAATCTGAATGGCGTCCTCAGGTGTAGACCCTGCGAACGATTCCACAAGTCTCGCATCCACCATGTAGCGCCAGCCCTGTTTTCCGTGCCCCATCTCGACGAAGCCTTGCTGGTGCCTAAGGTCCGTCAATTCCAGAGTGGGACGGTCGTTAAACCAGGCGCGCGGCGAGAGGAAAATGAAAGCCAGGATGGCCAGGCACATCAGATCGTACTGCCAGGACCCCCGTTCGAATGCCCAAAAGACGGTACGTTTGATGCCGAGCTTAATCTTCTCCCAAGTCGTTCCAATGCCGCCACTGAGCGCATTGTCCTGAGATTGCGGCAGGGAGTGATTACGGATTTCGGTGCTCTGATCCATAGGCGAAGAATCAATCAGAGATAATGCGGCCGTCCCGCATGTGGATGGTACGGTCCGCCACTGCGGCAGCCTCGGGGTTGTGGGTGATCATCAGAACTGTTTGCCCAAAGGTCTTGTTCAGGCCGCGAATCATATTCAGAACCGTCTGCGAGTTCTCAGTATCCAGATTCCCAGTGGGCTCATCTGCCAGAAGCAGCTTGGGATCACAGATGACGGCGCGGGCGATGGCTACGCGCTGCTGCTCGCCGCCCGACAGCGCATAGGGGCGATGATCGAGTTTCGCCTGAATGCCGAGCATTTCCACCACAGCCTGAAAACGGTGGGGGTTAAAACCATTTCCCTGGATGTGCTGGGCGATGGCGATGTTGTTGCGCGCCGTCAAAGTGGGCAGCAGATTGAAGCGTTGGAAGACGAAGCCGATCTTATGCCGGCGAAAGCGCGTCCGGTCGGCATCGGACATGTGAGTGAAATCGTTGCCATCGACCAGCACCCGCCCGCTCGTAGGGCCGGTCAAGCCACCCAGGATGTGAAGGAAAGTGGACTTGCCGCAGCCGGAAGGCCCCACTACCGCCACAAACTCGCCCTCGTGGATAATACAATCCACGCCCCGCAGCGCTTCCACCTCGACTTTGCCGACGTGGTAGATCTTCTTCAGGCCGTGAGTCTCTATGATGGGTTCCATTTACTCGTACGCCAGTGCGTCCACAGGGTCAAGCTGAGCCGCGCGCATCGCGGGGTAGAACGCTCCGAGCAAGCTTCCAGCTATCGCCAGAACTGCAGCGTACCCTGCCCATAGCATGGTCAGTTCGATCACCAGGGTAGGGAAGTTCGCCAGAATCAGCTTGCGGGTTATCAGCGCCACTCCGTACCCGGCCAGGATCCCAACCGCGCTGAGCAGGCTTGCCTCTCGCAGAATCACTGCAATGATATACCCTTTTGATGCTCCGAGCGATTTCAAAATCCCGATCTCCCGGGTCCGCTCCGTAATGGTCGTGTACATCGACAGGAATATGACCAGAAATCCGATCCCCACCGCGATGACGATGATGACCGTTGTAAAGACATTCAGGCCTGGCAGATTATTGGATGTCATCAATGACATCCATTCCTTCACAGCAGTAACTTGGCACTGCGGGAGGAGTTGACGAATGGCGCCGACAACCTTGTCGGTATAGGCGGGCTCGGTGCACTTGACCCAAAAGATGGTGGCCCTGTCCTTGACTTGCAGAAGATCCTCGGCGGTCGGCAGAGGTATAAAAAGCCGAGCGCCTTTTCCGTGCTCGACGATTCCGCTGACAGTGAACTGGTGGTTGAGCAGATCCACCGTTTGTCCGACCTTGATATGTTTCGACTTCGCATACAGGTCGTCAACGAGCAGGTTATAGGGTTTTGTAAATGGCCCGCCGGCGTGGTAGGCGAAGCCGCCCGAAACGCGGTTGAAGCTGTCCATGTCTATGCCATAGACCATACTCAATGCTCCGGTGTTAAAGAGGATCAGCGTGGGAGCTACGGCCAGCACATGGGGGACTTGCTCCAACCGGCCACCAATCGTCAAAGGCATGGGCGACTGAGAAAAAGCGAGAAGGAACGACGAACCGGAAGGTTGCACCATAACGTCCGCGCCGACGCCCTCCTGCCGATGGGCCGAGTCGTTGACCAACCCGTGGGCCAGCCCCACGAAGAGCATCACCATGGCTACTTCCATGGCCACTGCCAAGGCGCTCAACGCCGTACGAACGGGACGATACAGGATATTCGAGACGATGAGCTTATTGACCACTCGGCTTTTCCTCCTTCGCACCCAGGTTAATAGTTTGCGTGTCGGGAGGTTGTTTAAGGACGAATTTCTCAGGATCGATAGGCTGATTGAATGTGGCCTTCAGAATGGTGATCGCCACTCGGTAATCTTCGATCGGCCTGACCAGCTCGATGTGAGAAGGGTAATTCACTCCCTGAAAATCCTGATACTCGGAGTACCGCACGTCCTCAACATAAAGGCCTTGCGCCTCGTAGAATTGCATGCGAGCCAACTGGAGATCGGCGCGATCGAACCACGCCCTGCGTTTCAGGCGTAATTCTCCAACTTCTGCGGCCTCTACAATCAGAACTACATAATATCGATGTCCGCCCTCCTGCGACTCCTCCAGAAGCCACTTCTCATGGTTTTCGTCAAGCGCCGGAACCAGCAGGGCTTCCAGGATATGTTGGGGCCGCAGGTTTTCGAGAGAGTTCTTCGTGGGACGGCTGAAGGCCGTCTTTCCCACGATAAACTTCTGAACAGGCGGGATATACAAGCGGAACTCCTCGCCGGTGGAAACCATATCAAAAATGTCAGTCCGTACCACCGGGGCCTGGCCCTGCATTCGAATCATGGCGGGGCTTTGGATCAGGACGAAGCCTCTGACGTCGTGGTACTCCTTGATAACGCCGGAGTAGATGGAACCGGTCGTGGGCTCGAGGTCCACCGTCGCCGTCATGGTCCGAACGCTTTGACTTAAAGCATTGAGCTTGTTGACGAGTTCGGCAAGTGACGCTACGCGCGGTGGCGCCACGACCTGCGAACGGGGAATATGTCTCACCCGCCGCACTATGCATCCTGGAGTCAGCAGAAGTATGGCGGCGGTCGCCACAGAAACCAAGAACTTTCTGGTTGTAGTCAGATGTATGCTCCGTAAAGTCGGACCCGGCCAATCTAACAAACGGCTCAGTGCCTGTCAATGTTCCGGAATCCTCGCTAAATTGTTCATTTGACTCGCAGCGCTGGCCTTCAGGCCAGCACTTGCCGACCCTTCGCTTCGCTCAGGGCAGGCTCTAAAGGTCGGCGCTACGCTCAGAATCCAAAGTTACCGAACCTGCAACGAGCCCACAACGTCCGAAAGGTGAAGCCGCTTTCTCTGACAATAGTTGTGCACGCCTTGCACGATACGAATCGAAGCGCCCGGATCGTAGAAATTCGCAGTGCCTATTTGCACAGCCCGAGCGCCGGCGATAAGAAACTCGAGAGCGTCCTCGGCGGTGGAGATGCCTCCTAGTCCGATGATTGGGATTTTCACGGCCCGCGCGGCCTGATAAACCATCCGCAAGGCCACCGGTTTGATAGACGGGCCCGATAACCCCCCGGTTACATTCGAGAGCCGCGGCGTACGCGTCTCAATATCAATGGCCATGCCCACCAGCGTGTTGACCAGCGAAAGGGCGTCGGCCCCGGCCCCCTCGGCGGCCCGCGCAAACACCGTAATGTCGGTGACGTTGGGGGATAGTTTGACGATGAGCGGAAAGCGCGCTGCCTTTTTGCAGGCCGCTACTACTTCTTCGGTCAGCTTCGGGTCGCTGCCGTACACGATGCCGCCGCAGCGTGTATTGGGGCACGAGATGTTGAGTTCGTAGGCGGAGATGCCTTCGCCTTCGTTGAGGATCTCGACACAGCGAACATAATCCTCCGTGGAATAGGCGAAGACGTTCACGATGCAGCGGGCTTTCAAAGTTCTCAGGAAAGGGAGCTTCTCGGTCAGGAAACGCTTTGCGCCGACGTTCTGAAGGCCGATGGCATTAAGCATCCCGGATTCGCTCTCGTAGATGCGCGGCGAGGGGTTTCCTTCCATGGGCTCAGGAGATATCCCCTTGACGACAATCGCTCCTAACTCGTTCAAATCAATGAGCGAGGCGAATTCCTTGCCATAGCCAAAAGTGCCGCTTGCCGTCCAGACCGGGTTCTGAAAACGTATTCCGGCGATTTCGGTTTCTATCTGAGGCACGAATTCCTCGACGGCCACGGCAGGCGCCGTGTCTTTCAGCAAAGACTCGCGTTTTAGGCTACTTGCGCACATAAGAGCATCACCGGACAGTCAGGAGCAATTCAAATGGCAAATGGCAAAGGTCAAATGGCAAATGGTCTCTGATTTGAGAAATGGTAAATTTTAACCCATTTGAATTTTGCCATTTGCCTTTTGCCATTTGAAATCGCTCTTCCGACCCACTGCCCACTGCCGACCTGCCCACCTGCCGGTCTGCTTACTGCCATACGATCTTATCCGCCCAGAACACCGGCCCCTCGGTGCAGACTCGCTGGTAAGCCTCGTGTCCGGAGCCATGTACGCGGATACAGCAGCCCAGGCAAACACCGAGGCCGCATCCCATCCGGTTCTCCATCGAAACCAGGCACGAATGGCGGTATTTTCCTGCCAACTCCACGGCGGCGCGCAGCATGGCCCAAGGGCCGCAAACCATGAGCAGGCACTTCTTTTCCGAGTGGCGTTCCAGGTACGCTTGGAGCGGCCTGGTGACGAAGCCGCGATAGCCCGCCGACCCGTCTTCGGTGGCAAGTAAACTAGCCCTCATCAGAGGCTTGAAATCCTCCACACCGACCAGGTCCACTTTGCTCCGACCTCCCATGAAGAGGCGCTGGCGAAAACCCGCCTCCGCCAGCCGCTTCGCCGGCAGGAGCAGCGCGGCAATTCCAATTCCTCCCGCCACATGCAGGATCTCATCCGCCTCGTGCGCTCGGGGCAAATACTCTTCTTCGAAAAACCCATGGCCGAGAGGCCCCAGCAATCCCAACTTGTCCCCGCACTTGAGTTCGGACATCAGGCGCGTCCCATGCCCCACGACCTTGTAGAGGAATTGCATAATCCTCGGCGAATCCGTCAGTTGACGGACACGCTTTCCACCCGAGTTCGCGCCCTTCAAATCATAGATGCTCATCGGTCGCCGCAGGAGTACATCCGATCGGCCGAGAATTCGCAGCATGGCAAATTGGCCGGGACGGGCGCTTTCTGCCTGGCGGGGAGATTCAACGCTCAACAGAAAATGGTTGCCGCTGAGAGGTCGGTTTTCGGTGACGGGCACAACTTCGTCGTACATCATTGTCATTTTAGCAAAACTCGCTCGAAAATCACGTCATTCCCGCGAAAGCGGGAATCCGGATATAAACCGCCGGGCGTCCGGGGCCGCTCTGAAATGCCCTGGAGCGCGGGCATCCTGCCCGCCTGTCGCGCCGCAATTCCATTCCCGCTGCGGGCAGGATGCCCGCGCTCCCGGGGACGGGCATGAGCGACTGCCGTGAAAGTCCGGTGTTCGTGTAGCCGACTTGTTGTCGTTATCCTCAACACCGGTTCAACTCGGAAGCTTCGCTTCGTTTTGAGTTTAACGGGGCATTTCTGCTTGTTTTGAGGCGAATTTGCGTCTTTCCGTGCGCAAAGGACCACCAAGTTTGTAACCTTCAAGAATGATAACTCGTTATATTTCAAGCACTTCTTAGCTTTCGCGCCGCCGAAATCGAATAACTCCTTTGTTTTCAATTGCTTCTTAGCTTCGTTTCGATTGGCCTTCTGTGTTTTCAATGATATAGTGGCTTCGTTCGTACTATTTTTGTATTTTCCGCAAATCCCTTCCTGCCCGTTTCGCTGCCACCGTTCCCTACTCCTTTCGCGTCCGGGCATCGAACTCTCCCTCTGCGACGAATTGTCCCTATTGACCATCGCAGTAGGCTATCACGCGCGGATCGGTTTGTCAAGTGAAAAATGCGCCTGTGTCAAGCCCGGATAGAAATGTCCCCTTTTTCAGGTTTCTCTTTCACGTACTTTCTCTCTCTTTCTCCTGCTGGAGTAGTGAGTCACGGCGTTGGCCTCGGCCGGAGCGAAGCCCTGCGGAGCCCGAAGGGCGG
>JBELAJ010000214.1:0-12842 GCA_049508935.1 Terriglobia bacterium | reverse complement strand
CGGTCGCAGTCTTTGTGATCGAGATCGCCGTCTGGGTTTGCCGCTACCACTTCATCCCTACTCTCGCGGCATTTGGGCGCTTCGTGTTGGCCGTAAGCACCGGGCTCTTTCTGTCGGGGGCCATTGGCATGCTCTACCTGGCCCTCGAACCTTACGTGCGGCGGCATTGGCCGCAGGCGGTCGTCTCCTGGAGCCGATTGACCACCGGACACGTGCGCGACCCGCTGGTGGCGCGCGACGTGCTGTGGGGAGTTCTGCTCGGCGTCGTTTGGACAGTGGTGATCAGCGCTGGCCTCTTCATCCTGAACCGGCTTGGCGAGGTTCCGCAATTACCCAGTCAAGCTATACTCACCGGCGGCCGCGAGCTGGTGGGAATCTGGCTAAGGAACATCATGGGGTGTATCGGCGCCACCATCGAGTTCTTCTTCGCCATGTTCCTGCTCCGCATCGTGCTGCGCAACAAATGGTTGGCAACCGCCGTCTTCATCGCTATTTGGACGGCGAATAATTCTCTCCGCAACTCACATCCGGAAGTTTTTGTTCCGGTCTGGTTGGTGGTTTTTGCCATCGCCGCTTACGCGGTCACGCGCTTTGGCCTGATCTCACTGGCCATGGCCATCTTCACGGCCAACGTTCTCCTGAACGTGCCCTACACTTTCGACTTCAGCAACTGGTACGCCACCAGTGCGCTGGCCGTCGTGCTCAGCTTCGTCGCCATCGCCGGATGGGGATTCTACACTTCACTCGGTGGGCAGAAACTCTTCCGCGAAGATCTGTTCCAGTAAGGCGATTCGTGTAGCGTCAGTTGGAGAGAATGGCGGAGAGCGGTGCGGAAAAACCAGAGAGGAGTTCTGCGTCGTCGAGGGACTGCTCCGCGTCACGAATTTCGGGACGTTCGCCCGGTTTATAGAGATAAGCAAGTCGGGCCTCGGGGTAAATGACCCAAACGGCCTTTGAGCCATACGCGATGTACTGCTGGGCCTTGAGCACAAGATCATCCGGATCGTCACTTGGGGAAGCAACTTCAACGGCCAGATCTGGAGCACCTTCCAGACGCTGGCAGGGATCAATGCCCGCAAGCCGATCGGCGCTGACGAAAGCGATATCCGGAATTCGGATGGTCCCTTCCGTAAGCTTGAAGTCCGTTTCCATCGTTACCTCACCGAGCTTGCGGGAGCGTACACACTCCCTGAGGCGAAATCCAATTTCGTCGCGGACGCGGTTGTGCATCAAGCGAGGCGATGGGGATACTGTAACCAGTTCTCCCTCGTTGAGTTCGTACTTCACGCCTTCCTTTTCAGGAAGCGCGTCGTACTGGTCGATGGTTATCAGAGTTCGGGTTGCCATACACTATTCCCTGAACAGAAACTATACCATGTACGAGCGGGGTTTTCACCTCCCGGACCCGACGCGCAAGGCCTGAGAGCATGAGTCATCGAGCGGCGATCACGGATTCGCCGTTTACGCGCCGAAAGCGGCGGGGGCGCCGGCTTGGATTCCGGCCTCAGGACAGGCAGTAACAATTTGTTGGGATGGAAACAGGGACGGCCCGCCGGACAAGGCCCACGCAGCAACAGCGGACTGCATCCATTGGCCAGCTTGTCGCAGTAAGCATAGCTTGCCTAAAATCTGCTCACTTCTTTTCGAGGGCGGGCATAATCCACTGTGATACGTAAGCTTCGTATTCTTTTCTGGCCTCGTCCGTGATGGGGGTCGTAGCGAGAGGGCCGTTCTCCGAGGCTTGAAAATAAAGATCGCCCGTCCTGCCCAGCGGACCGGGGTCAGTCTTGGTGAATTTCTCCATATCCGCGTCGGCAAACTCGTAGATCTGTTTGGGCGTGTAGTCTTTCAACTGGCCAGGAGTAAGCTCGTCAACATCGCGCACGTAGATCCTTAGCCGCCCAAAGGCTCGTGTTTTGTCGTACTCCACTTTGAAAACATGCTGGAGTCCCTTGTCCGCGTTTTTGGGGTCCTTGTAGACGTCGCCCACGAGGTAAAACTCCGCCAGTTTCCCGCCGTAAGAGCTGTCGAGAAGCTGAAATAGGTGCAACGTCACGTCGTCCGGACTGACTGCCGCGATCTTTTCCTTGGCAACGCAATACGTCGGAAGCCCCGCCGTCATCAAGACTGCGCAAAGCGCGGCAAGCAAAAGGAACGTAAGTCGGCAAGATCGCATCTTTCCTCCCGTACTGCTGCTCCAGCGTTTCGAATGTGCGGAGATAAATCTCTCAAGACTCATACTCGGATTATTTCCGTCGAAATACTACTCCCCAATCCAGACGAATACAATAGGGCAAAAGTGTAGAGGTTAGAGGGAAAAGGATGAAGTCTGGTCAAGGTTGCGAGGGCTGTAGCGCAGTTCTGCTTACCGAGGTCAGGGCAACTTCGCGTCCCAGGGAAAATCTCTCGCGAGGAGGCCGGCGAATTCAAACGACATGTGGAAGCTGGAACGGAAAAGGGAACCCGATTGCCCGCAAGGATCGAGAGTGTGTATACTGACTCGGCATTAATTTCTGTGTTAGGAGGACCCGTGGTTACTTTCCATAGACTCTCGATCTCCGCTTTTGCACTTCTGCTTCTCGCTCTCCCCTTGCCTGCCCAAACCGGTACCTGTGCCGGCATGAGCCTTGGGCAGGGCGCCAGCCTGAACGGCTTCGTCCCCTTCCCTCCCGACAACTTATGGAACACGGATATATCCACCGCGCCCGTGGACGCCAATTCCGCGAACTACATCAACTTCATCGGCTCAAGCACCACCCTACACGCCGACTTTGGATCCGGCACCTACGACAATCAAACCATTGGCATACCTTACCGAGTCGTGCCAGGGTCCCAGGCGAACGTTAAGGTCACTCTTGGAACTTATGCGAGTGAAAGCGACCCCGGTCCCATGCCGATCCCCTCGAACGCGCTGATTGAGGGTTACCCCAATCCCGGAACCGGAGACCGGCACGTGCTGGTGCTCGACCAGGGCAACTGCTGGCTCTACGAACTTTATTACGCCAAGGAATCGAAGAGCGACACCTGGAGTGCCAATTCAACCGCCATTTGGGACATGACCATCGATGAGCAGCGGCCCTACACCTGGACTTCAGCGGACGCGGCGGGTTTGCCGATCTTCGCCGGCCTGGCGCGTTACGACGAAGTCGCTTCGGGCGCCATCAATCACGCTTTGCGCTTCACCGTGCCCACGACCCAGGAAGCCTTCGTGCTGCCCGCCACGCATTGGGCGTCGAGCAACACAAGCACGAGCGCGCCGCCCATGGGGCTGCGACTTCGCTTGAAGGCGGATTTTGATATCTCGAGTTACCCTGCTGACGACCAGGTGATTCTTACCTGCATGAAGAATTACGGCCTGATCCTGGCGGATAATGGCAGCGCCATCTTCATCACCGGCACGCCCGATAGCCGCTGGAACAATGACGACCTCGCACTGCTCAAGCAAGTCACGGCGGCGGACTTCGACGTGGTTGATGCCGGCACGGTTTACACACCCTCGAACGTACCGACCGGCGCTTCGCCCACGATTTCCAGTTTCACCGCGAACCCCGCCACCGCTGCCCCGGGACAGATGGTGACCCTCAGTTGGGCGACCACCAGCCAGAGCTACAACATCATCTCGCCGCAAGTCGGGCCAGTCCGCGGCACGAGCATCATCATTGCGGCGCCCTCAGCCACCACAACCTACACGCTCTACTCGACCAATCAGTACGGCAGGACCACGCGAACCGTGAAGGTCACCATTAATTAGCGAGACCAGCGCGTCGCTGGCGTTCGCTCGGCGGCGGACGAGGTCCCGCGTGGTGGAATCCATCGCTAAGTCTGAATTGAGCCCAGGTGCTTGCGGGCCTTGAGCTTTAAAATGGAGATGAAGTCCCCGACATTGATGAAGGCCTCGTACTCCGCCCGTTCGTCATCTGTAAGCACACCGTCATTGGCGCGCTCTGCGAGGGCGTCAAGTCGCGACTGGACGGCTGGGTCAATTTGCAGCTCGATCACGCGTCGCGCTGATTCGGCGTCGAGGCAGCGGCTCAATGGGTCCAGGAGGCCGTCAAGCGGAGTGTCGATACTAGCGTTTCCCATGTGCGTTAGATTAACACAGAGGGGGAGTCTTATCCACCGCACTACCAATGCACGCGCAGAATAACCTCGACCTCTAGTAGAGCAAGTATTTCGTTCGCAGGGCCCGGAATTGTTGTAGCGCGTCCTGCCACTCGAACACAATCCGGTGCGGGTCCTTTCCCGACTTGATGGCATCCAGAACCCAGCGCGCGCCGATCAGTGGCAGCGTTTTATCCAGCTTGAAATCGTTCGGATACAGCTTCCAGAGCGCGGCGGCGAGTTCGACGCCCATAGCCGACGAATCGAGCGCCTGGCGGTCCAGCAACAGAATCTGCACGCCGTGGCAGACCTGGCCCGCGAACGAACTGATTGAAGGCCGGAAATCCGCCGGCAGGAATCGGACGCCCTGGATGCGGCGTTCATTCAAATACGTCGAGAGGTTTCGCGAGTCGATCCAAGGCGCGCCGAGGACCTCAAACGGCGTGTCCGTTCCGCGGCCCACACTGAGGTTCGCGCCTTCCACCACTGCCACGCCGGGATATAGAACCTCCTCGGTCGGATTGCGAAGGTTGGGCGAAGGATTCAACCACGTCAGACCTGTTTCGTCGTACCAATCGGTGCGCTGCCATCCTTGCATTTTGATCACGTGGAGCTTGGCAGCGAGGTGGTTTTCTCCGTTGAACAACTGGGCCAACTCACCAACTGTCATTCCGGGGCGGACGGGTTCCGGGAAATAAGCCACGAAGCTGCGCAAGTCGTTATCGAGCACTGGCCCCTCGACTGCCTCACCGTTAATGGGATCCGGCCGATCCAGCACGTATAAGTCAATTCCCTTCCTGGCGGCCTCCAGGCAATATCCCAGCGTAGTGGTGTAGGTGTAAAAGCGGACTCCCGCATCCTGGATGTCGTAGACTAAGGCATCCAGCCCTTCCAGCATCTTGTCCGTCGGCCTTTGGACATCCCCATAAAGGCTGTACACAGGCAAGCCGGTGGCGGCATCGGTGCCTGAGGCGACCTTGGCGTCCGCCTGGCTTGCGAGCCCGTGCTCCGGGCTGAAGAGCGCAACGAGTTTAACACCGGGCGCATGGTAGAGCAGATCGACTGTGCGGTGGCCCACAGCGTCCACGCCCGATGCATTGGTAATCAAGCCCACCCTGCGTCCTTCCAAGGGAGCGAAGTTCTGTGCCTCGAGGACGTCGATGCCGGTCTGCACCTTCCCGTTTCTAAGGCCCTGCTCGCGGTAGCCTCTCATCAACTCGTAATAGCCGGTAAGCGAGCGGCGGCTGGCCAGCACCTGCTCAGCGGAAATGGGCCCCAGTGCGCCGGCTACAATGGTGGCGATCTGAATGCGCAACTCGACCACGTCACCTTTGCCGTTAGGGTGCACCCGGTTCGAGAGGATGATGAGGTAAGTTTTGGTCACGGGGTCAACCCAAATGCTCGTTCCGGTGAATCCCGTATGGCCAAACGAGCCGACTTCGAACAGCTCGCCCCGGTTGGAAGCGAAAGGCGAATCCAGGTCCCAGCCAAGCCCGCGCACGGCCATCTTATCCGGGGGAGTCTCGGGCGAAGTCATCTTCTCGACGGTCAGTGGGCTCAGGATGCGCGCGTGTTTATAGCTGCCCCCGTCGAGAAGCATCTGGGCGAATATCGACACGTCATCCGCGCTCGAAAACAGCCCCGCATGGCCCGCCACGCCGCCCATGTTGTATGCCGTGGGATCATGCACCTCGCCCCACAGCATTTTTCCCCGATCGCCTTCCTGGTATTGAGTGGGTGCGATGCGCTTGCGCCAACTGGCGGGAGGTTTGAAGCGCGTATCCTTCATGCCCAGCGGCTTGAAGATGTGGTCCGAACAGTAGACATCCAGCGGCTGGCCGGAGACGCGATGCACCAACTCCCCCAGCGTCTCAAAGTTAATGTCGCTGTAAAGGAAGCGGGTGCCAGGCGGGTTGATGAGCTTCGTGTCCGCAATCATCTTCATCGCCGTGCCGTATCCGAACCACTCCGGCTTTAACTCGAGATCTGGAGGCAGCCCGGAATAATGGGTCATCAGTTCCTGCACTCTGATGCTCTCTTTGCCGTTGTCTTTGAACTCCGGCCAGTACTCGGAGACGGGCGCGCTCAAGACGATCTTTCCCTGTTCCACAAGTTGCATGATGGCCGTGGTGGTGGCCACGACTTTGGTCACCGAAGCCATGTCGAATATTGTGTGGACGTTCATCGGCAACTCCCGCGGGACCACCGCGCGATGCCCGAACGCCTTCCGATAGACCACTTTTCCGTTCTGCCCCACCACCACGACGGCGCCAGGGCAGTCCCCCCTGCGAATCGCTTCCTTAACCACGGGATCGATGGCCGCCAGCTTTTGCTTGATGATATCTTCTTCCGGCTTTTTCGCCTTCTCCACCGTGACCGCTCGAGCGGCTGGTGCTCCCGCGAGTACATAGGCCGCAAACACCAAAACCATTATCTGCAAACGGCTCACTTTCACCTCCGAGCCTCTTCGGGGCTTTACGCGCGCCATCGCCTTAACCGGCGGTTAGTTCGTGTCCCGATTTAATAGTAGCGCCGACCATCAGAGCCTGCCCTGAGCCAAGGGTCGGCAAATGCCCCGACACGTCGGCGCGCTACTATCAAATTAGGACACTACCCGCTGTCAGGTAGTGGCGTCATTTGAAAACTGAATGGTACCAGAAATGTTCGGAAGCGTCTTGAATTTGGGTTCTACCCAGAAAGCCGTAGTGTCCTAATTTCGGCGTAGCGCTGGCCTTCAGGCCAGCATTTGCCGACCCTTCGCTTCGCTCAGGGCAGGCTCTAAAGGTCGGCGCTACGTTCAAATTAGGACAGCACCCAGAAAGCCAAGACCTACCGTTACACAGTCAAATTGCGGTAGACTATTAGGTTTCCGGAAGAAGGTGAATCGCCTTCTGCGGGACTTCATTCGCCGACTGGCGCCCCGCCAAAGTGAGCCTGTGCAACAGAGCCGGAGACGGTTTCCGACAATCTACGGAGGAGCTATGGCCCATCCCTGGAAAACGAAGAAATGGTTTGTAAGCCCCTGGTGTTATTTGCCCGAAGCTCGGAGGGGCTTCAAGTTTGCCCCAAAGATCAAGATTCATGACGTGACCTTGCGTGATGGCGAACAGCAGACGGGCGTGGTCTTTCGCCGCGAGGAGAAGGTGGAAATCGCTAAGCGGCTGGACGCGATGGGCGTGCACCGCATCGAGGCCGGAATGCCCGCGGTCTCACCGCAGGATCAGGGGGCGGTAAGCGATATCGCCAACCTGGGCCTGAAAGCGGAGATCTTCACCTTTGCCCGCTGCATGGTCAGTGACGTGGCGGCCGCCAAGGCGTGCGGGTGCAAGGGCGTGATTGTCGAGATTCCTTCGAGCGAACACATCATCAAGAATGCCTATGGATGGCCCCTGGAGCGCGCCGTGAAATCCTCCATCGAGGCTACGCTGGCAGCCAAAGAGGCCGGCCTTTACACCGTCTTCTTCACCATCGACTCGACCCGGACGGAAGTGGAGAAACTGCTCGACCTCGTGCAGCATGTGGCGGAGGAAGGCCACATGGACTCCTTCACCATCGCCGACAGTTTCGGCGGATGCACGCCGGAAGCCATTTTTGTGGTGGTCAAGAAGGCGATCAAACGCCTCAAGAAGCCGGTGGAGATTCATTGCCACCAGGACTTCGGCCTGGGCGTAGCAAACACCATTTACGGCCTTGCGGCGGGCGCCTCCGTCGCTCACACCACGGTGACCGGCCTGGGAGAGCGGGCGGGCAACGTACCCATGGAAGATGTGGTCCTTTCGCTGCTCTGCCAGTACGGGGTCAAGCTGGGGATCCGCACCGAGAAGATGTGCGAGGTCTCGCGGTTTGTTCTCGACCTCGCGAAGGTCAAGATTCCGGGCAACCGTCCCATCGTGGGCGACATGCTCTACCAGGTGGAATCCGGAATTGTGGCGGGGTTCGTACGCAAGGCGCGAGAGAAAGCCCCCCTGGAATTTGTTCCGTTCTCCGCCGATCTGGTGGGGCAAGCGCCGGTGACTATCGTTCTCGGCAAGAACAGCGGGCTCCCATCCGTCCAGGAATGGTGCGAGAAGTTGCACGTTGAAGCCAACGAAGATGACATGATGGAAATGGTGCGCCTGGTGAAGGAAAAATCGTTCGAGAAGAAGGACCTGCTCACGGAAGACGAGTTCAAGACCATCGTGGGCCAGGTTCAAAACCGGGCAGCAGCCGCGAGCTAAGGCACGGCTACAAGGGTTCTTTACAACCGGCACAGTGTCATTCCGAGCGAAGCGAGGAATCTCGCCCTGGTTTCCTTGTACGCGCCCGAGTCAGAGCGAGATTCCTCGCTTCGCTCGGAATGACACCACCGGGTGACTCTTTCATCTGTTCGGGGGAATGGGAATGATCCACAGCTTTGAGGAGCTGATTGCGCGCGCGCGGCAACTTGGCCCGGCCAAAATCGCGGTCATCGAAGCGCACGACTCTGACGTACTGGAAAGCCTGGCCCAGGCGGAACCTCTGGGACTGGCGCTTCCCACGCTGATCGGCAAGCCCGCCAAGATTGAGGAGGCTGCTCGCAAGGTTGGCTATAACTTGCGTCCCGAGTCGCTGATTCCGACCTCCAGCGAAGACGCTTCGATTCGCCAAGGCATCGACTTGGTACGGGAAGGCCGGGCAGACCTGCTGATGAAAGGCAAGGTGACCACGGCCAACCTGATCCGAGGGGTTCTGGACAAGGAACGCGGCTTGCGTGCCGGACGGCAGTTGAGCCAAGTGATCGTTTTCCAAACCCCCCGAATTCCGCGCCTGATGGTGATGACCGACGGGGCGATCAACATTGCACCCACTATCGAGAACAAGGCCGAAATCTGCCGCAACGCCATCGAGGTGGCGCACGCGCTGGGCATCGCCGAGCCGAAGGTTGTTCTGTTGGCGGCGATCGAGTTCGTCAATCCGGCCATGCCTGCAACCGTAGATGCCGCAGCACTGGTGCAGATGAATCGCCGGGGACAGATCACCGGCGCCTATCTCGAGGGCCCGCTGGCCCTCGACGTTCCTCTCAGCCGCTTTGCCGCGGACCGCAAAGCCATTACGAGTCCGGTGGTTGAGGCTACCGATGTCTTTATCGCACCGGACATCGAAGCGGCCAATATTCTCTATCGGGCGATCACTTACTTCGCCGGGGGCCAGTCCGGCGGGATTATCGTGGGTGCACGTGTGCCGCTGGTGGTGCTTTCGCGGGCGGAACCGCCGGAGACCAAGATCCATTCCATCTCGCTGGCGCTCTTGCTAATGCACCATCAGCGCAAGGGGTAGTGTGTCATTCTGAGCGGAGCGAGGAATCTCGCTCTGAGCCGGCGGCACCGAATGCACTTCGAATCAAGCCATGGCAGTACAAAGATCAGAGCGAGATTCCTCGCTCCGCTCGGAATGACATTCAATGGGTGATGAGTCGCTTTGCACGCGTGGCGCTTGTGGCCGCCCTTGGGCCACGATGCTAGCGCCGACCTTCAGGTCGGTATGTCGCGCGTGCTGACCTGAAGGTCAGCGCTACAGCATTCACAAGGAGATCCATCTTGCGGATTCTGGTTCCCAATCTCGGCTCCACATCGCTGAAATACCAGCTCATTGAAACCGAGGGAGAGAAGGTCCTGGCGCGTGGCAAGATCGAGCGCATCGGCAGCGCAGAGTCTCCGATCGCAAGGTGGGATGAGGTTAGCGGAAAGGAAGAGAAAGAGGCCGCGCCGATCCCCGACCATCGCGCCGCGATCAAGTATCTGATTGACAAGCTCGCTCACCGCGACTCACCTGCTGAGGGCAGGGACGCGATTGCGGCCGTCGGTTTCAAAGCAGTACACGGTGGCCCGCGTTACTGCGGGAGTTTTCTGGTGGACGATGACCTGCTCGAAGCGATGCAGGAGTTTGTCCCTATCGCGCCCGTTCACAACCCCATCTACATCCAAGCCATGCAGATCTTCCGCGAGGTCTTGCCCGGAATTCCGATGGTGGCGGTTTTCGAGACGGGTTTCCACTCGAGCCTGCCGGAGAAGGCCTACACTTACGGCGTTCCGTATGAGTGGCAGGAAAAGCACGGAGTGCGGCGATATGGCTTTCACGGCTCCTCGCACCGCTACATAGCGCGGCGCGGCGCGGAGATGCTTTGCCGTCCCGCGTCTGAGTTGCGGCTTGTCTCGTGCCACCTGGGCGGGAGTTCGTCGATTTGCGCGGTCGACGCAGGGAAGTCCGTGGACTCGAGCTTCGGTTTCTCCGCCCAGTCCGGAATCGAGCACGCCACGCGCTGCGGCGACCTTGACCCCTTCATCATTCTCCACGCGATGGAGAAGGAGAAGCTGACGCCCGCCGAGGTCCGTGAAATCCTCTGCAAGAAGGGCGGCCTGCTCGGCATCTCGGGCCTCTGCAGCGACCTGCGTGATCTCGAAGAGGCTGCGTCGAGAGGGCACCGGCGAAGCGCCTTGGCTCTCGAGGTGCTCGTCTACCAAGTCAAGAAGTACATTGGGGCTTTCGCTGCCGCCATGGGTGGGCTCAACGCCGTGGCCTTTGCGGGAGGCATTGGTGAGAACTCCTGGCGGGTAAGGCAGGAGGTTTGCCGGGATATGGAATTCCTCGGCATCCGCCTCGACGAAGAGGTGAACTGCCAGCCTGCCCGCGGCGACCGCATCATTTCGAGCCCTGCATCCGGCGTGGCGGTACTGGTGGTGTACACCAATGAGGAGATCGTGGTAGCGCGCGAAACGGAGCGCGTGCTGGCGGAGGGCAGTAGGCAGTAGGCAGCCGGCAGTCAACTGTGGGCAAGAGGCAGTTGCCAGTCGGCGGCGCGCTTTATGACACGGGCATCTCTTGGACACGGCAATCACAGCCTGCCGGCGACTTTCTGCCCTCTGCGTACGCTCCGCCTCCTACCCGCCTCCCAGGAGATACGGCTTTCTGCCTACTGCCGACTGCCTACTGCGTTAAGGAGACTTAATGAAACTAGTGACCTTCACGACCGACAACGAGGTTCGTCTGGGCGCCGTGAGGGGCAATTCCGTGATCGATCTCGAGCTTGCCATCGGCTTGCTACGCGCCGATACGCTCGGCATCGAGGCGCGGCCTGAGCTACAAGAGGCGGCCGACACAGTTTTGGCCCCAGGGGCCGTGCCGCGCGACATGACTGAACTGCTGGAGCGCGGGGACGCGTGGCGCCAGGGATTGGCAGGGATCCTGGAAGCGGCGGCGGGGTTTGCGGAACCTGCGCGCCTGCCCCGGGGCCTCTTCACGCCCCTCGAGAGGGTGCGGCTGCGCGCTCCCCTGCTGCGGCCCGGCAAGATCGTTTGCGTGGGGCTCAACTATGAATCGCACCGCGCCGAACAGGGAATCCAGACTCCCGCGCGGCCGATCTTCTTTCTCAAGTCGAACAACACGATCTGCGGCCTGGGCGATCCCATTGTGCTTCCCCCCAATTCTCACCAGGTGGACTTCGAAGCGGAATTTGCCGTCGTCATCGGGAAGCGGGGAAAGGCAATAGCGGAAGACAAGGTCTTCGAGCATATCGCCGGCTACACCATCCTCAATGACGTAAGCGCGCGCGACCTGCAAATCGGTGACAAGCAATGGTTCCGAGGGAAGAGTTGCGACACCTTCGCGCCCCTTGGCCCCGCGATCGTCACCAAGGATGAGATTGCCGACCCGCACGCGCTCGGAATCTCGCTCACCCTCAACGGCAAGACAATGCAGGACTCGAATACCTCCGACCTCATCTTCAAGATTCCGTTTCTCGTCAGCTACCTCTCCCAGTCGCTCACCTGGGAGCCCGGGGACCTGCTGTCGACGGGCACGCCGGGCGGCGTGGGGCATCACCGCAAGCCGCCGGTCCACCTCCATCCGGGCGATACGGTCAGCATCACGGTCGAGAGCATCGGGACGCTCACGAACCCCGTCGTCGGGGCGTGAGTAGCTGTCAGCCGTCAGCTATCAGCTCTCAGCCAGACCGCGATCCTTTGTTTTCATAGACATTCTCGCTTTGTTCCCTCGAAAAACCTGTTCTCAGCCCTGCTAATTCCGGTTGGCGCAGACCCCGATTTGTGGGGTCTGCGATGTCCCGAAGGGACAGCGGGCGGCGAGCTGACAATCTTACCGAACTGCGCCTTCGGCGCATCGCAGACATTCAAAGTCAATGTCTGCGCCAGCCCACAACCCCACCGTGACACTCCAGCCTATAGCTCTGCGTTTGTCAAGAGACAAGAAGTCTGGTCGCGATACGGTCAAAAGGTAGCTGTTGGCTGACTGAATATTATTTCTTGCATCCCCTCCGAGGGAGGGCTATATTGTCCCCATCCGGGTAGTGGTAAAGTCTGATCTTATAGCGGCGAGTTTAGCTCGCCAAATGGCCGCGTGAAGCCGCTTCACATCAAACTGTACCACCACCCCAATCCGAATTCCTTTGCACTGTGGGTGTGCCTATGTTACCTGCGCTCCTTCCTGACGAGCGGACCGCGACCAGGCGGATCGCGATCTACGCCGGTTGCATGTTGAGCGTACTCTTCGCCGCCTTGTTGCTGAGCGTGCAAGGCCGACTGCGCGCTCCGAAGAATATCCCAGATGCACGTGGAAACCCTGCGTTTGCACAAGCCCGGCCCCGGCTGATCGCGAAGTACGGCAGGCTTCCTCTAAGTTTCGAGGCGAACGGGGGACAAGCGGACGCTCGGGTGAAGTTCCTCTCGCGCGGTCGGGGGTATGGTCTGTTCCTGACGGGCAACGAGGCA
>JBELAJ010000213.1:0-12867 GCA_049508935.1 Terriglobia bacterium | reverse complement strand
ACGCGATATCGATACCCTCTGGAAGGAAATCGGGGAGTTGCTCAATACGGTCTCCCCAAGCGAATACACAAACTACTTCACCTCCTGTGGATATGTAAACACTTAAATCGAAACAGCTCTAGATCAGGAATCCGAAGAACGGTTCTCGTGCAACGGGACTTCCCCTTTTTTGTTTTTCGTCCTGGCATACCGGCGGCCTCCTTCGCCGCCGGCCCAGTATGCATGGAAACACGCTGCAACAGTGTCCCGTCTGATGGCTCTTTTCCCCAGGGCTCGAACCCCGTATCAGGGGAGCCATTGCGCCATTTGGGGTGTTGATGATCCTCAGCACTTGTCCAAATTGACTATGCGTCCCCTGACGTGCCTTCGCGTAGGTTCGCAGTAAGGGTATCGGGTTGCACCTTGCAACCGCCAGAGTAAGGGCTGATTAATAGCGCCACATCCGGGGCCGCATCTATCACCGAACCTCGGGCCCCGTCGCGGAAGCCTCTCGGTCTACCAGCACTTCACAGTCGGTAACCTTCTGCCTGTCACCCACTCGCAAGGGTGAATCTGGGGTCACTTCCGCACCACGGCATCGAACGCTGCGCAGCACGACGCCGGTCGGCTGCTTCAGAAGTTTGAATTCATATTCGCCCGGAAGCACACGCCCGAACACGAAGCGCCCTGTCGCATCCACATCCCTGGCTTGCGCTGCACCTTCGTGTGACTCGATGCCGATCATCACTCCCGAGGGAACGCTGCCATTCGTGCCGTCCGACTTTGCAACACCCTGAATCTCTCCGAGTCCGCCCAAAGCTACGTGCAGCGTCACGTCCGAGTCAGCAACGTCGAACCCTATGTCCCCTTCTCCCAAGTACTCTACTCTCCTCCACGCGATGCTCACCAGTCTGTAATGCCCTGGCGGAATTCCGGGAATTACATAGGGGCCGCCTGCCTGATGCGTAGAAGTGTGGCTCCGGCCTTCGATATGCACCTCGTAGCGGTCCGGCTCCGGCGGGCCTTCCGGGCCTGACGGCCAGATAATGACGCGGTAACGCTGCTCGCGTTGGACGGTAATGCGAACGTCATTCTGCTCTTCGCCCTCCTTGAGTGCTAACGGGAATGCCCCTTCCACCGAGTTGACATTTCCATACCATGTCTCGCCGTACCATCCACCAGCGTCGGGAAAAGCATCAAAGCCATTTGGCCCGTTTACGCAAACGAAGTAGGTGTCCGCCTCAAGCTTTTTCAGCACGAATCGCCCGCTTGTATCCGTCTTGGCCCACGTCGCTGCTCTCAGCCAGTCCGAGCCGTTCTCCCGCTTTTCCTTGCGAACTGCGGCTACCGAAATTCCAGCTCCGGCGGGCTTTCCCTCCCCATCGGTGAGTACCCCCCGAATGACTGCCTCGCGCTTGAGTTGAAAGTCAATTCCGCGAAGCCGCGTCGACGCATCGACACGATGGAACTCGCCTTCCAGCGTCGCATCGCGGCTGTACTCTTGCGACACGAATCCTTCGGCAGATGCCTTGATCACATAGGCGCCGGCATTCACCCTTTCAAGAAAGCGATACTCCCCTTGGCTGTCCGAAATCGCGGTCTGAAGTCGCCCGTCCGAAACCGCCATGGGTGGTTCCAATTGGATGACGGCACCCTCGATCGGCAGACCGTTATCGGCGCGAACCACGCGTCCGGCAATCTGTGGTTCGGGGACCTGAGCGTCTGCAACTAGACACAGAGCAACCAACGACAACAGGACAGATAAACGCGGCAGGTTAAAGTACATCGGCCACCTCTATACGGGTTGGATGCACATCACGGAGAATACTTAGAGGCGGCCTTTGGTACCCATGCCGCACCTACTAATGGCTTCCGCTACTGGCCTGCCAGTAGCCGTTCAGTAGACCCCAATCATAATGGTTCGACTTCCAGACAAGGGCGCCCTGGGTTTCCCACCAGAGAGAATCATAGGGCGGATCCGGATCAAGCTGAGCCTCATGCGGTTTGAGCAACTGCCTAAGAGTCTGAAGCGAGTTGATTCCCGGCGCGGAGTGGCAGGCCACACACCTATCGAGGATCCGTCCTCGAGGTTTCTCCAGCGGAACATGTTCCTTCGCGGAGTCTTCGAAGACATCGTGTCCCTGCGTTTGAAATACCGGGAACTCTGTTTCGTCGGGCGCGATGGCTTTGAGTCCGCCAGCCTGCCCGGCAAAGAGCTTTGCTTGACTAAGCCTCACCTCATAAAAATCCTGGTCCACCCGGGCGGCGGGCCAATCGATGGAAATGTTATTCTGATCGTGTCTTGCCGTGATAGCCCGATAGACGCGAATCTGCACACTCTCGGTGATGCGAGTTGGCACGAGGGAGCCGCTACTGTCGAGAAGCATCATCTGTCGCAGGATCGCCACTTGCGTCCCGACCGGAAACTGCGCCAGATTTGGGTTGGAGGAACTCCGGCTGGCAAGAAACTCACTCGCGACCCAAGGTTCAGGAACTTTCCAGAGCGCATGAAAGTAATCCAGAGTTGCCTGGCGACCCTGGGGAAGGCGTACAAAAACCAAGAAACGCGATCGCCCGGAAACCGCGCCAACGTGGGTTAGAGCGACTGGCTCCGGGTCTCCTTTAATGCAGACCCATGGTCCACGCGGTTGAAGAAGATCAGGCGGGAGAAACGTGCGGTCCCGATTCGTGGGGTCGTATTCCCTGGCAAACGCTCCCGAGGCAGCCGCTTGGGTGTAGTTGTCCGGAAGCGATTTAATTTCGTCCGAAGTCAGCGCCAGCCGGCGCAACACTTCCGCCAGGCGGATCTGGAGTTCACGCCGTTCTGCGGCGTGATCGCCGCCCATGATTGCGGACCAATCGAAGACCGCCCAGAGATTGTGCTGGAATAGTGCCATTTTTATCGGATCGCGAATCTCGTTTTCGCCATGGGTACGTAAGAATTCGTCGAGAATGCTCTGCGCGTTCTGATTAGACGAACCCGCCAGTGAGTGCTCCGTCCGCCACCAGAGAAGCGGGTCGAGCGCATCTACACCATACGCCGCTCCCGTTTGATCTCTGCGAATCAATAGAACGTCATAGAGCCGATTCCAGATGTGATTCGGATCGGGATCATAAATGGTGGATGCACTGCCGGACTTTTCGAGATCCGAACGCGGAGCAGGGGTTTCTTGAAGCACGGCCAGGAAGAGAAAAGGCGCGAGAATCACTATGACCAGCGTCTTCATGTTTTCTGCCCCTGCGGATAGTTAATATCATACGCCAGCCCAGCCCCTACGCCCAGCTTCTAAGCGGGCAGTGCGGCGGAGCCGCAACCAAACATGTAGGGACAAGCGGCGTTGGCCCTGGACCGAACGCCGTTCCGCCCTACATCAGGCGCAAAATGTTTGCCAAATTAATAAGAATTTACGACCTTACATTCGCCAGCATGCTCGGCCCGGCACGCCGATTCTCTCAGACCCTTACTCGGAAACAATCCACTTGGGGGTATAGCGGCCTACTCGTAGAGTGCAGCCCTGGCTCCCCAAAAGTCCGCTTGGGGGACCCGAACCCCGTATCGGGACAGCGATCCACCCAGCGGACCACTCAAGGCTTACTTTCCGAGTCGACCATTCGCCAATGGGCCGGGCACGAACATGGTTCTATGCGTCTTGCATCATGCATCCAAACGCCGGCCCTTGTCCTCATTTCTCCAAATCCCGTTATTTGCACTTAGAGCGGCTTCTGTGTAAAATGGGGGCCGTTGGGAATGCGTATGGTCGATCGTCGCGTATTCCGCGCGGGAATGATTATCGCTCTGCTCTGCGGCGCGTTTGCTTTCGGCGGGCAGAGCACCATCGCACAGACCGCGACGTCCGGACCGCAATCGCCGCTGGCGAACGCTCCGGCCGGATCGATCTCGGGACGCGTATATCGTGCGGACACCGGGGCGCCGCTCCCCGGAAATGTACTCACCCTCCATTTAAACCGTAGGCCCGTCCTAAGTGAAGGACCTCCAGGTGGTCCGCCAACGGCGAGGAGCGGGCCGGAGGGCGGCTACGCATTTGCATCCGTCGACCCCGGGAGTTACAGCATTCAGATTTGGCCAAGTGCCGGGTTCGTCACGCCCGAGCCCCCAATCCAACGTGTTATGGTCCCTTCCGAAGGCGGCGCGCAAAATATCGACTTTCGACTGCAACCAGCCGGGGTCATTTCTGGCAGCGTTCATGACGAGTACAACGATCCCCTCCAGGGAATGGCGGTTAGCGTTTTCTGCCAAAACCCGAACCTTAATCCTGCGACCGTCGCTTATCCCGGGTACGGTGAGACCTACGCGCTAACAGACGACCAAGGAAACTTTCGGGTGTCTCCGCTTGCGCCGGGCCACTGCTACATTGCGGTTGCGACGAATCCACCCGATCGCGGCCCCCTGGTTCGCGCCAAGTTCTATCCCAACGCGGATTCCATGGAGACAGCACAACTGCTGGAGGTGAAGCCGGGGGAGGAAATCTCTAATATTCGATTTCAAATCCCGCTCGCCCTCATGGGAAACGTCGGGATTTTGAGGGTCGGGCAACAGGTATTGCCGCCCCCCTCAACGGGTGCCGGTATGGGCTCAGTTTCAGGGCATATCTATCGCGCCGACACGGGCGCGCCTATTGCCGGAGCCATCATACAACTAATTCATCATTTCGATCCCGCCCAGATTGAGGGTTCTGCTCCGGTTTTTTCCCCACAGGCGGCGCGGACCGGAACCGATGGGGCGTATGCATTTGCTTGCGTGGAACCCGGAGCGTACACGATTCGCTTGCAACGCCAAGGCTTCGCCCCCATGTCGGGGCAGCAGCCGACGGAAACTGATCCGGGCCCCAGCCAGATTTCCCTGGAGAGCGGGCAACACATGGACAATCTTGACTACCGGTTGCAACCGACCGGAGTCATTTCCGGCACCGTGCACGACCAGGATGGTGTTCCGCTGCAGGGGTTAACCGTGACAGCTTTCTGCTCCCGCCCGAGTAGCACGAATGAGAATCGCCCTGAAGCCGGTCAGGCGGTCGTGGATGATCGGGGCGACTTCCGCATTTCCGGAGTGCCTCCCGGTGATTGCTACGTTGGGACTGGCACCGGACTGGGCCCCGTGAAGCCCATGCGTTACAGTTGGGTTTATTATCCAAACGAAGCATCGATGGAAAAAGCACAACTTATCCCAGTAAAACCCGAAGAGGAAACTCGCAATATTCGTTTCATATACCGCTACTCGCTCACTTACACCATTACCGTGAAAGTGGTAAATGATGGAAACGGCGGCGGCGATAACCGCTACCTCGTCAGGATCATGAGTTCCGAGCCAGGCGCAATGCGGATGGTTAACACGCCGCAGTCCAGGTCTTTGCCTCCGGTAATGACTCACCCTGACGGTACCGCTGTGGTGCGCGGAGTTTCCCCCGGAAGATACACGATTGGGGTTAACCCGCTACGAGAAGTGATCGGGGGTCGGGGCCCGGTACTCAGGCGACCTGACGGCACCGTTGATACGCGTGGTCCTACGGAACATCATGCATGGGTTCCAGGAGCGGGGGCCGGCGGCAGCGCGATGGTGCAGGTCGTGGATCGTGATCTGAGTATTGAAGTACCCCTTTCGAGTTTTCCCCCCGGCGGGGTGCCTCGATGATACGCAAGCGATTTGGATGCGACGCTCCAGGGCGTTAGCTAACGCCAGGAGGCTCTGATGGCTTGGCGTGTATCAATCGCATTTCTCGGGCTTCTTTGTTTTGGCCTTCTCGCTCTGGCTCAGAATACCCAGCCACCCATTCCGGTCTCGCAACTCGACCCCGGCACACTCGGCCAGCCCGGCTTTCGGTTCGCCGGGGGCGTGCCACCGGTTGTGAACTTGATGCCCCACGCGGACGGAGCCAGAGCCGGCCATCTCTGGATTGGGAATACTGGCCGGTCCCTTCGCATCGCTGGCGAGGTCGATGGGAATGCTCCGGAGTGGCCGAAAAACCAGGCTTCGATTCTGTTGAAGGACCACGTGGAGGTGTGGCTGGCAGGCGCGACCGATGTGGAATTGCCTCCTATCGGCTGGGGAGATCAGTTCGGCCTACATGAGCTGGACAGCGCCAATGGGTGTTCGGAAATAGCTTCCACGCCGAACCCATCATCGAAGGATACTGCTGATCACGAAAAGTGTCGCGCCTGGTTCGTAGCCCAGCAGAAATATCGTCCCCTTTTCAAGCGGCTCTTTGTGCGGCAGTGGCTGCTGGCAAGCAGCGTGTCGATGGAATCGTACGCCACGCCGGCCTATGGGGTCATCTCCACAAAATACGCAGGCAACGGGCTCGCGGTCCTTGAACCGCACGGTGATGTCAGCTTCCGCGCGGAGACTCGCGCCGGCAAACCGGGTTACATCTTCGAGATCGATATTCCGTACTCTTCTTTCCCTCCGCTCAACACGCTGCAATTGAGCGAACTGCGCTTGCTGGTGGATGTCTTCAGTGCAGCGCCGCAGGGCAGAAGGTACGGGCCTTTCTCCTCGACGTCGGCCACGCGAGCGTTTGGGAAGCCGGAGACATTCAACCTTCTACATTTTGACCCGCCACGCGTGTTCGAGCTGTCGCCTTGCGGAGACAAACTCCAAGGCGCCGACATTTATAGGAACATGCAACCGGCTTGGTTCATCCCCAAGGAAACCTCTGACAATCCCTATCAAACGGACGCGTTCCTCATCATCAACCAAGCGCAAGGATACCAATACGAGCCGGGAGACACGATCTCGCCCACGGTTCGGCCGGTTCATTTCTTTTGGCACGGCATTGGCGCCGGGGAGTGGATTTGCGGCCCGCTGTTCACCTATCGCCATGGGAATACAATTCGAGAGTTTGGAAGCGAAGTGTCGCAAGAAGGGTTCGATGCTCGACGAACGACCGATGGCAATATCCTGATTAAGGAAGGGCCGGAGGTCTGGCTTTCAGAATTCGGGTCTGGGCAATGCGGGGCTTGCCCGAGAATACAATTGAAGATTCTGGCCCTGGATTCAAACCTGAACCTGATCACGCTGTTGGACCTTGGAGATACCATCGGAGGGGGGGAACTCCTGCCCTCGTCGGGGGACATCACCGTTTCGCCGGATTACACACAGGTCGTAGAATATCTGCAAACCGGCCCCGACGACAACCACTTGACCTGGTCATCTGTTACGTGTTGCCTCAAATCGGGAAGCTACACGGAATGCGGCCGGAAAGAGGGTGTGAAGCCGCCCAATCCTCCGGTCCTAAAGCTAAGACAAAACTGACCTGTGACCCACATTTGGCTGCTCGGGCAAGCTTTTCCGCTGAGGGGCATCGGACCAACTCCCGGAAAATCGGCGAGCCGTCGAAGTGCTTCGCCGAAACCAATCGTACATCTGTGGATTACACCCAAGCGACATACTTGGAAAAACACTTACCGCTTCCTGCCTTGAGAAGTGACCCGTGACTCCCCCGAAGTCCGCTTCGAGGACCCGAACCCCGTTTCGGGGGAGTTTGCATGATTGCTGACGGGAAGGGCGTTTTTCGTTCCAAATCCAGCAAAGTCCGCACTTATTATAGTTTGCGAGCGCCCCTTCGCTCACCCGGAACTTCGGTTTGCCATTGCCCATTCGTTGATAAACACTAGGGTGCGTGAAAAGGGAGCGTTGAGGGTAGGGATGGATAAGCGTGCCGCACACGTTTCTTCTGCCCATTCATTGGTTTTCAAACGATGACGCAATGGCCAAGCTATCCGATCTGAAATTGCAGTATCGAATCTTCATGGGGACCTACAGGTATCGCCAGTTTGATTGGCGCCCTGGTGCGGTACTGGCGAAGCCGCTCTCCCAATCACGAATTGCCGCGGTGACCACCGCGGCTTTTTTCCGTCCCGAGCAAGCGCCATTCGATCCGTCGATTCGGGGCGGCGATTGTTCGTTCCGTGAGATTCCGCTCGAAACCAATCTGCATACGTTGCAGATCGCTCACAAAAGCGATGCCTTTGATCACTCTGGTATTGAGAGGGATAAGAACTTGGCGTTACCGTTGGATCGATTGCGGGAATTGGAGGCCGAGGGCCATATCGGGGAGGTGGCGCTGCGCCATTACAGCTTCATGGGCTCGATCTCGGCTCCGGCGCGATTGGTAAGCAGTACGGCCCCTGAGGTTGCGCGCAGGTTGGCGGAGGACGCCGTCGATGGCGCTTTGCTGACACCGGTTTGACCGCTCTGCCATCAGTCCGTCGGGCTGATTCAAAGTGTGATCGAGAAGTCAGGTATACCCACCGTTTCGATCAGCTTGCTGCGCGAGGTAACAGTGCAAGTCCGACCGCCTCGTGCGCTCGCAGTAGATCGGCCGCTGGGATTTCCGTTGGGCGCGCCGCACGATATTGACCTTCAAAAGCATATCGTGATGACGGCTCTCGAACTTCTCCGGCATCCCGTTCGGGAGCCACTCCTCATCGAGTTTCCAGAGGGAAACAGAAATTGAAACTGCGCCCGCGCCGAGCATCTGTTCGATTGAAGGTGCGGCCGAGTCGGGCCGCGCTGATTACGTCCCTTCACTTTACGATTGCCAGATCGCCAAAGTGCCTTGAAATTGCAGTGGATTCCCTGGTTCCTGCAAGTGGGTCTCGATGGCTCAATGGCCAGTTTTCCCCGCATCAATTAACTCAGGAGTTGTGCGAGCACTTCGCAGGTCTTGGGACTATGGATTCTGCCGGTGGCGATCAATGCTCGCAGCCTGGCCAAGTCCTCCGGCCGGTCCACATCGAACCAGGGCTCAAGAACCTGTACGGTCAATCCGGCTCTTTGGAGATTCGCCAGTGTCCGCGTGAACGTATCACTATCGCTCCACAAGATTCCGTCGAACACTCCGGAAGGGCAGCGACGCAGTCCAAGCAGATAGAATCCGCCGTCTTCGCACGGTCCAACGACGGCATCCACCTTTTGTAACGCAGAACGGGCCTGTTCAAGAAAAGTTCGAGGAAGTCCCGGACTATCCGCTCCGATCGCTATAGCGATAGAGGAACCCGTCAGAGCGCGGCAAAAGATCCGCTCCAGGCGAACCCCCAGGTTCCCCTCACCCTGAAGCCATAACTCGCCGGGGCTAGAAACAATGGATGAATCAAGATATTCCGTTGTTGCAATCACGGCTTTTGCCCAGGGCAAAGAAGCAATGGACTCTATTGTGTCCTGGAGAAATGCCGTGGCGAGCGCGGTGGCCCCATCGCTTCCAAGTGCCGGAATCAGGCGCGTCTTTACTTTTCCCGGTCTGGGAGCCTTCGCGAAGATGCAAATACAGCCCTGCGTGTCCATGCTATCTCCGGTACCTGAAAAACCTCTCCAGCCATCGGCGCATCCACGGTTTCAGCCGGGCCTGCAAGGACGCATCGCCCAATCGCTTGATGGCCTTTGTAGACTTCGTGGGGCTGGGGAATGATCCAGGCAGGTGGGTGCGCGTTTGGGAGAAGTTCGCGATCGTAAACATATCGGGCGCGAGCAGCGTATTGAGCAAGGGCATCTTGTGCCAACTCTCTTTGACCGGACTTATGCGAGGGTTCCTCCGCAGCTTGAACCGGCGCCAGCCGTGCAGCCGAAGCAATGACTGCCGGTGGCGAAACCCAGCCCGGCGAGGCCCGCGAAGCTGTCGAGACTCCAAACGGTGGGACTCTCTGCCCCTCTTTTATTGGGCATCGAGAGGTCAAGCATCTGGTTGAAGTCGCAATCATACAGCTTCCCATCCCATCCAACGCTCACCAGAGACCGGCACATAAGATTCGGCACTGTTTGAGGATTGAAATGATTGACGAGCAAACCCATGTAATCGGCAAATTGCCCATTCAAACGCAGCCAATCGGCAAAGCGCATGATCGGTTGATTGGTAAGCGTAAACAACCGGTGAAACTCGATTCCAAAGCGCTGGCGGAGCTGTATCTTGTACTCTGCTTCCAATCGCTCCTGTGGCGGAGGGAGAAATGCGCCGAGGGGATTGTAGACGAGGTTCAAAGCGCGAGACGAGTCAGGCAGCCCATACCCCAAGCCGTTTAGGAGGTGGAGCGCCCGGATGCTCTTTTCGAACACCCCGCCCCCGCGCTGCTTTTCAACGTTGTCGGCGGTGTAGCACGGCAGGCTGGCGACGATCTCGACTTGGTGCTCTGCTAGAAATCCCGGCAAGTCCTCCAAGGATGGCTGAAACAGCACGGTCAGATTGCAACGATCGATCACGTGACGTCCCAGCTTGCGCGCCTCTGCGACGAACCAGCGAAAGTTGGCATGCAGCTCAGGCGCTCCACCCGTGATGTCGACCACTTCCAGCGTCGGGCTTCGGCTGAGTAACTCCATGGTTCGCTCGGCCGTCGCGCGATTCATGATTTCGATGCGCTTCGGACCGGCGTCCACATGGCAGTGATGACAAGCTTGATTGCAGAGCTTGCCCACATTGATCTGTAAAGTCCGAGTCTCGGTGCGAAGCAGGGCTCGGTATCCATGCGCCGCAACTGCTGTCTTGAAATCCCCCACTGAAGAGTCATCGGCGCGAGGGGTTGACGTAATGTTCTTCAAAGGAGTCATTAGCAGCAGTCCTCCTTGGAAGTGTCGTTTGGATGGCGCACAGGTGGATAAAGGCGAAGTAATCGTTCCGGCCTCACACCAGCTAAGTACAGGCCCTGCACCCAGAACCAACTCCACATGGTTCGAAATATGCCGGCGTTTCGCCAGCGCCGGTCCGAAACCCAGATAGGTTCGGCGAGCAATGCCAACTTTCCCGCCCTTCGCAGCCTACGCGCGAAGTCGTAATCCTCCAGGATGGGCCAGGGTGCGTAACCCCCCAGCGCTTCAAAAACCTGCCTGCGGCAGAAGATCCCAGAATCTCCATAAAACACCCCCAGCCGCCTCCGCCATCGATTCACTGAAGTAAAAACCCATGCCACCAGGTCACAGCCCCCATAGCGGACATCAAAATTTCCACCCACCACATCCGGGTCGCGCAAGCTGTTCCTCAGCGCAACCAGGGCGCCCGGGCCCAGCCGAACGTCCGCATGGAGAAAGAGTAGGACATCTCCGAATGATGCTTGGGCGCCCAAATTCATTTGCACGGAGCGGCACGTTTTGCAACGGATGACGCGTGCGCGGTTCGACGCGATCGCAACGGTGCGGTCACTGGAATCCCCGTCGGCAACAATAACCTCATCAGCTCCGACTTCTTGGAGATTATGCAATAAATCGCCAATCGTGTGCTCCTCATTGTACGTTGGGATGATTACAGAGATTGAGGCGGTCCTGAAGCTCATAGCAGTAATGGCCATGTTCTAAGGTCAGTCAATCTGACACATAAGAATTGGATCGAATGCTGCAGTCAGCCGCAGATCATATCAGCGAAGCATGGGTTAATCCACTTGAAGATCGGCTTGAAGATTGCCTGGCGCTTCTCCGGAGACAAGGTTCAATTCCCATCCGGATTGAGTTCCCTCGGGAGATTTGGGCGGGTAAGGTCGTACATTAGAGCGCAATCGCTCAACTCCTGCCGCGCAGTCGGAAAACACTTCCAGGTGGTGGCAACAGAATCTATTCACTCTTCTCATGGCAAGTTACTGCCGATCAGTAGGTTCTGCCGTCACCGGGATTCGGACTGAAAAGTCGCCTTCCCGTCAAATGAGCACCGCTCACTTGGCATACACCGCCCGACCCGTGCGTTGGGCTCGTCGCGGCCAGCTTCTACGGGCCGCGGGCGGCGTGTACAGCATACTTTGTGTGTGCTCCTTCCATGGCGCCTTGACACGCACTAATCTTATTAGTAACCTCTGGGAGATCCGACACAAGGGGCTAGTCATGACCGCAAAGCGGCTATTTCTCTACGCATTTGCTTCCCTGGCGCTCCTGTTGACCGCGCACTCTTTAGACCTGCGTTCGCAGTCGGCCAATTCATCTTCCCCGCCCGTGGCTCCGGTCAGGCCCGTCACCGACGAATACTTCGGGATCAAGGTTGTGGACCCTTATCGCTACATGGAGAACCTCAAGGACCCGGAGGTGCAAGCGTGGTTCAAGGCCGAGGACGACTACACACGGGCAGTCTTGGCGACCATTCCAGGCCGCCGGCAGCTCCTCGACCGCATCGAGCAGCTCGACCAATCCGCCCCGTACCATGTCAGCAATGTCCAGAGATATGAGGGCGAAAGGTATTACTACCAGAAGATGCTGGCCAGCGAAGAGGTGAGTAAGCTTTATGAGCGCGATGGGCTGAACGGAAACGAGAAGTTGCTCGTTGATCCTGGCAAGTTCGTCACCCTATCGGGAACCCATTACTCTCTCGACTACTACGTGCCCTCGTATGATGGGCACTATGTCGCCTATGGGGTTTCGCCCGGAGGCTCCGAGGATGCCGTAATTCACATCCTGGACATTTCTTCCGCCCGCGACACCGGTGAAACCATCGACCGCAGTTGGTATGGGGGCATTTCATGGCTTCCCGATAACCGGTCGTTCTTCCATATCCGGTTTCAGAAACTCGGGCCGGGCGCCGATCCAAATGAGCGCAGGCTGAAGAGCCGCGTGTACCTCCATCGAGTGGGAACTGACCCAGAAAGTGATCCGGTAGTCTTCGGTTACGACGTTGATCCGAATATAAAGCTGGAACCTTCGGATGCCAGCTTCGTAATGTCTGACCCCCACACCACGCTTGCCATCGCTGGCCTGCAACATGGTTTCAGGAACGAGCTCACGCTTCACGTGGCGCCGGTCGACTCGGTGGGCAACCCAGGCACGCACTGGCGCAAGCTCTGTGACACTCGGATCCGGCGCATTCTGCTGTTTAGAAAGGGGCCCCGAGGCCCTTCTAATGCGGGCGAGAAGGTTCTTATGGTACTCTAAGCCTTACATGGCTTTTGGTTAGGTGAGGCTTGGAGTGC
>JBELAJ010000212.1:0-12925 GCA_049508935.1 Terriglobia bacterium | reverse complement strand
CGCGGAGCCAACGCCATCCTGGCCCTGCGCTGCGCTTATCTCAATGGCGGCTTTGAGGATTACTGGGAGAGCCGTCGGGCGGCTATTGCCGCCTAATTCCAACTTCTATGTCGCGCACCCGCCTTCGGACGCGCCCTCCGCACCCGTCAACTGGTCAGTGAATTGGCAGCCTCTGACCCGGTATCAACCCCCTGGCAGTCTGAAATCGCAGCCATGCTGGCACAGATTGGTTGGATAACGCTTCCGGGTGAGACTGCGAGCAGGCTCTATCAGGGCAGGGCTCTCACCGCCTCCGAACAGGTCATCGTGGATAAGCTGCCCACGGTGACCGAACAACTCCTGGTCGACATTCCGCGTCTCGAATATGTTCGAGAGATTCTCAAGTACCAGGACAAACATTACGACGGACAGGGGCCACCTGGTAACGGGGTCAGCGGCGAGGCCATCCCTTGGGGCTCGCGCGCCCTCAAAGCCGCGTCGGATTTCGATGTCCTGGAAGCCCAAGGTTACTCAGTGGAAAAAGCGATAGAGACCATGCGGGCTCGGCCGGGATGGTACGACCCTGCCATCCTGGAGGCAATCTCGCGACTGCGAAATCATAAATCGCGTGAGGAGAGGATCCTTCACCTCCCCCTCCGCGCGGTGCGGGCCGGAATGGTCTTCACTGAAGATGTCAAGACCCGCTCTGGACCGGTGCTGTTTGCGCGCGGCCAAGAGGCAACGCCGAGTCTGGTGGAGAGGATCAAGAACTTGGGGCTCGACTCGGAGGTTGACGACACCGTAGTGGTTTCGCTTCCGTAGGCAGGCAAAGGTTCAGTGTGATCTTGACCACTGTCATTCTGAGCGGAGCGAAGAATCTCGCCTTGAGCCCTTCCTTCCCAGACCAGAGCGAGATTCCTCGCTTCTCGGAATGACATGTAAGGATTCGGAATCACAGCGGCATCCCAAGTTTACAACCTTCCCGCTCAGGACTGGGTTCGCAATTCCCTCGCCTGCTGCTGAATCTTCCGGACAGCGTCAGCGATGTCGTCCATATCGCGGCGCGGGCCGAGCAACATGGTTTGGAAGAACCAGACCGCTTCTTCGCAAAGCTTGTCGTTCTCGGGGCAAGCGGTGCGCTCTTCCCAGCCCGCAAGGTCGCGTTCCGAGTACATCCTCCGGTAGACCCTGGAATTGAGCGTCCGCGTGATGAAAGGCTCTTTGTTTAACGGTGAGTAGCCGCCCGAGCAAGGAATTCCCTCTTTTTCCAAAGCTTCGAGAAAGCGCGCCCGCGGCAGACCGTCGAAGTGCGCTTTATCGTACCGGAACATGTAGAGGTGATAACCGTTCCGCGTCGCGCCGTCGTACATGCGGGCGGGAAAGATTCCTGGAATCTCGCGCAACAAGCTGGTGAGGTACTGCGCATTCTGTTCGCGCACTCGCGATTGCTCTTCCACGCGCGTCAATTGCTGCAACAACAGAGCAGCCTGAAATTCCGTCATGCGCAGGTTAGAACCCTGCCGCGCATACGCGAATGCGGCTCCCGCAGGCCCCCGGCCCTGGTCCTGGAAGCTCTTCGAAAACTCATGGAGCGCCGGATCGCTGGTCAGTATGGCTCCGCCCTCGCCGGAATTGAGGTTCTTGGAGGCTTGAAAGCTGAAGCAGCCCAGGTCGCCCAGGGTGCTGACACGGCGGCGCCGCCACTCGCCCGTATGCGCCTGGCACGCGTCCTCGACAACCGGCAACTTGTGCTTCTTAGCAATCTCCAGCACAAGATCCATATTCACCGGATTGCCGCCCAGATGCACCGGCATGATGCACCTCGTCCGGGAAGAGATCTTGGCCTCGATTTTGCCGGCATCGATCTGGAAAGTCTCCCGATCGCTATCGACGAACACCGGCAGCGCGTGTTGCACCAAAATGACGTTGAGCGTGGCGACGAAGGTGTAGGGCGGAAGGATAACCTCATCGCCGGGTTCCACGCCCACAGCATTGAGCGATGTGTAGAGCGCTGTAGTCCCGCACGACGTCACCACGCAGAACTTTGCGCCCAATGTTTCCGCCCATTTCTCTTCGAACCGGGTCGCAAAGTGGCCGTCGCCTGCACGGCACCACTCGCTGCTGTGCAGCACTTCCATCCAGCCTTTTTCGTCGTTCTCGCGGACGATGGGCCAAGCGGGAAATGGCTCAGTTCTGACCGGCTTCCCGCCAAGGATGGCGAGTTTCTCTCCCCTCGAGCTTGAGGGGCGAGGACTCGCCGCAACCCCCGCGGTCAACCCCAACCCTGCCGCCCCGGCGGACACCGTACGAAGGAAATGACGCCGCGTGAGATGATCATCCATATGTCCTCCTAAGAACTCCAACGTTTGAAACTATATCGTGCTGAGCCCCGGCATTGTCATTCTGAGCGCAGCGAAGAATCACCGCAGTTGCTATAGGGGCGCAGAAAGCGATGTGTTGGGAGGGTCCCGATCCGCCTTTCCAGCCCCGATGATTGCTGAGTCCACCTTGAGTGAACGAACTGCCGAGATTCTTCGCTTCGCTCAGAATGACATGCAGTACGGTTAGGACGACGAGCGAACCTGCCCAATCAGATCGTGTACCTTTCCGATGATCGTTTCCTCGATGCTCGGCGCAAATGGGCCGGGCTGGCCGTAATATACCATGGCGCCCCCGCCTTCGTAGCCACCCTCTTTGAGCACGCGCAACGACGGGATGTAGGCGAACACGTCATTGCAGTATGCGGCCACCCAGAGTTTTTTTGCCCCCAATTCTTTTTTCAGACGCAGATCGTAATCCACCACGACTTCGCCTGCCAGCGCGACGAGCGTGAGGTCGTTGCTGAATTGCCAGATTTCGAGCGGGTATGGATATTCGCTGGGCAGACGGCCGTCGCGATCCAGAACCTTAAGCATTGCTTCAGCCCAGTTCCGATGATGCACATCCTGGTTCGCGAGTTGGGCGTTCAACTCCTCCCGGGCTGGCGGAGTGGCGAAGGCGACTGGAAACTCTTCGTAAGCTGTCTTCAGGGGACCATGGACCGGCTGAAGCTTGCCGGCCAGCACCTGTTCCACCGCCGCCGCTAACTCCTCGCCGTGCTGCTGGGCGAGTTCGATCGACCCGCGAGGATAGGGGTTGGCATCGCCCCCGCAACCGGCGACGAAGAGCGCCATCGCGCCAGGATGATGCGCTTCGAGCCAAGCTTGCGCAAAACCTGCGTAATCGCCGTTAAATTGGAGCATATCTTGCGCCGTGGTGTTGTGACACGCATACCCCACGACGACCGCCCGGAGCTTTCCGTGCCCATCATTGACCCGCAGCACTGGAACGTCATGATCCACCGGGCCATCTTTATTTACCCCTATGACGATCCCTTCGTTCGTTCTGGCGCGGCGATTTACAGCAAAGCCGGCGCTGCCATGTCCAAAATCCATTCGGGCGGGCTGCAGGGATTTGAGCGACGTTCCGACCAACGCAACGACCTTGTCCTCGAGGTCGCCGGTGTACGCCTCCACGTCGGACCACTGTTGCGAATTCATCGGGTACATGGTCCCCAGCATCTTGCCGATAACCGGGCCGCAATGCGTGTGAGAAGAGCTCAGCAGCAACTGGTCGCGCGTCAAGTGATATTGTTTCTCCACTCGCTCCGCGATGTTGTGGCTAACCGCCGCGGGAAACCCCAGCAAGTCACTCGTCACCAATACAGCTCGCTTGCCAGTCCGGTCTTCCAGCGCCAGGGCTTTGGCGTAAAGGTCTTGAGCCACTCCCTCAGACGGCTTCTGGCGGCTCGCATAGCCCGCCATCCAGAGAGATTTTTGCGGCGTGATGATTTCTCGTGCGAGTCCGGCCTTCCATCCTGGGTTCGAGGCAAGCGAGCGCGAGGAGAGATCCGTCGCGAGAGCCAACCCCGCGGCTCCTCCGGAGACAGTGCGAAGAAAACTGCGACGCGTGAGAGGATCGCTCATAGTTTCACCCGAAAATCGCGCCCATACTATACCGGGGACGATGAAAGTGCAAGGCGATGATTAGAGGTGTGAAAGTCCGACGAGCGCAGATACAATTGCAGCGTGCAAACACTGAGAACGGCATGCCTGGTAACCGCGCTCTGCTGCCTATCGAACGGCGGCGGACCTTGTGCCGGGCCGCAGGTCATTTCACCCGCTGTGCCGCCGTGCCTCGCCCAATCAGTATTCTTCAGAAGTTTTCCAGCAAGCTTTCACTGGCCGGACCCAGGCGATCCGCTAAGTTGGCGCATCCTCGGAGAATATGGTGCGATGTTCGTAGCCCGCGGAATTGAGGCGCCGCCCGTGGTGATATTTCCGAATGCAGCCGCCGTTGCACGCTGGCAAACGAACCTGCGCACAGAGCATGCCGAGTTTTCCGGGATCACGGTGAGGCTCCAAGGCGCTGCTATGCATGCCTTGATGAAAGCCCGCGAAGAGGCAAAGGAAGCCCATCTTACCATTTCGCCTCGAGGCACGGACGCGGCCCAGCGCGGCTATGACGACACCCTCCAACTGTGGCAAAGCCGCGTCGATCCCGGTCTGCAACATTGGGTCGGCAAGGGACTGCTAAACGCCGCGGAAGCCAGGCAGATCAGGAACCTGGCCGCGCGCGAACAGGCGGCAGAAATCCTCAGGCTTGAGCGTCGCGGGCTGTATTTCAGCAAGGATTTTTCCAAGTCAATACTCTCCTCGGTGGCTGTCCCCGGCGCTTCGCAGCACCTCGCCATGCTCGCCTTCGACGTTAAAGAACACGATAACCCGGCCGTGCGCTCAATCCTGGAACGCCATGGCTGGTTTCAAACCGTGAAGTCGGACTTGCCTCACTTTACGTACCTAGGCGTCACCAAAAACGAACTTCCATCGCTCGGACTCAAGATGGCAAGAACCGGCGGCCAGGTGTTCTGGGTTCCAGATTTGGACTGTCCGCAAAACTAAGTGGATCTCCTTGACTGAGGGGCTCGGTCTCCACCCTCACCTTTCTACTGTCATTCTGAGCGAGGCGAAGAATCTACGCAGTGCTGGAATCTCGCGAACTGCCGGGATTCTTCGCTTCGCTCAGAATGACAGACCGTCGTCGAGACGCCTTTAGCTACGCAGTCTTGCACTAGGTCATTCGAGGATGCGCTGGCGCAGCCCATCGAAATTGAATTCAACTCCGCGGACGAACTCCATCAGCGCGCGCTCTCGTGCGCGGACAGCCTCGACTGCGGCGGGCAGCTTTTCGAGCCCTTCTTTTGGGACCACAATCAATCCGTTCTCATCCCCGTGCAACAGGTCATTCGGGTGGACGACCAATCCATTGACTTGAATCGGCACCCCGACCCGCACAATGTGGAAATAAGCATGACTTGCGACTGCTCCACGGGCGAAATAATGAAATCGTAGTGCTCGGACTTCAGGGATATCCCGAACCGCGCAATCGCTGACCAATCCTATGGCGCCGAGCCGCTGGAATATCGTGGCCATGACCTCGCCGCAATGAGCGGCATAGTCCGGCTGCGGGCCTATTTCCTGAAAGGTAACCACGGCAGGTTTCGGCGAGTGCATCACCGCCTCGTAGAGAGACAGGAATGTCTTCCGGTCTGCGGTGGTTGCGCTCATGGTCTCCACCTGAGCCGTGACGGCGTAGCCCACCATGCGACCGAACTCCGGAAATAGACAAGAAATCTGAAGCGGCGCGAACCCCGCGTTTTGCGGCCGCAGGCGCAGGGTTTCAATGGCGTTCGAGAGCGTCGGTGTGTCAACACCTTTGAGGTAGTCCACCATGGCAATGTCGGAACCAGCGTTCAAGGTCATCACTCACTCCTTTCTTTCGTATCGCAGGCCCTACGATGGTATAGCTAACTAGTTGTGCTTTCAACAGGATTTGTTGTTTCGGAGGAATGCAGTAGGGCGCGTTTCGCCGGAGTCTGGCCATAGGCTAGCAAACGGCGGCCAGATGACAGAAAGTCTGAAATCGTTTTCAGCGTGTCTCGGCGGATTACACGGCGTAGAGTTCTCGGTGCACGCGCGGCCCGAAAAACAAAGTTCAGAGTTCGCAGGAGCAGATTACGTATTCTTTCTCCTCAACGTCTGACGAGCAACCTCCCTCCGCGGAGGCTTGAATGCAATGCGAATTAGAGAAGCGCCGCAGGCTTTGGATAACAGGTCTGTGCTCCTCGCTCCTTGAGACGTCCACATTTGACATGCGCGCCATTTGTCGCTATCATAGATGCCATATGGTAAACGAACTACGAGCGGTGATCGGGGAACTAGGTGGCAAGCAAGGTCTGGGCCGGGCCCTTGCCAGCGAGGATCACTTGAGAGAGGCAATCCGTGAGGGCTTCCCGCCGCGCGTCGTGGAGGAGTTGATGCACGCCTCGGGATTAACCTTAAAAGAACTCGCCAGCGCGCTTGATCTCTCCACCCGGAGCCTGCAACGTCGTCGCCGCACGGGACGGCTGGCGCGTTTCGAATCCGACAGACTCTACCGCCTGGCGCGGATCATCGCTCTCGCCGATGAGTATCTGGGCGACCACGAGCGCGCCCTGCGCTGGCTGAAGCGTTCCAATCATGCCCTCGGCGGTCTGGCCCCTATGTCGGTCATCGATACGGAATTGGGCGCGCGCCAGGTAGAAAACATCCTGGGCCGCATCGGGTACGGCGGAATCAGTTGAGCCGAGTGTATCGAGTCTTGCGACGGCGGTATGCTTCCAGCCCTTTTGACGGTGAGGGTGCGTATCGCTACGGAGGCCGTTGGTCAAGCGCCGGTACCCGCCTCTGCTCTGCCTCAGAGCATCAGTCCCTTGCGTTACTGGAATACTTCGTGCATCTCGACAAGGACGATCCGCCTGCGGACCTCGTAATCGCGACGGCCGAAGTTCCCGACGACTTGGAGCGGGAGGAGATTGAAGCCGATGATTTGCCGCGAAACTGGCGCGAGGCCGCAGCGCCTGCTCAACTCGCCAGATTCGGTGATGATTTTGTCCGGAGGGCTGAGCATTGTGTGTTGGTCGTACCCTCCGTGATTGCGCCTGCGGAGAACAACTGTCTGGCTAATCCGGGGCACCCGGACTACAAGGGAATTGTGGTTCGCGAGGTGCTGCCGATCAGTTACGACCCTCGCATGTTCGTGAAGCAGCGAACCCATCGCAGGGAGCGGAGAGCGGAGTAGCAAGGACCTGCATTTTGGATTCGCGCTTCGTGCCGGCGGGACAGGGACGAATCGCAGACCGCGCGAAGCAGGCCTCCGCCAACAGCTACGACTCGCGTTTGAAGAGAGCTTCCTTAATCCTTTCCGGCGTCATAGGCAGTTGCAATAGCCGCGCGCCCGTCGCGTCGAATACTGCATTGGCGATCACGCCGCCCATGCAGATGATCGGTGGTTCCCCGCCGCCTTGAAAGGGTGAGTCCTTCGCATCCAATATCACTGTCTCGATTTGCGGCAGCCAAGAGAAATGAGGGATTGTGTAGGTATCAAAATTCGAATGTAGGATCTCGCCGCCGTTGAATCGAACCTCCTCGCTCAACGCGTATCCCAGGCCCATGGTGATGCCGCCCTCCAATTGCAGCCGGGCGCCTTCCGGATTGACGCACAAACCCACCTCCTGCGCGCAAACGACCCGCTTCACCATGATGTTCCCCTTATCCTTGTTCACGGCGACCTCCGCCATATGCGCGACGTAGGTTCCGGCATCGGTGCCGCAAGCCACTCCGAAGCCTCGCTTGCTTGGAGCCTTGGCGGGCGACCAGCCGAATTTCCCTGCCGCGGCCCGCGAGGTAGCACAGGCACTCATGCCTGCGCGCGAGGTTAGCCTATAGAGCCACGGGCCCAGGCAGGAGTGCCTGCGCTACCCCGCAGTAAAGGGTCGCGCGAGATAAGGAATGCGGGTAAAATCATGGCTTTTGGAATTCGCGGCGCGGTGTGGTAACCGCGGGGCGGCCACAACGGCCGCCCATACGGAGGGAACGGGAAAGGAAGGACTATGGTTGAACAGTTTTGGTTAGGAATGGCGATCATTTTTATCAGCGGCATTTTTAACGGAAGTTTTGCGTTGCCGATGAAATATGCACGGAATTGGAAGTGGGAAAACACGTGGTTCGTATTCTCAGTGGTGGGCATTCTCTTCTTGCCCTGGGTCATGGCATTCGGGTTTGTGCCCCGTCTTACGGAAGTATATGGTGGCGTGCCGACGCGTGTGTTGGTTCTGGCGGTGACGTTCGGCTTCCTCTGGGGGATTGCACAGGTGACCTATGGCTTGAGCCTCAAGGCCGTGGGGTTGGCGGTTGCGGTATCGGTCGTCTCCGGTTTAGCTTGTCTTTCGGGAGCATTGGTACCGCTCTTGGTCCTGAGTCCGGCGGACCTGTTTCGAGCGCGGGGTGTGCTGCTGTTGTGCAGCATGCCCATTCTGTTTGTAGGACTTGTTTTCTACTCGCTCGCGAGCCGCAACCGGGAGAAGGAGCAACGAAGCGACAATCCGACTCAAGCCTCCTCGGATGGCAACTTCAAAGCAGGGCTCGCGCTTTGCATCTTTACGGGCGTGGTTGGGTCGTGTTTTAACCTCGGTTATGCATTCAGCGGGGATATCATCCGCAAAAGCATCGACTCCGGCGCTTCGCCGCTGACGGCGGGTTACGGCGTCTGGTCGCTGGTTTTCTGCGCTGGCTCCATTCCCAACATTTGCTTCTGTCGTTATCGGCTCTTTCGTAATCGTACCTTCGCGGCATTCCGGCAGAAAGGCTGGCCAAGAGAAACCTTGTTTGGCGTCTTGATGGCCGTGATCTGGCTATCGGGACTCTTGTTATATGGGGCTGGGGTGACTCTGGCGGGCAGATTCGGAAGTTCAACCGGATTCACCTTATTCTTAACCATGAGCGTGTTGTCGTCCACCGTGCTGGGGGTTTTCGCGGGAGAATGGAAGTCGACCTCGCAGCGCACCCGGGGACTGTTGGCCCTTGGGGTGTCGGCCATGGTTCTTTCGGTGGTAGTTTTGAATCTGGGGGGACTGTTTTCGTAGCGGCAGCTTCGGGCCGCCGATTTTCCCCACGGTGTAGGGGCGGCCCTTGTGGCCGCACTCGGACAACCATGAGAGTTGCGCCTACTGAGAATTGCGGAAATAAGTGACATCGCCCCCCGACCCCTCTCCCCCAAGGGGGCGAGGGGAGAAATAACCCGAATTTATGCCCTCGCCCCCTTGGGGGAGAGGGTGGCGCGCAGCGCCAGGTGAGGGGGTTGGTCCGTCACGATATTATGTGACTCTCAGTAGGGTGCTACAAACGTGGCGGTTGCTCTCCCGGCGGGCCTCAGGGTAGAATCCAAGCCTGGCAGATATCCTCGTTCCTGGCGGTTGCCCATGGCAGAGTGGAGCGGTCCTCTCAAAATAAGACCGGCACGCGTGGAAGATGCGAAGGAGATCGCGCGGATCTACAACCAAGGAGTGCAAGACCGCTGCGCGACTTTTGAAAACACCTACGTCACGCCAGAAGAGCGTTACCTCTGGCTGGCGGCGCGGCCGGACAAGTATCCGGTGCTGTTGGCAGAAGTCAAACACACGTTGATGGGCTGGTCGTCGCTCAATCCTTACAGTCCGCGGCATTGCTATGACGGAATCGCGGAACTGGCCATCTACATCGAGCGCAGCCTGCGCGGACACGGCGTGGCGCAGGATTTGATGAAGGCCATGCAGGACATCGCGCGCGAGCGAGGGTTCTATAAGCTCATCGGACGTATCCTGGCCGAAAACCAGCCGGCGAGGAAACTGTGCCAGGTGACCGGTTGGACGGAAGTAGGGATTCACGAGAGGCACGGCAAGCTGGGGAGCGAGTGGCACGACCTGGTGCTGGTCGAATTCCTGATTCCAGAGAATCTGAAGTAACTCGGAACGGTCGGCGAATCCACCGAGATTGCTTCCAATATGCGAAAAGCCCACCGGCGATGGTTGTGGCTGAGTATCGGCGCCGTCATCATCGCATTCATCATCTATAACCTGAGTCGGAGCCCGGAGTGGGCCAGTTTCCGGTGGTCACGCTTGTGGGCATTGCTCACCGGAGCCAGGCCGGACCTACTCTTGTTGGCCTTGGTCGGGGTATTCGGTAGCTACCTTTTGCGAGCCTGGCGCTGGAGATTCTTCCTCAGTCCAATCAAAAAAGCCTCTCTCTGGGTCCTGTTGAAGGGCCAGGTCCTCGGCTTCAGTTCCATCTATCTCGTGGGCCGGCCCGGGGAATTCGTTCGCCCCGGTTACATTGCCAAGAAAGAAAATGTCTCCATGAGCGCCATGCTGGCGGTGTGGCTGCTGGAGCGTATCTTCGACACGGTGTTCCTTGTTTTGCTCTTTGCCGCAGCGCTGGACTTTGAGCCGCTTGAACCCGGAACGGCGCGCGGCTCAACTATCCTCGTCGCCCTGCATCGCGGCGGGGATGCCATGCTGGTTTTTGCTTTCCTGCTGGTCGCTGGATTGGTCATATTCTGGTTGCGCTCCCGGCAGCTAACCGCCTGGGCGTTGCTGGCTTTTCGCTTCTTGCCTAACACCGCGCTCAGGAAACTCCAGCACTTCCTGCGCTCGTTCGCGGAGGGTTTGAGCGTTATCCAAAGCTGGAAGGACCTGGTGGGAAGCCTGGTGTTGAGTGCGGCGGTGTGGTTTGTTAATACCTCCATCTTCTGGCTGGTCTTGCGAAGCCTTCCTGGGGGCGGCGCGAAACTTTCCTGGCTGGCTGCCGCGGTGGTGCTGTTTTGCGCCGCGCTTGGACTGGCCGTGCAAATCCCCGGGGTCGGCGGCGGCTACCAGGTAAGTATCATCCTCGCCTTGAATGAACTTTACAACCAGCCCGCGGAGACAGCCACTGGCGCGGCGATAATCATGTGGTTGATTCTTTCAGTTCCCTGCCTGCTGGCAGGGTTGGCGCTGTTGGTCCACGAGGGGCTAACCTTCAGAAAGTTGGAGGCACTGGCCGACGAAGAAAGGCAACTGGCGGAGAAAAGCTAGCCTATGAGGTGTCCATTCTGTAATCATCTGGAAGACAAGGTCGTGGATTCGCGCGAGGCAAAGTTTGGAGACACGATTCGCCGCCGGCGCGAATGCGCAAAGTGCGGCCGCCGGTTTACCACCTACGAGCGAATCGATGAAATTCCCTATATGGTGGTGAAGAAGGACGGCCGGCGGGAGAAGTTCGACCGCCAGAAGCTGCTGACCGGCTTGCTGAAGGCTTGCGAGAAGCGGCCTGTCCCGATGTCGAAACTCGAAGAGATCGTTAATCAGGCGGAGGCGATGGTTGCCGAGGCAGCAGAAAGGGAGCGTCCGGCAGCGGATTTAGGGGAGTTTGTCATGGGCCGCCTGAAGACGCTGGACAAAGTTGCTTACGTGCGATTCGCCTCGGTTTACCTCGATTTCAAAGACATTCGGGAATTCATGGATGAGTTGAAGGACCTGCTCAAAGCCAAAAGCAAATAACAGGACCCAGGATTCAGGATTCGGGATTCACGCCGTGACTGTGAGGGTGACTTGAATCCAGAATCCTGAGCCCCGAAACCTGTTCTCACGCAGTCTGGCTGAACGCCGAGAGCTGAGGGCTGAAGGCTTTTGCCTTTCCTGGATCGCGAATCCTCAATCCTGCGGTAGAATCCCGCATGCTGTAGGGGCACCCTGTGGTTGCCCAGGGTGGCCGCAAGGGCCGCCCCCACAACCCCTGAATCCTGACTCCTGAGTCCCGTTCTTACCTGTTGAAGACGAAAGCCCCGAAGTTGCGGAAAGTTCTGAAACCGAGGCGTTCGTAGAGTTGCAGCGCGCGTGCGTTGAGGTCTGTGACAGTGAGTGAGACGCGTTGGTATCCAGCCTTCACCAAGTCGCTGAAAGCGGATTCCAGCAATGCTGTCCCGAGGCCGCATCCTTGCAGCGTCCTGGCGACAGCGATTTGTGGTATGTGAGCGGTATCGGAACGCACGCTCGTCACCGTGAGCACCCCGCCGAGTTTGTGGCTTTGGCGATGCACGGCGACTTTGGAAACTTGCTCCATAAACTCTCCGCAACCCTGGTAATGGAGAATGTTCTCGATGAGCCGCGTGGCCCCGGCCAGAGAGCTGTATTGGTCATTGATCGCCGCATCGACGTGGTTGTGATAGGCGCCGAAAACCAGTTCCGCGGCTTCGTGAGAATATTTCTTTTCGCAAGGCAGAATACAAAAATCAGCCAGGCGCCAGGGAGCTTGCCTCGTCGGTCCATTCGGGCCGGATCCGGACAAGGCCTGGGGTCGCCAATCGGGAAGGGACAAGGCCATAAAGCGGCGCCGATAACCCTGGTAATTCCAGGAAATGAAGTTGTTTTCCAGCTCTTCGAATTTATAGTGCGGGAGCTGCGCTTCTACGCGCCGCAGGCCGGGAGTTGCCAGGAGGGTTTCGTTGGAGTGCTCCAACAGGCGCAGGACTTCCTCCAAACCTGCGGGCGGCGGGCCGGCAAACAGATCTCCCATCAGACCTTTCTCGCCATCGCAGAAAAAAAAGCAGTAGCCGCGAATGACTCCGTCCTGAACCAGAGCGTAACCCGAAAGACGCTTCTCCTTCAGGCAGTTGGAAATCACGTGAGCGGAGGGAGTGAAATCCCAATAGAGACCTTCGCCCCAGGCGCGCGCTTCGGCGTCCAACAACTCTGAGAAGGCCGATACCTCGAAGCGGCGAATATCGATGATCTCAGACCCCACAACAGTTTCCCTTTGGATGACCGAGTGAAATCTCCGGCCGAGCGGGCCATCCCCAGTGTCGGCAGGCTGATGTCAGCAAGGCCGACCGGCCTCAGCAAAAACGATGCAAGTATAACCCAATTACTACTAGAGCATGGGATTGAAAAAGAAAAGTGTCGCGGCAAAATGATAATGTCCGGTTTCAGCAAAGTAGAAATGTCCTGTTGAACTCCGTCAAACTTGATGGATGGAAAAACAGGAGATGCTGATGTTGAGTGGAAAAGAGCGGGACC
>JBELAJ010000211.1:0-12948 GCA_049508935.1 Terriglobia bacterium | reverse complement strand
CAGTCCCTCTCGTTACCCTCTCCGACCACCAGGAAGCGGAAGTTACTTTGCCCGGCGGCGAGCAAACTTCGCTCCAAGTCCACGAACAGGCGCACATTCTTTTCGGGAGTGAGGCGGCCCACGTACCCTATGCAAAAGGGACCGCTCCGGCGGCGCCGGCGAGGGGAAAATAATTCGGGATCGACACCGTGTGCCATCAGGTAGGCGGGTTTACCGGTTCGCTCCTGGAGAAGATTGACCATGGTTTCGTTCGGCGCCAGGAGGAAGCGGGCCAGGCCATAGAAGCGGACGCAGGCGCGCAAACTCTGCTCTTCGGCGGTATTGCAGGCCTGTTCCCGCCAACTGCGGGGAAGGAAGGAAAAAAGCTTGTTCAGCCGGCGGGAGGCATACTCGTGCAAGTTGGTATGCCAGGACGCGACCAGCGGAATCCTCAGGGAATGCGCCACCCAAAGGCCCAGGATCCCCATATCCCCCGGTGCCGTGATGTGTACCAGGTCCGCCTTGAAGGGGCGCAGTTGCGCGGTCACCCAATTCTTGTAGCGGCTGAGCAAGGGGTCGCAAGACAGGTCGTGATCCAGCGGAAATGCCGCCAGACCTCGCTTGAGTTCCAACGTGGTAAGGGATTGCGCCTGGGCAACGCGCGTTTGAGGGCCGCTGTGAACGCAGAGGAAAGGAAGCTGCCGGCGTCGGGCGAACGCAACGAACTCCCGGCTGAGCGTACCGACGCCATTCGCTTCAGAGAAAGAATCCGTGAAGAGGGCGACGCGCAAAGGTGAATTCACTTCAAGGTCTCTCGAGATGTACCAACTGCTTCATCTTCACCGCAGATTGCCATCGACTGACTTTTCACCCCACACGCGGATTGCCTCTTGAACCAGTCCCGGCAACACTATACAGCAGAATGCGTCGATGCGCCACGCCGTTGCATTCTGCAACTCCCAGTAGGTGGCGGGCGTCCGGCGCGTGAACGGCGTTCCCAACTCGACCGACAGACGGGAAATTAGCTTACCGCCCCGAGGTCGAACGCCTGCTCTCCAGTTTCGATCCGCGGACGCTCCAGCAAGAGGGCCACTGGGCGATTGTCGATCGTGTAGGTAAGGCAGATTATGTACGTACGGTTCCGCTCCCTACGTGGGTCGAGGCCACCGTTGACAGATGGGTCGAAAGCGTTCCGATCCACACTGGCCCTGGCTCTCTCCCTGGTCGTTTGGCTCGTAGCATTGCCTTCCCAGCTTTGGGGGCGACCACAAGGAATCGGGACTGCTCCGGAACCATTTTCATGGAAGCGTCCTCTGCACTTGGACGTATTACGGTTACCCGCACATGTGGCGGCCCGGATCTCTCGGTTCAGCAAATCCCATGATTGCGGGCAGGTGGTCGCCCACCCGTCAACTCGCCCACCTTGGGCTGGTTCGGATTCTGGCAGGGAAGGGCGTTTATCGTTCCAAATCCGGCTTAAATGGTAGGTCGGGTTGTTATCGACGGCTATCGGTAAATACTAGGCGACTCGTTAGTGATGCGGAGAAGTGTCCACTCACCATAGGTTCGGGGTCACCCGGTATCCGGGGGAGAGTTGAATGCTTACGCGGGATAGACGGCCGGGATAGTAGAAATGCGGCTTTCATGCCCTTCGGGTTGGGCAAGAACTCTTCCCGCCAGTAATCACATCGGAATGGGGCTGGATTGGGAAAGGATTCGGGCTAGACCTTTAAGCCAAGTTCCACGACCTGGTCAAAGCGATGACGGTAGCCACGGCTCAAGCTGAGCCGGGTTCCATCCCGCAAGATCACCACATAATCTCCATCAAAGGAGGAAAGCAATTCTTTGATGCGGTCGATTCGAACGATGGTAGAACGATGGATGCGGACGAACTTATCCGGATCGAGCTGATTTTCCAGGGTGCCCATGGTCCCGCGCAGGAGGTGACTCTCCTTGCCAATGTGCAACTGCACATAGTTGGCGCAGGCTTCGAACCAATCCACGTCATCAACATGCAGGAATGAAACCCGGCCGGTGGACCGAATCACAATCCGTCCCAGGTATTTGCCCGAGCCTCGGACTTGCTTGATTAAGGACGCGAGCCGTTCGTCAACTTCATCCCGCTGCTTGCGCGCGATTTGGGTGCGAACGCGCTGCATAACCTTATGGAAGCGGGCTCGATTAAAAGGCTTCAGGAGATAATCAAGCGCCTGGGCCTCAAAGGCGCGCAGCGCATATTGATCGTAGGCGGTCACAAAAACCACCACCGGCCGCTGATCCTCCGCCATGGCTTCGATCACCGTAAAGCCGTCCTGTTCGGGCATCTGAATGTCGAGCAACAACAGGTCAGGCTTTTCCCGCGCGATAGCCTGGTTGGCGGAGGTCGCGTCGCCGCATTCGGCCACAATTTCAATGTCCGGTTCCGACTTCATAAGGGTGCTGATCCGTTTCCTGCCCAGTTCCTCATCATCGACAATAATGGTTCTAATCGGCATGGCGCCTCTCCTTCTGTGTTTCGCCACCCTGCAGCCGGAAGGGTATTTCAAGCCTCACCTGGGTTCCCCCGCCGGGGGCACTGTTCAGGCTGAACTTGTGAGCTTTACCGTATAACTGTTGGAGCCGCGCGCGAGTAATCCTGATGCCCACCCCGCGAGTGGGTTTTTCAATCCCATTGGGGCTGAAACCGGGGCCGTCGTCGGTAATCTCGAGACGCAAGACCTCATCGCGGTATTCAGCGCGGATCTCGAGATTGCCGGTAGTATGGCGCGATGCGATTCCATACTTCACCGCATTCTCGACGAGCGGTTGCAGGATCATGTTGGGGACTAAAGCCTCAAGCGTGCTCGGCTCCAAATGCAGGCGGACATTCAAACGATCCCGCAGGCGCGTTTTTTGAATGTCCAGATACCCTTCCATGAACTCCATCTCCCGCCGCAGCGTCACCACCTGCCCGTCCCCATTTTCCAAACTCAGGCGCAGGAGATCACTCAGGCGGTTCACCGTTTTCTCTGCCGCCGTGGGGTCTTCATGCATCAAGCTGGAAATCGCGTGCAGCGTATTAAAGAGAAAGTGCGGATCCAGTTGCATTTTCAATGCCGTCAATTGGGCATGCGCAAGTTGGGATTCGAGTTTTGCGGCTCGGGTCTCACGCTCGCGGAATTTGCGTTGGTAGCGCAACACCTCACTAACCGCGACGGTCGTGCCGTAGAACCAGAGAGCGTCGTGGGCATCGTGAATCAGCAACATCCGAAAGAGAAACCAGTTTCGTGGTGAAACAATGCCGATGAGCAAGTCATCCACAGGATAAAGCGCCACCTTGAGTGCCGACCACACTACAAGATAGGCGGCAACCGCGACAAGGTTGATCCCCACGAGGAGCGGCCACTTTTCCCGCCGGATGCGGAAGCGCGGGTAAAACCAAAGCACGGCAGGGGTGAGTGCCGCATAGATCCACATATCCGGCAGGGCCCGGAAGAGGGCGTTGTGCAGTGCGATGGCGCGGCGGAAGTGGGCGTTAAAAAAATAGATTTCACAGCCATACAGAATACCCGTCGCTGTCCACAGGCCCAGGATGATGCCGAATTGTCTGGCCCGTTGCCTGAACACTAGCTCTCCTCGAACAAGGGTTGCCCTGAGGGCAGGTCCGCGGGCTGGCCCGACGTCATGATCAGAGGGATTTCGAGTCTCACGTAGGATCCGCCCGGGGCGTTCAATCCAAGGGTGAGATCGTGGGATGATCCGTAAAGACGAACGAGTCTCGCCTTCGCGTTGGCGAGTCCAAGGTCGGAACGCGGAAGCCGTTCTTCCCCGTCCCCGCTCTGCGGGAGGTCATCGCGGATTTCGATGCGCAGTTTCCGATCACGCACCTCGGATAGAATCTCCACCTTCCCCGCCCAATTGACCTCTTCAAAGCCGCGACGGAGTAGGTTTTCGACCAGAGCGGGCATGATCATATTGGGCACCAAGGCGTCGAGTGACCTGGGATCGATTTTCACCAGGACCACCAGCCGGTTACGAAAACGAATCTGTTGAATCTCCAGGTAAGAATTCAGGTAGTCGATCTCGCGCTTGAGGGTCACTTCTTGTTCGTCCGCAGCATCCAGGCTGATTCGCAGCAATTCACTCAGACTTGCCACCAGATCGTCGGCAGCTTCGACATCTCGATGAATCAGGTCACAAACGGATTGGAGTGTCGCGAAAAGAAAATGAGGATCCAATTGCATTTTCAGGACCTTCAACTCCGTCTGGGCTAATTCCGCCTCCAGCCGGGAGGCGCGCAACTCGCGCTCCCGGTACTTGCGATAGCTTTCCCACAGTTGGCTGATCGTGACGATCGTGCCGTACATCATGCCATCATAGAGTGCATCCTGGAGGATCATGTCGTGGTACAGCCGCCAAGACCAGCCGCTGTGGCTCCGCATCAGAGGGTCGGTCATGGGGTAGAACGGTCCCCGAATGCTGACGCAAAGAATTAGAAACACCGTCGCCCCGATGACATGCCATCCCAAAGTCCTCAACCAGCGCCCATGCCCGAATGGGAACCGCGCAGAAAACCACAAAACTCCCGGAGTGAGAAGCGCAAAAATCCACCGCATGAGGAGCGAGGGCATCAAGAAACGTAGCAAAGTCACCGAATGAAGGCCGCCCCGCGTTGGGATGTACCATTGCACTGCCGCCAGCAGCCCACTGGCGGTCCATATGACAAAGATGACGCTGAATTGCCGCGCCCACCTCCGCGCCTTTAGCCCGGTCTCTGATTTCCTGAACTGGGTCCAACTCATTTTGTCCTGAATTCCCTACATCCAGAATACACATGATTTACGGCCTTTCAAAGGTGTGACATACCTCGCAGATGCCTATCCGTCCCTTAAATCACACCGTCCATCCCAGTCCTGCGCGGAAGGCGTGTCCGTGAAGAGCAATGATGGCGCATCCCCGGCGCACCCCAGCTTTGTGCGCAGCCCGGCCAGGGAACGGATTCGTCACTTGTACTTGGCGTTCCACCCCAACAGACCCCATGCCTATCACATCGTCATTGTCCGCTCTCACCACTGCCTGTTCTACTGGACGCATCCGGTAGCAGCGCCCTCGCAATGGCTGGAAGTTACCGGCGATTCAGGTTGGCGAAAAAGCAGGATTCGGGTTGCTCTCCATTTTCGACCCAATCAAGCTGAAGCAGTGCCAAGGCGTTCGATCAGGGCAAATGAAAATCAAAAAAGGCGGGGTTCTGGAGGGGACAAGCGGCGTCTTTTCTCCGCCAAAACCTTGCGTAAAACCTTCGTTGGGAGGATGCACAGATGAGCATGATGAAAATTCTGGGGTTGACCGCTGCGATGTTCGGAATAGTGCTGGCAGCGAATACCGGGGTGAGAGCAGCAGAAGTGCACTACCTGAAATTGCCCCGTACCATGGTCCTTGCCGGCGTTGACTTGCGGGCTGCGATTTACACCGTGCAGTGGGATCTTCAGGGCCCTCGCGCTACGGTGACATTCTCTCGAAAGGGGCGTATTGTGGCCACCGTCCAAGGCGACTGTGCCACATTTGACAAAAGCGTTCCTAACGACACTCTCTACTTCAGCAAGGATCCCGATGGTTTCCTGGCCATCGGTGCGCTGCGTTTCGCCAGCACCAATAAGGGCATCGTCTTTCCCTTGGTTCGATCACGCCTGCATCCCCCCAAGGACAACCCCATGGACAACCGATTAATGCAGGAGAATTGGCCCAACCAAACGCCAGCCGTCCCTAAGGTTCGCAATTGAGGGTGCCAAAGGTCCCACTTTCCGGCTGTTTCCCAAACTCATCCCCGCGTGGTGAGAAATTCGGACGAAGTTCAACTCTGCCATGCTGGACTCACGAGCGTTCCGGAAGCCGGCCCACCTACTCGTAGAGGTGCCCCACGCGCAGGTTCGCAGTAGAAGAATCTGTGATCGGTGACTACCCGCGATAAACGCCATGTGGACGCTTGGCGAGAATGATTTGCTCGCTCGTCCGGGGGAATGTAAGTCGCGGCCGCTCAGACAGTTCCACCGCTGCGAGGGATTCGGCCTGAAAAGTCGTCTTCCCATCGACAATCCTGGTGTTTGGCCGAGTTCCGGCGCGGGATGGGCGTTTCTCAGGCGGAATCTTGAAGGATGGGGCCAAGGAGGACGAGAAGCTCGCCGCCGTGCGCTAATTCACTGAATGCGACTTCCACCTCTCCTCAGCAACTTCCGTTTGCGCTTCCAGCGATTCAATCGCCGGGAGGGAGCAGCGCAAGCGTTTTCTTCATGGCTTGCCCTTCGACAATCTCATAGATCGCGTCTCCCGCAACGTTGCGGAACTCCTGCTCCAGTCCGCTGGGCCACTGGACTTTGACTTTGCTCATCACGGCGTCGCGGCCCAACCCGAAATGGAGGCGTGCGTCATTCGTCGAGTTGTAGCTTCCTCCCCCGCGAACTTCGTCCACCTGCGTCATGCTCGATGTGTAAACGGTGAGGCGCGCCCCGATCGCAGCGCGGTTGCTCTTCGTGCCGATGAGGCGAAACAAAACGCGATGGTTGGTGTTGTGCGTTTCGTTGATAAACAAGGAAGGGGGACCGGCGGCGTTGAAGACGACGACGTCGAGATTGCCATCGTTGTTGACATCGCCGAAGGCGGTGCCGCGGCGCGACTCGAGGGGGCCATCATTAAGCCCGGTGCGATCCGCAATTTCGTCGAAAGTCCCGTTCCCAAGGTTGCGGAACAACTGTATTGGCTCGCGATACTTGACTTCGTTTTCGAGTTTATCCAGCAACGATGAAAAGTTGCCGTTGGCGATGAGGATGTCGGGCCAGCCATCATTGTCGAAATCGCCGAAGCCCACGCCCCACTTTACGGGAGCGTAGGTCAGGCGGGCAATTTTCGCTTCGGTGGCAATATCGGTGAAGGCTTGCGCGTCATTTCGATAGAGACTCGCGGGCTGTTTGCCGTAGCGGGTGACAATCAAGCCGAGCCGGCCGTTGCGGTCGAAGTCGCCGAAATCTGCCGCCATGTTGCCAAAGATTTCTCCGTTCGGTCCCAGCCCGGTGCCCGAAATAAGTCCGATTTCCTCAAAGGTGCCATCACCCTTGTTGTGATAAAGGAAGTTCTGGCCATCGTCATTGGTAACGAAGAGGTCCGGCCAACCATCGCCGTCGTAATCGCCCCAAACGACCCCCATGCCATGAAGCTTGTGGGGATCGTTGACGCCCGCTTTTTGAGATACATCCTCGAAGGTGCTGTCGCCGCGATTGCGGAACAGATAATCGGATTCACCAGGCATTTCGCCGGGCATCTCGATGATGACAGACCGGTAACCAGTTGCGGAGGGATCCGGAGGCGGCAAGTGGTGAACATCGGTGCTAACGTAACGAGCCACAAACAGGTCGAGATATCCGTCTCGATCGTAGTCAGCCCAAGCCGCGCCGGTACTGAACCCGCCGACTGCGAGGCCTGCCCTCTCGGTGACGTCTTCGAATTTGCAGCCGCCAAGATTGTGGTATAGCACGTTGTGGCCGTAGCCGGTGACGTAAAGGTCCGGCAAGCCGTCGTTATCGAAGTCGCCCACTGCAATGGCGTTTCCCCAACCGCGCGTGGTGAGGCCAGCAGACTGGGTGATATCGGTGAAGTGGATGTTTCCAGAAACCGAATCTTGATGGTACAGCGTGATCATCGGAGCGCCGCCGCGAAGGTATTCCTCGATGGTGGTGTCGTTCACGACCGCGATGTCGAGCTTGCCGTCGTTTTCGCAATCGAAAAGGGCAATCCCTCCTCCGCCCATGGTTTCCACTAGGTAGCGGCGCGCGGACGACGAGTGTGGCATGGTCGTGAGCCCTACATGCTCGGCAATGTCGCGAAAGTGCGGGAAAGCCTGAGAGGATGCAAGAGAGTTTGTTTGGCCGCTTTTGCGTTCGGCGCGGGGAGACGACCGTGTAGAGAATGGGAGCTGACCGAGACCGAAGAAGGCAGCGAGAGTAGTGAGGACGACGATCCACCGTGTTCGCATGAGTCATCGCCAGCAAGCCGGCTATGTACCAGTGTACTCCCAACCCCGCCGCGGGGTCGCATTCTCATCCTTTCCCCAACGATTCCCGCCGGCCAGAAAGAGCAAGCGGGCTTTCCACCTACTCCAGCCGGGGGGATACAAGATCGCGGCAGGAGTGTCCGGAGCAAATTGGAAGTGTTTATGGCCTAGAGCGCTTTGAAACCGGAACAGATTGAGCCTACACCGTGCCCCGCTGCCTTGACATTGGTATGTATCGGGGAGAATATTTAGTAGGTTCCCAAGGCCTTGCGCAAGAGATGTGTGAAGGCTCGTCAAGAGGGCTCGTGGTGGGGGTTGCAAGTCCACGGTACGCATCGAGGGTATAAGTTCCCACTTAGGCAACCAGGATTGCGGTGTGGCCACGGGCGATTCCGTTTCTTCGGGAGGTGGAAAGCATTTATGCACATGCACTTTTCCTCAAAATGGCCGACTAGAGACGGCGTGATTGCGAGGCGCAACCTTCTCGGAGAGCGGACCGGGTTATTTCTTACGATGGTGATGTTGGCCGCCCCTGGCCTGGGGGTTCAAGCTGATGTTTCCAAAGCGCAAGAGATCCAAGCCCATCTACAAAAGGCGCAGGAGGCACTCCAGTCGAGCGATTTCGCTGCCGCCGAACGCGAATTCGAGGCTGTGGTTACTCTGGATCCCGACGATCTCGACGCTCGAGCCAACATGGGAGTGATGCGGTTTTTTCAAAATGACTGGGCCGGTGCCGCGGCGCAGTTTCGCAAGGTACTGGAGGTACAGCCCAAAATGTGGAAAGTCCAGGCATCCCTGGGAATGTGCGAAGCGCGCCTGGGGCATGTCGCGGAAGCTCGGCGCCTGTTGGAAGCAGCCCTGCCCCACCTTGCAAACGGGCCGTTCGAAACACAAGCCGGCCTCGATTTGGCGCAGATCGATTATCAGGTCGGCGACCTTGACGGAGCCGTCGAGGTGGTTCGACTCCTGCTCCGGAACAATCCGACGAATGTGGACGTTCTCTATACTACCGCCCGAGTCTACGCGGACCTCGCCAATCGCTCGCGCGACGCTCTGCTGCTGACCGCACCGGAATCGGGCCGCACGCATCAACTCATTGCGGAGGTGTTGATCAATCGGGGGGACTCCCATGCCGCTGTACGCCAGTACCGGAAGGCCCTGGAGGTCGACCCTAAACTCCGCGGTGTTCATTACGAGCTGGGCGAAGCGATGCTGCAAGGTTCGCGCGACGCGTCCGCTTTGGAAGCGGCGGAAAAGGAGGTCCGGGCGGCATTAACAGAGAATCCCGGCGACGCGAATGCAGAGTACTGGCTCGGCATCATCTATTCTCTGCGGGGCGATTATCAGACCGCCATTGAGCTTTACTCTCGTGCCTTGCAACTTTCCCCTGACGACGCCGGTGCTCACCAGGCCTTAGGTGCAGCGTGGATCAAGATGGGCAAGCCAGAAAAGGCGCTGGGGGATCTCTTGGCAGCCACTCGTCTCGACCCACTTTATCCCACAGCCCACTATCAACTAGGCACCGCGTACCGGCAACTGGGGCGCGAATCCGATGCCCGGAGGGAGCTCGCCACTTTCGAAAAGTTAGACGAAGCGAGACAACGAACCAGTCAGGCGTACTCTCGGATGCGCTATGAATTTTCCGACACCGATTCCGCCAAAGCGAATACCTCTAACAACCGGCCCCAGTAAGGCTGGTCAGCACACAAGCGACCCGCCCGCGCTACAGTTTTCAAAGCAAGGTCACGGTATAGAACCGGGTTGGCGCTTCGGGCGGAGAGGTGAGGGTCTCCTTAACCCCGCCCATTTCGACTTGTGCCTCAACGTAGTAGTCCATTAATGGGCTAGACTCCTGCCAGTTGATCTCGCTGGTATAGGTCCGCCGTCCAGCCAGACTCATGGGGAAGGGGCTCCAACTGGCCGAGTCTTTGGCGCGCGTAAAGAGGGTAACGCCAGCCACACGTCCCACGCTCGGGACCACGGCTGAGACTCGCGTGTGTTCCCCTTTGCGCAGGGCTGTGGGGCGAGTAGGAACGAAAGCGCGAGGCACAGCCTTGGGGTCCGGCAGGCGCACTTCCGCAAACAGCTTTTCCGTCTCGGGCGGCAGTTCGCCGAGGAACTCCTTCATCGAGGCCCGCAGCCGATACAGAGCCAGCCGCTCGTATTTGTTATGCATCGAGGCGAGCTGTCCAAGATCGTTCCGGGTACTCACAATCTCCTGGTACTTGAGGAAGACCTCTCGAACCAGGGGCGCGAGGTTGAGCCAGAGCGGCACGCCTTCCGCGGCGATCAGGTTGCGCGCCTCGTCGGGTTTGTTTTGTTTCTTCAATTCGCTCGCCTTCTGAAGCTTCTCGTTGAGGCGAGCCGCCAGCGACCACGACTCGGAATAGGGAGTGAGGAACTCGACGAAGCTGGCGAGGTAATTAAGGCGCTCGCGCTCCGCCGGGCTCGAAGCCGAATCCGTGAGCAAGCGAAGCTGCTCTGCCACCTCTGCCTGCGACTTCTTCACATCCTCGGGAGCGTCGTAGCCGTTCCAGAACTGGAACGCCTCGTCGTAGTCGCCGGTAAACTCGTGGATCTCGCTATGGCCATCCTTCACCCGGCCCGTCCACGAGCACAGGACCAGGCGGTCGCGATCCGTGTCCTCGAGAACCTTGGCGAGTTTGCCGGCGCGCGGTTCCCGCGCCTGCGCCGAGGCAAAGCCTTGGAAGAACCTGGTGGGGGTTAGCTCCTTCGTCCACGAATAGCCCGCTTGGAAACCGGCGTCGATATCCATGATGCGATGCCTCCAATGAATGCCCAGCAGGCCTTGGCACCCATATTGTTCCGCCAGGTCCATATCGCGCACGAAGCGGTTAACGTGAAACTGGGGCAGCCACATGGCGGGGTCATCCTCGAGCCAGGGAATCGGCCAGCGTTCGCGCGATTCGAGTTTTCCGTACTCCTCGCTCACCACGTCCCAACCCAGGTTGTCGTTGAGAGACGAAAAGATGATGTCTTCCGGCAGCGCCTTATGAAAATAGGCGAAGTGCCGGACCACGCCGCCCCAGCCGGAAATCACCAGGCGCTTGTCGGGTGCGTGGCGCTTCAAGAAATCGTGAGCTTGCTTAAAAGGAGTTACCGAGAGTGGAACGTTCGACTTCTGGCTGGCCCAGTTCATCCCCTCGTCTTCCCACAACCAGACGTAGTCCAGGGTGGGATAGGCCTCGAGTAGCCGCCCCAGGCGTGCCTCGAGGATGTCCTTCGCAGCCACTGACTCAGGATCGATACGCGGCCCTGGGATTTTGGGATCGCCCGATGCGTAGCGCGCCTCCGGCGGAATGGCGCGGTAAATCTCGTCGGGCACCTGGTAAGGCTCGAAGCCAACGCCGGTGCGGATGCCGAGCTGCTTGGCGTATTGAAACGCTTCGCCCCAAAGCTTCTGCGCGAGTTCCTCAGCTTCGAAGCAACTCCGCGCCTTGGTGGTAGCTTCCGCGCCGAAGACTTCGTCCGCAAAAAAGTCCGTAGCCCCCATTCCGAAACGAGAGGTTCGCGCCGGCAGGTAGCCCCAGCGGTTCGTCGCGCTGGTGTCGGTATAGGCCAAGTGGCCCGCTCCGGCATATTCGAAGGAAAGGAAGGACTCCGCCCACTGGTTCTCGCCGGAGTAGACGTGCACACCGAGGGTATTGAAGCGCATCCTGACCATGGCTTCGAGATAGGCGCGCCAGTCCTCGCGGTCGTAAACGGTCACGCAATTGAGAAAGTCGGGCCAGGGCACCAGCCCACGCGCCTGGTAACGCGGCTGCGCTTGCCAAGCCTGACCGGCGGGCGGTAGGTTGAGGGCGTGCGCGGTCTCGAGCGGGTAGACTTCGCCATCCAGCCCAAAGAACGCTCCCTGACGCTCCAGGAAGTCAAACACAGCGTACAGGATGGCCTGAGGCGTGGCGCCGGTCAACCGGACGTGAGAAGCTTTGCCACTCGCGGCGGCGCCCGAAATCTCATAGGCCTCAGGATGTCCAAACCCTTCTTTCTTGACGGTAAGTGAGAAGACGAGACCTGAGGCCGGCGGCTCGCCTCCGCCCAGAAGCGCCTCGACGGGATCACGGGCGAGTCCCAGATTGCGCAGGCCGCGCGCCAACTCGCGAGAGGCTAACTGCTCCGCAAAGCCCGCTTGAGGCTCGCGCACAATCCACACCACCTCTCGAGAGCCGAACGTGGCCCGCATCGTCAGCCCATTGGAATTGGTCGCGGGTGGATTCTCGGGTGGAGCCGGAAGGCGCGCCGCCTCCTTTGCCGCCAATCCTGCGTTGGCAAGTAGAGGCGCGGCCCCCAAACCGAGTGCGGAGCCGTGAAGGAACTGACGTCGCCCGATGCGTTCAAATGGTTTCATGATGCCACCTGAAATTTGTGAAATATGCTGCAATAAACGGCGCCTGGAGATCGTGACAGGAATCGAACTTCATTGCCGGCGCGCTATGCACTCCTAGGAATCGCGCACCGCTTGGTACTGTTCATCAAATCCTTTCACCCGTCCGTTACCGGTGTACACGATGACGGCGAACTTCGTGGAGCATTCCTGCAAAGGTTGCAGCCTAATGTCTCGCCCCAGCCGAACCACTTGATCGAGATTGTCCGGGATGGCCGAATAAGGCTCCAGTGCGAGGTTGTAAGTGCGTCCAAAGAACGGCGAGTTGTAGAAACCCCGGTAGACGTTCCACATTAGCAAGTAAGGGAACACGCGAACTTCCCACTCCATGCCGATGCCGAGTTCCAAAGTCGGATTGGTGACGGCGTACCACCCTTCTTGGAGGTCCTTAATATAGACGTTGAACGCGGTCTTGCGCTCCGGCGGCATCGGCCGGCTCAGATCCAGCAGATTTCCTTCCTTGTCCGGCGCCATCGGCCACACAAACTCCAGGTTGCACTCGAAGGGACTGTTGCCGGAAAAGTCGGTTTGGTACGTCAGCCCG
>JBELAJ010000210.1:0-12953 GCA_049508935.1 Terriglobia bacterium | reverse complement strand
ACTCAAGGAATTGCGTCACGCTTTCTTTCCAAAGTCGGGTATTCCAAGGTATGGTCTTCATGCGCCCATGCTACGCCATCCGGGGGAGCAATGCAAGAACTACTTAACATAGTCATACTAGGACACTACCAAAAAAAAGGCGCGCCCAAAGTTCTGCTCGGATTGGTTCCTGTAACAACCATCTCCAGCCGCAAATGCTTCTTCAGTGAACCTGTCGAGTCAGATCGAACCCTATGAAAAGGCCGCTAGGCGTGTCCGCAGACGGCTGCCCAAGATAGCTGGCGTCAGTCCCCGCGCGTTGCGAGACCGTGGTGCCCGGGCTATTGCTGAAGCCAAACGTGAAGGCGTGCCGCCAGATCTTCTTCTGGATACCAAAGGAGTACGCGGGGCGGTGAATCCCCAGGGGCCGCCCGTTGTAGACGGTGGGGATTACCTCGGCAATCAGCGCCGCAGTAGGCCTGATGTCGATCGCCCCTCCGATGCCGAGCGAGACGGCATTGTATCCGGGCAGCGAAGGAAACGAACTCGTCTCGTAGGATGAGGGAGAAAACAATCGGCGGTCGTTGAACGAAACAGTGGGCACAAAGTAAAGCTGAGCCTTCACGCAACAAATGTTTATGCTCTTTGAAAACACGCCCTCAATGTTCTCAGTGAACATTCTGTCGAAATCATTCAGGCCGTCCAGGGAGACTCGAATCGCGGCATTCAACGGCTGCCCGTCATGCTCGTCGAGGAAGTTATAGCCCGCCATCATCTCGATCGGCCGGCCGATCAAGGTCGGCGAGCGGTAAATGCTCACGCTTAGTTTATCCGTCACTCCGTAGGCGAGCCCGAATGAGGAAATCGAAACTCCGTCCAGGCCCAACAGCGCGCCGCCGCGAGCCGTCCCCGAGAATGCCGGATCGTAAGCAAACCGGTGCGTAAAGTTGACGTAGATGCCGTGGCGGTCTAGCCGGCGTCCGGTGGGCAGACTGAATAGCCGGTCATCCCCGGGCTGATAGATCTTGGACGGTGCGCTCTCATGCGAGGGCACAAGTGCGGAGGCTTGGGTCGGCTTCGCTGACCCCAGAGACCGAACGTAGGCTTGAACCGCTCGAATATCCTGCTCCGAAAGCTTTTCCCGCCAAGCCGGCATCGCGGTCCCTTTTTTCCCGTTGGTGATGATATCGATCATCTGCTGGTCTGTGAGAGACGCCTGTACCTTCGGATCCGTAAAATCCGGTGTCTTCATGGCGGCGATTCCTTTGCCGTCGGGGCCGTGGCACATCGTGCAGTTGCTCTTGAAAACGCCCGCACCGTCGGGCGGGTCCTTAGGAGCGGCCTCAGCCACAGATCCAGAGGCCGCGCTCGAAACATGGGCTGCTGCCAGCGGTTGAGCTTCCCGAACCGTTCTTGCCACCAAATCGACAACGTATCTCTTCCCGTCTCGCTCCAGCAGGACAGTGGTAGTCGAGTTCTTCACAAACTCGATCCCTAGGTAGGTTGCCCAGGGGCCGGGCTGTGGATTCGGTAGTCCCGCCACGCCCGCGCTAGAGCTCCCGTCTGTTGCGAATGCGCGAGGTGCCACGCCGACCATCATTCCAGCAACTACAAAAACGACTGCAATTGTCGCGAGCGGCTTGCTCATTCTCCGACCTCCCCCTTTCCCGAGTCATGCGGCATGACTCAGAATCGGTTCACACCCGATTTTGTTTATCCGCCCTCTCCTGCAAGGCTCTTGCTGAGAGTACGATGCTCTTTCGATGCTTAAAGCCGCTCCCTCTATTGTAAACAATTTGTAACTCTGACGCCTAATGCAGGATTACTCGACGACAACCGTGGCGTTTACTTCGGGACGGACCGAGCGGAAGCAAGGGCAGAATCCGGCTTCACCCCTGCACCTGCGGGTTTATCTTCACGGCACGAAGTCCAGCAGTGACCTAGTTTGAACGCAGCGCCGACCTTTAGGTCGGCAAATGCTGGCCTAAAGGCCAGCGCTACGCCGAAACTAGGACACTACCCGAAGTCCAGCTCACTTTGCTCGGGGCCGGCAGAATAAAGATGGCAAGCCCCAGAGTTGCCGTCATGCCTATGCTCCAGAATAGTCTCTTCATTTTGGCCTCTCCTCATAAGAGGTGTGCAACTTGTTTCATATTGGCTCATCAGGCCATTTCACATTTGACCGGCTCCTTGTGAAGTCATAGCGGATCCGTTTATGCCTCTTTCGCTTTTGCCTTGGAGTTGAACCCCACCGAATCACGTTCCGTTGTTAAACCCGCACTTCGAAGAGCACGCGGCGTGCCAAGAGCACGTTGCTTGCGTTCACTGCAAAACCGCAATGAGACCGCCGACGGCTGTCGAGGAACTTGAGAGGAGTTCGAGCCTATCACGCCGGGCGGAGTGAGGCAACGTATCTCCGGTGCGAAAATGCGGAGGAGACCACAAGATGCGGTGGCAGGCTACGACGGGCGGTGGCGCTTGATTCCTAGCTTCATCATTCGATGGCGAAGAGTGTCGGGATGCAGGTTTAGAATTCTCGCCGCGCCCTTGGCTCCCTCGATCACACCCCCGGTTTGATGGAGGGCGGCCAGGATGTGACTGCGTTCAACCTCTTCCAGAGTGGGGATTGCGGCTGTGCCGGCAAACTAACGCCCCCTCCACCGCCATGAAGCAAAAGCTGCCGCTCTCCGGTTTGTACAGCGTGATGTCACAACGGTCGAAAGGAATGACCCGACGCAAGGCCTTCGAAATGGAACGATGGAGATTTTTACAAATCTATGACAAGATCGGCTTTTCACATGCACCATACTTAGGTGTCCGGCCCGGTCGATTGCCAGTCGCAGGTAGGGGCAGCGGGGCGAGACCGCCGGCTGGCACCTTAGGCTATCAAGCTCTCAACTGAGCGTGGATTGAAATGGGCTCGAGAGATTTTCTCCATACTGATGCCGAAACGCCGCTCTTCGCAGTCTATACGGCAGCTGGGGCAGTTTGCGAGCTGTCAACGAATTACCAGGATATTCTTCAAGCAGCGCATGAGAGCTTCTTCCCGCTCGAAGGTTCTCGCCGCCAGGCTGACTTCCAACTACGCTTCTGGGTGGACTCGTCTGCCCGGTCAGAGCCGCCTTGGCCTAGGGCACACTTCAGGGGCCTTGGCCACCTGATCTTCGGCGCGTTCGACTCCGAGAACTCAGTCCTGATTGATCGAAGTGCGCGGCGCGCCGTGGGGCGCTTTTCGCCCGGTATGGGCGGCGATCGCAACTATTGGAAACGTGTCATCTTTTCCAATCTCTTGACGGCGTTCGGCGGCTCAATTGGCGTGACGGAAGTTCACTGTGGTTGCGTCGTGAGGGGCGAGAAAGGGCTTCTGCTTTCGGGAAGTTCCGGCTCAGGAAAGTCCACGCTCGCTTTAGCCCTTACGCGGGCGGGGTTCGCGTTCTTGTCTGACGATCGCACTTGGCTCTCAAACTGCGACGGCGGGCTGCAGGCGTGGGGACTCCCCACCCTTTTGAAACTTCGCCCTGATGTTGTCGCCCTTTTTCCTGAGCTTCGACGCTTTCAACCGTCGGTCCTTCAGGATGGCAGGACTGCGATTGCGGTGGACGTTGAAACCCAGCTTGGGCTGCCTCGCGCCCTGCGCTGCGAGCCTCACTGGCTGGTTTTCCTGGAGCGCTCCGGATCCCCGACGAACACGCTGGTCCGCATGCCTGCCGACGAGGCTGCTGCGCGACTGAAGTGCGACTTGCTGCCTGAGCCGCCGGGCGCTGCGGCGGCGCAATTGGAAACAATCCAGCGCCTGGCTGGGCGAGCATGTTGGCTGCTCCGCTACGGAGGAGCGCCGCAGGAGGCCTTACAACTGTTGACGCGGGTGATCGAATTCGGTTTCGAGGCTGGACCGGTTGTGGCCAAGGTTTCGACTGGAAGGAAGCAAGGGGTGATAAAGCACGAAGACCCCTTTCGCCGCCAGACACCAACGCCGCACTGCTCCGATTTGCGGGTCATGGGACGCAGTATCCGGCTGGAAACCAATAGCCCGATGGTTCTAGCTGAAACCCGGCGTCTGTTTCAATGTTATGAAAGCCGCAGTGGCAACGCAGAAGAACTTTCCCCTCCTGCCACCGTAGGGGCTCCCGAGTTTCGTTGGAGAATTGTGAGCGAAGCCCAGCCCGCGACGAAACCCCCTTGGTCATGCCGGTCCGCCTTCACGGATCGAGAGCTTCGCTATACCAGCATCGGTCAATACAACTTTGTTGCTGTTGATCTCGAGAAGCGCGAAGCGGTGGGTTTCCTTACGGAAGGTCTGGCAGGCGACAGGCCGGGCTTCTGCAATCTCTTCCTCGACCCTCTGTTTTGCATGACCGCAGAAGCCTTGGGCTTGACTGCAGTGTTTTCCTCATGCGTCGGGTATGGGGACAGAGGACTCTTGGTTTTTGGCTCGCCAGGCAGTGGCAAAACAACCTCAAGCTACTTCGCCAGAGAACTGGGACTCGAATTCTGCGCCGATCAAGCGACTTTCCTGGAAGTGGACGGCGATTCAATTCGCGCCTGGACGGGATTTCTGCCGGCCCTTGTTCGTGAGGACCTGCTCCGGTTTCTTCCGCACTTGCGCAACGTGACTCGCCCGCTCGGGTACAGTGACTCGATCTACCTCGAGCTTGACATCGCTACACCCGGCCTGAACCGGCCAGCCAACGTGGCGCCGGTGGGTTGCGTATTCCTCGAACGGAGTTCGGCGTGGCCGGCGCGTCTAATGCCCCTCGAAGGAAGTGAGCTCGCGCAAAGGTTGGAGCGCGCCTTGCTTTTCAGGGAAGATCCGCGCTTCAAGGCTCAACGCTCTGCCGTTCTTTCCGCGCTGGAGAGGCTGCCCGCCTCGCTCATCGCTTTCGGAGACGACCCGGCTGAGGCTGCCGCCTTCTTCCCACGCTTGCTCGCCGGCACGAAAGCAGAGGACGCTCTCTTGAGCGCTCGCGGGAGCTTGCCGCCCCACTGAGGAAAGAGGTTCTTTCTGAAGTTGGCCTTATGGACTCACCGGCGCAGGTCATCCAAGAAGCGAATCACAAGCAGTGGACGGTTCCGTTCATCTTGCTGGGCTCTTGCCTTTTCCTCTACCTCCAGGTGTTCATATTTCCGAATATACCCCGCTGCGCCTCTGGTGATCAGGCCATTTATCTGCTGCACGCCACCAGAATGTTGCAAGGTGACGTGATTTACCGGGACTTCAGCCATTTCACGCCGCCGGCTACCGAACTTATTTACACGGTTCTATTCAAGGTGTTTGGGGTTCACGCGTGGATCCCTCAAGTTATGCTGGTCGCAGTTGGCACTCTGTTGGCGTGGCTCAGCATCACGATCTCCAGAAAGGTGATGACCGGCCCGGCCGTCTATCTGCCGAGCCTCTTGTTTCTGGTGTTTCCCTTCAGCGGTTTTCTCGATGCCACACACCACTGGTACAGCACGCTCGCCGTCACCGCCGCCTTGTCGGTCTTGCTCGAGAAGCGAAGTGCGGCCCGCCTGACCTTGGCGGGAGCGTTCTGCGGCCTGGCCGCGTCTATCGCACAAACCCAGGCATTGGTCGCCGTAGGTTTCGGTTTGTTTCTGTTCTGGGAAGGGCGTCGAAACCACGAGCCGTGGCGTGTAGTACTTAAGAAAGTAGGCCATTTGCTCTTGAGCTTTCTGGCGGCGATTCTTGCCTTCAACGCATATTACGTTTGGCAAGTGGGTTTCAGGCAGTTCTTCTACTACACGGTGGTTTTCGTCACAAAATACTATCCTGCCGACCGATTCAATAACTGGCGAGCTTACCTGGCCTATTGGCCTTCCGTTCACCTTTGGGCGAACTGGCCGGATTTAAGCGCCTGGTTCTTTATCCAGGCTTTGATTCCGTTGGTTTACATCCTGTTTTTTGTGCGCTACGCGCTCCACTCTCGTTTGCTGCCTGAGCAGCCGTGGGCACGACTGATGTTGGTGAATGTTACGGGAGTGTTCATGTTCCTCGCAGTGGCCCCATCGCCTTCGTACGTCAGAATATACTGCGTGTCGCTTCCCGGTCTCGTATTGCTTTCCTGGTTTCTTGATTCGCCTCTCCGGGCTGAGCGCGTTCTTCAGCGGATCGTCTGGGCGGCAGTTCTGGTTGTGGGAACCGTGAGACCCGTCATCGCGCAGGTGCGTTGGAGAGCCTGCCTTGAACTTCCGACGGGCCGCACGGCCTTCTTTGAGCCGGCGCTATATGAAAAGTGCAGGTGGCTCTCAGAGCGAACCCGGCCTTCGGAATACTTTTTCGGCGATCCGTTCCTTTGCTTTACGCTCGGACTCCGCAATCCTGCCCGAGTGCCTTTCGTAAGGCCCACGGACTACACAAGGCCTGAAGAGGTCGACGAGCTAGTCCAGGCTCTGGAACAGCGTCAAGTCCGTTTCGTGAACTGGTACAACGGGGTTGATGCGTCAGGCCCGTCCGGAGATCATCTTGCTCCGCTCCGTCTTTGCCTCGCCACTCATTACCATGTGGCGAAGACGTTCTCGAATTTCGACCAGATCTGGGAGAGAAACAACCGCCTTGCTGACGAGGTTGTACCCTTGCATACGGCCGGCCTGGGGAGGTAGCGGTGGAGCATCTGCGCCAACAGTTGCAGTTTGACGACGTCGCTACTCCCCTCCCGCGCGTATCCAAATCAGCCTGGACGGGGGAGCCCGTTCTCCCTCTTGCCGGTTTTATGGCTGGTTCTGCTCTCTTCATGTATCTGAGCCTATTCGTTGTCAACGTCGGCCCGATCTATCGAAACGGCGATCAGCTTATCTATTTGGAAAATGCCGTGAAGATGCTCGAAGGACAGACGATATACGGCGATTTTTTTCAATTCACCACGCCGGGCACCGAGTTTGTCTACTTGTGCCTTTTCAAGCTGGCAGGCGTACATTTGTGGATTCCGAGCCTTGTGCTCCTCCTCCTCGGATTAGGTTTAATGTGTCTGAGCGTCGCCATCGCCAGTCGATTGATGAGTGGCACTGACGTCTTTCTTCCCGGACTGCTCTTCCTCACCTGCGGCTACTTCTGGTACCTCGACGGGACGCACCACTGGTTCAGCAGCCTTTGCGTCATGGCGGCGTTGGTAGTCCTCATTGAGAACCGCAGCCCGACGCGACTCCTGGCCGCGGGCGGGTTTTGCGGTCTGGCCCTCTGCTTCACACAGTTCCGCGGTCTCGTGGCCCTGCTGGGGCTTCTGGTTTTCCTGCTTTGGGAATATCGCGACAAACGCCAAACCACGGCGGTGCTCCTCCAGAAACTGGCCTGCTCGTTGGGAGCCTTTCTCTTGGTTGTACTCGGGTTCAATGCGTACTTTGCGTGGAAAGCAGGTTTGGCGAATTTCTGGTGGTGCACGGTCATTTTCGGCATGAAGTACTACACCGGTTGGCCGGGAAACACGTGGCGCATGCTCGTGCTGAACTTCCCACGCTTGCATCATTGGTCTCATGAACTGCCCCGCGTGGCCCTTTATCTGTTCAACATCGGCATTGCCCCTTTGGTGTACGGGGTGTTTTTCTGTTGTTACCCGTGGATCAGGCGTTCCTGCCCGCGGGAACATTCGGACCGGTTGATGCTGCTGGGCTTGATCGGGGCCTCGCTCTTCGTAGGCATTTCCCCCGCAGTCGGTGAACTGCGGGCTATCTCCATTTATCTGCCGGCATTGCTCCTGATGGTATGGCTCTTCCGTTCGTGGGGCAAAGCCGGGAGACGAATCCTGCACGCTTTATGGATTACAGCTTTGCTCCTCGCAGTCGTCGAACCGTTTAGCCGGCAGACCCACTGGCGTGCCCAACTGAATCTCCCCACAGGCCGGATGGCGATTCTCGATCCGCTGACGTACGACATGCATCGCTGGTTACTTGAGCGAACCAAGCCCTCAGAGCTTTTCTTCGAAGAAGAGGTGCCACGCCTGTATTTCACGCTCGACCTCCGCAATCCAACACCTGTTCCCTTCCTGACCAATACGGAGTATACGCGGCCTGAGCAGGTCCGTGGAGTGATCCAGGCGCTTGATGCCCATCGAGTGCGCCTCGTCATGGTGTCGCCGTTCCTGGATCTCCCCCCGTACGGACAGGATTGGGGAGACCACTTGGCACCCCTGCGCGCCTACCTGGACACGCATTATCAGAGGGTGAAGACTTTCCCTAACGGTGAGCAAATCTGGGAAAGACAGGAGGCCGAGCGATGAAGCGTGACCTCGCCCACGCGATTACAGGTTATCTCAGCGTTTCGGACGCCGCTGAAGAGCACCTGACGAAGCTGGCGCACTTTGATCGGGGGGATTGGCAGCACAGCTTGGAATGGCTCGATCAGACCGGTCTCGCGCTCTGGCTCTGGGACCGGCTGAAGATTTCCGGAGCACACGACGCCGTCCCGCCCGAAATCGCCGCGCGCCTCGAACGGAACGTGGTGGACCACGGCTCTCGCGTAGCCGCCATGGCGGAAGAGTTCGATTCCATCAATCGCTTGTTCGAAGCCGACGGGATCGAGTATGTCGTGCTCAAGGGTTTCGCTTTGGCGCCTGAGTACACCCCTGATGCCCGCCTGCGACCTGCCTACGATTACGACTACCTGGTGCTACCGCAGTCGATGGAGCGAGTGTCGCACGCCTTGGGAAATGGAGGCTATATTCGCCGTCAGGAGCGCGTCGATCATCCTGTCGTGTATGTTCACGCCGCGCGTATGCCGCGAACGCCGTCGCGGCGCGACGACCTTTATTCCGTCAACTTGCCTCGCAGCGTGGAGATCCACACTCGCCTCTGGGAGCCGGAGGCCCTCAGAATACCGCTGCCCCTGCCGGACGATTGCTTGGCGCGAAAGCGCCCGCGAAGCTGGCAAGGCCTCCTCTTTTACTCGCTCTCGGAAGAGGACGAGTTGTTGTTCCAGGTTTTGCATGCCTTTCGACATATCGTCGAGTGCTGGTGCCGCCTCTACATCTTCCTCGAAATCGCACACTTCCTCGAGCGCCGGGAATCGGACTTGGCTTTTTGGCAGCGATTCGTGGATCGAGTCAGGGTTAGCCCTCGACTGCCGGAGATGGTAGGGGTTGTCTTTTCGCTCGCTGCCCGGTTGTTTGGCGCGCCCATTCCAGCCGCGATTGCTGCCGGCGTTCTTCCCAACATGCGGCATCCGTTGCTTCTCTGGGTAAAGCGTTATGGCTGCGACTCAGCCCTGGCCAATTTCACAGGGAACAAGTACAGCCTCCTGCTCTACCGCGAGTTTGTTCCAGATGTCGCGGTCTGGCGAGAAATCCAAAGAAGACGACTCTTCCCTTTGCAGCGGCCAAACCGCGTCGGCGGTGGCCGGACTTCCGGCATTTCTGCGCGCCTCTTTGCAGGCTGGAAACAGAGCGCCTACGTAGCGCGACGCCTTTCACATCATTTGATCGCAGCGGCGCAATACGAGTGGGAATCCATTCAATGGGAGCGCATTCGAATCGCGCGCCGATAGGTACCGTTCATGACAGGCAACCCAGCCGCGCCAATACCGATTCTTTTCCTCGAACAGCAGGCACATCGGGCGGGCGCCCAGCGTGTTCTCGCTGAAGTGCTGCGCGCGGTTGAGCCCGATTATCTGCCCGTCGTCGGTTTCCCGGAAGACGGGCCCTTTGTAGAGGAGATCAAGTGCCACGGCATTGAGACCTTTCTCTACCCGCTTGGCCGCTATAGCTCCGGCCGAAAGTCGGTCGCTGACGTGAGGAATCTGGCGTTGCGCAGTTTTTATTGCGGATGGCTTCTGGCGCGCATCATCCGCCGGCGAGGAATCCGATTGGTCTATATCAACGGCCCGCGCTCCCTCATCGCCGGGACGCTTGCGGCCCGCCTGACCGGTACGCCCGCGGTCTTTCACTTACACCTCACCATGACACGCCAGACAGACGTCTTTGTCGCGGCCAGAGCGGCAAAGTATGTCACTAAAATCCTGGCTTGTTCCGAGACGACGGCCGCAGCATTGCTGGCAAGTCATCCCGAACTCAACAGCAAGTTACAGGTCATCTACAACCCCGTGCGCGCGCTCCCCGCCGCGATGCCGTGTTCGGCCCAAACCGACTGGTTACGTGCAGATGTCCCGAACGGGAGAGCCCTCGTCGTGGGCGTTGTCGGCCGAATTACACCGCAGAAGGGACAGCACGTGGTGCTCGATGCTGCCTTGGAACTTGCCCGGCGCGGCAGAGCGCTGCGCGTCATCTTCGTGGGAGCTCCGGGCCCACACAGCTTTGAAGACGATTTCTACTTAAGCTCCATGAGGCTGTTCGTCAGGAACTCAAGTTTGGAAGGCCAAATCACCTGGGCGGGCTATCAGGAAGACCCAAACCCAGCCTACGGTGTCTGCGATGTCGTCGTAATCCCCTCTACGGTTAGTGAAGGCCTTCCGATGGTGGCGATCGAGTCGATGCAATTGGGGATTCCAGTCATCGGCTCAAACGTGGGGGGAATTCCGGAAATCGTTCGCGACGGGGTGAATGGTTTTCTCGTTCCACCTAATAACGCAGAGGCTCTTGCCGACCGCATCCAGCAACTCCTGGACGATGGAGAGCTTTTAAAGCGGATGAAAGCGAAAGCGCTCGCGAGCGTCGATGGGCGATTCTCAGCCGGGAACTTCGCACTGGCAATTCGGCGCGTGATGAGTGAATGCGTTTCGGGTTGATCGGCAAGTATGGCCGGCTCGTGAAAGCTAAGATTTTAGTTGGGGTGAGATTGGAGGCCGTTGTATGGGTCCGTACAAACAAAGGTTGACGCTTGCATTGCTCGGCGCAACGCTAGGATCACTGATGCTCGGTTGTACCGCGCACAAGCAACCCTCTCGAGTCGAAACCGCTCTCGCAAACATGGCGAAGGATGTCGTAATTCCCATGGAGGCGGAGGATAAGAAAGACCCGCTTCCCGATTCGCAGGAGGTGCTCAACCAGGGCCGCGAGATATTCCTCCAGTCGTGCGCCATTTGTCACGGCGCGGACGGTCGCGGTGAAACGTATGTTGGGCGCAACATGTATCCACCTGCGATGGACATGAACTCGCCGCATGTCCAACACTGGAGCGACGCCGAACTCTTCTGGATCATTCAGAATGGTGTTCGCCTCACCGGGATGCCCTCCTGGGAATCCAGTCTTTCCCAGACGGACACCTGGAAGCTCGTACGATTCGTCCACAACCTTCCCCGCCTCAATGCCGCCCCACCTGCCCCGCTGGAGGCCCAGCATGCGGCCCAGCAAGCGGACGCTGCTTTGATTAAGTACGGGAAGACATTGTACAGGCAGGAAGGCTGCTTCACGTGCCACCGGCTCAATGGTGAGGGCGGGAGTGTAGGACCAGACCTCACTACTGAGGGTTCGCGCGGCCGCTCGACCGAATGGCTGGTTGGCCACTTCAAGGACCCCCCGGCTTACGTCCACGGTTCTGTGATGCCGCCATTCAAGAATCTCACCGAGGAGCAATTGCGAGCGCTCACCGGGTTTCTGCAGAACCAAAAAGGCCGGAGCAAGTAGTATCAACCGTCTGTCATCCTGAAGCGGTGCGAAGGACCTCCGCAGATGCTGTTGGGTTGGCGATTCTCACTGCTCTGAAAATCGATGCGTTTGGTAGCGCGGACCCCCGGTGTTGGGGTCCGCGGCTTGTCGGCGGCGCCACGGAAGAACCGCGGACCCCAAAAGCGGGGGTCCGCGCTACCAAACGTGGGCAGCGGTGACTTTAATTTTCATGGTTTCTGGGTGACGCTGGCGGCATGAGCGAATGCTTTGAAAATGCTTGTGCCGAAGGCGCCTTGGAGTGCGGTAGCGCCAGCTACCGCCGTTCGCTCGAATTTCAGGGCGGCAGCTCCGCTGCCGCACTCCATGACCCTCTCCGCGTTTTAGCGATCCTCTGCTGCGGCTTTATTGTCACGGCTGGCCCTTCAGGACCGCAGTGACCGACGGGGGAAGCTTATCGGCATTCGCCAGCATCAGTGAGATTTGCCACATCTCGGTGGACGACAGGCTCTGACTGAAACCCGGCATTCCCGTCAGACGGATTCCATTCGCTACCTTCCAATATGTTTCGCCGGGCGGATCGTCGGTGACGCCTTTCCCCTTCAAGAGTTCGGGCGGCTTAGGAAACTCCCCGCGAGCAATCGCAGTCGGCTCCTTCCCCGGAACGCCATGGCACACCGCGCAATGGTTTAGATACTGGTGCGCGCCAGCGATGTAGTTGGCTTCGCTGGCTTCGATGGGGACCGTCTTCGGCATCTCCTTTTGCAATCTGGCATCCAGCGCCATGTGCGCCAGCCTCCGTTCAAACGGCATTGGAGGCGCGGTTGTTGCCACCGGCGCCGAACCACGTGAGAAGTAGGCGTACACTCCACCGGCAATGCAAACCAAGGTGACAATTACACCTGCCAAGAAGCTTTTCATCGTTGACTCCCGTGTTGGTTTCGCCCTGAAAGCACTAAACAACTGCCGAAGTCCGTAGCCCGCCGAACAAAGCGGCGAGCTCGGGATGACGTACCATTCTTGCTTACCGCCTACTCAGTATTGTCTATATCAGTAGTCCGTATCAACTTATTCCTATAGTGGATAATGGCCGGCCTGGCGCGCCGTGTCGTACATGGCCAGCACATTGGCTACCGGCACCTGGGCCTGGATGTTGTGAACCGCGTTAAAGACAAAGCCGCCACCGGGGCCAAAAAGCTTAAGGCGCTCGCCCACTTCCTTGCGAACGTCATCGGCTGAAGCAAAAGGCAAGGTGTGTTGAGTATCCACTCCTCCACCCCAGAACGTGACTCGCTCGCCGAAGTTCCTCTTCAACTCGCCGGGGTCCATGCGTTCGGCCGAAGTTTGCACCGGGTTGAGAATATCGAACCCCGCGCTGATGAAATCCTCAATAAGGTCAAAGACCGACCCGCAGGAATGGAGGAAGATCTTCCACGCCGTGTGCTTATGGATCCAGTCGTTCGTTTGCTTGTGAAAAGGCAGGAACAGTTC
>JBELAJ010000021.1:0-28666 GCA_049508935.1 Terriglobia bacterium | reverse complement strand
TCCTCTCTCGCGGGCAATCGACTTCAAATCCCGAATCTCAGTCAGCTTCAACCAAACGTTTGTGCGTCTCATGGCGCAAGTATGCCGACATACACACGTCGAGGCAAGAGTACGTCGGTACTATCCAAAGGTACGGGTCGCCAATTAACATTTCCTAGACCTTCTGCGGACTGTCTGCCGACCTTCTGCGAACCGGGCAGAAGATTTAGGCCGCAAGTTAACCATTAGTATAATATATAGAAATGTTCATAGGACCTTAAGAGGTAATATCAAATGTGGCTCAAGAGGGGTCAAAATGCCCGAAAAGGCGAAAAGTACAAGCTGGTACAACTCAGGCGTTTTTGTGGGTATTTTTGCGTGTTTTTCGGTTGCCAACCGTGCCGCTAAGTGCTAGATTTTACTAGGTGGCTGCCGCCTTACAAGCAGAAGGTCGCCCGTTCGAGCCGGGCACCGCCCACCAAAAGAATTGCTTCATTGAATCATTGAATCATTGAGTCATTGATCCATTGAGGAACAACCAGGGTTCGGCCTGACAATGGATCAATGGCACAATGGCTCAATGAATGAATTTTCAGGGGACGTAGTTCAGCTGGTTAGAACGCATGCCTGTCACGCATGAGGTCGCGGGTTCGAGCCCCGTCGTCCCCGCCAGCTAAATCCTTCTGATCCAATCTCGCGTCGTCTGCCATAGCCTGGAAAATTAGCGCAACTGTGCGACAAATGTGCGAAAAATCGGTTAATTTGGTCGTGCTGTGCTAAAAGTCTCGTGGTGCTCATTAGCGTGGCGGTCTAGCCGCGCCAGAGACTCCCGCATCATGTTCAGCTTGGCTTGGCTGTAACGCTTGAAAACCTTCGAGTCGCCTTGCCTGAGCATCTGGGTGACGAAATGATCGGCCACTCCGCCTGCGCTGAGTCGCGTAGCGAATGTGTGACGGAGTTCGTAAAGCGAGAAGTATGCCACGCCAGCCCGCCTTAGGGTTTTCGCCCAGGGCTTCCGCAATGCCGTGAGGTAAGGCTTCCTGGCATGTGGATTGGGCGACGGGAACAGGTACTCTGACCCCGGAGTCGCGTCGATCTGAGCTTTGAAGGCTTGCTGAGCGAGTTCGGTCATCGGCATATCAGCGACTCCGCTGGGTGTCTTGGAGTCAGGGATATGGACCAGCGAGTTTTCCAGATCAATCTTGGACTTTTGCATCGGCATCAGTTCCTTGACTGGACGAAGTCCCATCTCGGTCATGATGACGATGACATTCCTTAGATATCCTGGGGCGTTGAACTCGATTTTCGCCTGCTCGCTAGCTGTCATGTAATGCGGCTTGCGGGTCGAGTGAGTGACGGAGACCGGAAACTCGACGGAGTTGCAGGGATTGGCCGCCAACCGTCGCTGATTGATTCCGACGTTGAGAATTCGCGTCAGAACACGAAACTCTTGGTGCACGGTTGAGGGTTTCAATTGTCCGCCGTCGCGAACTCCCAATTTGGTTCGTATTTTTCGGCGGGCAGTTAGCCTACCTCGAAGGTAGTCCTCGATTGCCTCTGGCGTTATATCCGAGAGCAGAATGTCACCAAAGGCGGGACCCAACTGCTTTAAGGCGTTCAGGTTTTGGGCATGAGTGTTCTCCGATCGGAAAGGTGGTTTCGACCACCTCTCCAGGAACCAATTTGCCAGTTCCCTCAATGTAAGATTCTTGCCTGAGAGGACGATGGGCAAACGCCCATCGTCACGTGCGTCGAGCCGCGCGCGAAGAAAACGGTCGGCCTCTTGTCTGTCGGTGGTTTCAGCGGACTCTCTCACAATCTTGCCTTCACGGTTTGGGTAGCGAATCCACCAAAACACTGAACCCTCTCGGCTGAAAACAGTTCCCTCGTTCTTGCGTCGCCTTCCCTTTTTACCCATTGATTCCTCCATTCACAATGAACTGGCGCCGCCACTTTTCAAGTTCAGCGAGGCTGAACCGGATCGAGCGGCCCATCATTCGGAAATGGGGAATCTGCTTTCGCTCAACGTAAGCATACACTAGCGAAGGGCTAACACCAAGAAAGCGTGCTGCTGTCTTTACATCTACGGGTACTTCAAAGCCCTGAATCTCACTCCCATGAGCCGGCTGGGGAATGGCTGGACTTTCTTGGGCGGCGTGCATAAAGATGACTCCTCGGAGATCGCAAGCCTAATGCTGGTCTTCGGTTTGCCGGCCAGCTGTGTAACTAATTTAGGTCCTAAACCTTCAACTTCAGCTTTGGCATTCGCCTTCTTCGAGGGACAGTTAGATAGTCCCTCGATATTGGCCCTTCCGAGCCACCCAATCCGCATGCCTTTGGCTGAATGGGTTCGATTATGACGGCCGCTCCGTGGAAGAGCGTTTCAACGTCGAGAGCATTGTCGTAGCAGGTACCGATGATGGCGTTCGCTCCCATGCTTTCAGCATGTTGGAGCAATTCATCAAAGGTGGCGCCGCACGCAGTCCCTTTGTAGCCCGTTATGCGAAAGCCCTGGACGTTGCTGTCAGTTGTAACTGCGACCATATAAGCTCCCTTACCAGATGCCGGGAAGAAGCCGGTAACGAACAGACTCGGTATAGCCCAAGTAGCCAGGCAATTCCTGGCTCAAATACCAGTCCTCGAGCGCCGTGCGGCGAATGATCACTGCGCTGAAGGCAAAAGCGGGAATCAGGGCAAGCCATGACCCCACGCTGAGAGCTGATGCCGGAACAGCAATGAGCATTGCGAGATAGCCTGGATGCCTGAGAAAGCGATACGGCCCGAAAGTAATCACCGAATGGCCCCGCTCGCATTGGATACGGACCGCCGACGAGAAGAAGGGGTTCACGATCATGGCAGAGGCCTGCAGAATCAGCGCAGCCGCAAACACCAGGATCGCAGGAAGGTGCCAGGAGGGCGGCACGCCGTCCGACTTGTGGAGGCGGCCGACATCCAAGGCGGCAAAGATGACGGTCACGAGGAACAGGAATCCGCTGGCTATACGCGATCCAGAATCGATGTCGGCGCCCCCGGGGTGGTTTCGCTCATGAGCAAGCTTGGGGTCAATCGCAACCATCGTGAACAACAGCAGAGCTGAAAGCGCGGCGACGTAATCGCGGAGCGAGGGAATCTGAGTGCTCCCCGCCGCGATAAAGAGTACGGCCGAAAGTAACGATGTGAGCATAGCCCACCGCAGCAATGTGCGAAGCGTTGACATGAGGGTAATCCTCGGGAAAAGTCGGGGCCTTATTTGCGCCTCTTCCGGCGCCAGAGCTTTTTAAGCAGCAATATCCAGAGAATTCTTGACATTATTCCTCCTATCGGCTGGGCTGAACCTCCGTCTCGCGGGCGGCCGGCTTTTCTGGCGGTGTCATGCCCAAGTGTGTCATTGCCTTTTTCACGGTGTGCTCGGCGTAGTAGTGCGGTTGAGCCTTCGCCGGCACCAAGTTACCTGCACGATCGGAACGGTCCTGGCTCCGGTAGTTTTCCATGTCCTTGATAATCTTCTGCGGATCCTCACCGGCCTGGAGCTTGCGGATCGCATACCTCCAGTCGCGCTCGGACTGGCTCAACGGCTCACCCTCGGCTCGCCGCTGCGTGGCGCCTGGGCCGGATGTGGTGCGCTCTGGGTCGTCAGTCCGCACCTTAAAGTCTTCCGGGCGGTACACTTGCTCGGCGGGCGCTTCTTTCGCCACGGTGACCTGGAAGTCCTGAGCGTATTTCTTGCTGTTGAATCCCGGCAACCGGAAGATGCGGGTTGAATCGGTCGCTGCGGGATCGCCGCCGAACCGTTGCGCAAGCGCGCGCAGCGCCGCCTCGGCCTGCACCTGGCCAAAGCCCTCCACCCTCCAGATCACCTGATATTTCCCCGGCGAGGTGTTCAGAACGTAATTGGGCGCGGGAACTGCGCTGTCGTCCCGGATGGCTTCGAGCTTGCGCGTCCCATCCTGATCCAAATCGAGATAGAGGTGCCGCACTTCCTTCAAGTCTCCCTTCGTCCTGCCGCGGGCGTGCTCCTTAAACGTATTGAGGCTCATGTAGACGTCTGAGCCCGTGGCATTCAGGTGGCGCAGCCAACGTTGGTAGTCGGGGCTGGCAATATTCTTCGCGGGACTGATGCGCTGCACGACCTCGCCACTCTTTCGATTGAGCGCGACAACGGCGAGCCAATCGTCCGGCTTAAAATTCTCGTTGATGTAGCTGCGCACGGACTCCTCAGCGGCGCGTATCCGTTCGGAAAGCGTAGGAGTCGGCTCTGGGTGCGTATCGTTCGAAGCCTCCAAGTCGGGTTTGCGGGGCTCAACTCCGAACTCTCTCTTGAAGTCCTGCTTCCATTCGTCTGAAGGAGAGAGGTCGAGAGACGAGGCGGTGTTCTCTTCTTCAATCAAGTGCCGAGCGTAAGCGCGAACGTCGCGGCCGGGGTTGAGGCGCACGAAGTCGCTTTCCAGGGCAACGTGTTCTTCGATCTGGTCTTCTGGCACGCCCTGCTCGAGCTCCTGCCGGACGAGGGCACGGTCGCGCTCCTCACTTTCGCATTGGGCGCGGAAATTGTCGTCGGCATCTGGACTCATGCTTCCTCCTTGCGAACGAATACGGCTGTGAGGCTGTAGAGATCGGTTTCGGGGTTGTACTTCTGAACTTTCAGGATTTCGGAGACGAAGCGGCGCCCTGGCCGGCGGTCGATATGGACGATCAGGTGCAGCGAGTCGGCGATGTTGCTCTTAATCGCGCGGTAGGGGAGCTCCATCTCGCTCTGAAGCACACAGGTGGTGAAGCGGCTGAGTGCCTGGGCGGCGGAGTTGGCGTGGACGGTGGAAAGCGTGCCTGAGTGCCCGGTGTTGAGGAGTTGCAGCAAGTCGAAGGCTTCGCCACCGCGAATCTCCCCCAGTATGATGCGATCGGGACGGTGGCGGAGGCTCGCCTTCAGGAGCTCGCGAATGGTGACAGCAGGCAGGCTGCCGTCAGCGGCCCTGGCTTCAAAGCGCACCAGGTTGGCGGTGCGCACCTGAATCTCTGCGGTGTCCTCAATCACGAGGATGCGCTCGTCTTTGGGGATGAAATTCGCGAGGATGCTGAGGAGAGTGGTTTTTCCAGTGCCGGTTCCGGCCGAGATCAGGATGTTCTGGCGCTCAAGCACGGCCTTTACCAGCAGATCGGCCGCCTGCTTGGTAATGGATCCCACCGAGATAAGCTCAGGGAGGCCGAAGTTCGGGGCATTGAACTTGCGGATCGTGAGCGTCACTCCCGTGAGGCTGCAGGGTGGGATGACGGCCGCTACGCGCGAGCCGTCAGGCAGGCGCGAGTCGAGGATGGGCTTCTCGTCGGAGATGTCGCTCCCGAGGCGCCGCGCCACATTCTTCACCGCTACCAGGAGAGATTTGGGGTTAAGGGTGACGGGGACCGGTTCGAGAAATCCCTGGCGTTCAACGAAGACGTGCTCGGGGCCGTTGACCATGATCTCGCTGACCTCCGGATCGAGAATGAAGGGTTCGATCTGCCGCAAGAACGGCAGAATCATTTCGAAGCCAGATTCCCGCTCAGCTCTCCGTCTTCCACTTGCCGGAAGTAGCTCTTGTTGGCGTCCAGGAAGCACGGTTTGAGGTACATCAGCATCGGCGGCAGGGGGTTGAAGCCGTCGTACGCCAGCGTGATCGTCTGGGCGTTCTTGAGCTCCGTGAAGGTCTTCGTGTCGAAGCGGAAGTCGCTCTGGGTGTTGTAGCTTTTGGAAGTCGTGACGTTGGCCTTGTGGGCCAGGGATTTGCCTGTCCAGAGGCTCACCCTGGCATCGTGGCCGCTCTCCGAGATGTTGTAGTTCACCTTCCACTGGTCCTCCTTGCCGCACAGCTCGGTGGCGGTCTTGGCAGAGAATCCATCGGTCTGCGTCAGAAAAATCTTAGTCCGAAACGCTTGCAGCACCGTGCGCCAGGTTTCCCCCGGCAGCGCGTCGTGCAGCGAACTGATGCTCTGAGTCGCAATGATCGGAATGCAGCGAGGCTCGCGGGAGAGGGCAAGAAACTTCTCGTCGCCGTTGGGATCGTTCTGCCCCGCGGTGGCGAATTCGTGATACTCGTCGCAGATGAAGAACACCTGCCGCCAGTAGCGTTCGGGATCCTTCTTGATCTTGGGAATCCGGTTCAGCACGGCCCGCTGGAAGTCGAGCTTCATCATGCAACCGATGGCTCGGGCCAGACCGGAGTTGAGGCTCACCGGGAAGTCGATTGCGCAGACCTTTCCTTGCTCGATCAGCTCGCCCAAAGGTGGCAGCGGGCGGCCATAGCGCCCGTCGGCGTTGAGCTTCGGGTCGTAGCATTCCTTGGGCGGGCAAAACGTACGCTTCACGAGCGGATTGTCGTCGAAGAGGGAAAGGAAAACCGAGATGCCCTCGACAATCGAGGTGCGCAACTTGTTTTCGATGGCAAGCCAGTCATACTGATACCAGCGTTTGACGGCGTCGAGAATCTCACGCTTCATTGGATCAGCGGTGTTGGGCGAGTTCTCGGTCTGGCACTCGTACTCAATTGCCGCGTCAGTAAGAGCCTTCTCAAGGAGGCGCGAGGGAGGAGCCTTGTAGGTGATGTCCGGGTCCTCTGGCTGGAAACCAAATGCTTCGAGTTCCGGGTGCGCAAGGAAGGCGCTCTTCGGAATGACCAGATACTGCCTGCCCTGGATGAGCTCCTCGGCTTCGAGAATGCGTTTCCGCAGCAACTCGCGGTTGATGGCGCACTCGTATACGTCAAACAGGGTCACGTAGTCGTAAGCAACCTTGTGAAGCTGGATGATAAACTTGACGAGATTCGTGTACGCCTGCTGCCAGAAGGGCTCCTTGCCCTTGCCGAAGAGATTGTTCAGCAGGCTGGCGATGTTATAGGCCAGCGCGTAAGCGTCCAGATCGTTGTAGAGCGGGTTGTAGCGGTAGTCTCCGTGCAGGCTGACCTCGGTGTAGTCTTCCGGGCGGCCATGCTTCGCGAGCAGGCGCCTCACCTCGTGGCAGAAGCCGCCCTTCACCTCGAGAACGAGACCGCCGATTCGCTTGGCGGGATCGGCCGCCTTAAAGGCGATGAGTTGGTCCGTGTAGGGAAGGATGCAGCCTGTCGTCTTGCTCGCTCCGATGGCTCCGAAGATGCCGATGCCAGTGTAGAGGCCACGCTCTGGAATCTCCATCCAATACGGATTCGGGCTCGGGACTGGCTTGCGTGGGTCGTGAACTTCCCCGAGCACGAGGGAAAGCCGGTCGCGCTTGCGCGGATCGGGGTAGGGCGGGAGCTCGCGCTCCTCGATCTTCTTCTTCGGCTTCCAGCCCAGCACGTAGAATCCCGAGAAGAGAATTGAGTAGACAATGTACGGGGTCGTGAAGAGCAGTACCGTGTAGGTGTAGTACAGGCCGGCGTAGACTAGCGGTTTGCGCACCGCGATGAGGCGCAGCACCAGGTCGTTGGCGGGCCACGGATAGCAGTAGCGGTCGAGCGCCATAGCGGTCGCGCACGCCAGCGTGTAGGCAATGAAAGCCCGGGAGTGAAGAATTCTCTCGATCATATCGTGGCCTCAGCGGTAGCGTGTTCGCTCTCAGGCTCCTTGCCTTGTGCTGCGGGCTTCGCCCGCTTCGTTTTAGGCGGTGCAGATGGCGCAGTCCCAGAACCGTCGGCCAGCCAAGTCTTGAAGTCCGTGTCCCTCCGAAAGACAAAGTCCAGCGCCTGGGTGATGACGTGGTCGATGCTGTCGGTCTGGAGGAACTCGGCGTACTTCTCCATCGTGATCGCGAGTGGCTCGCTGATCTTGACGTAGTACCTGCGCTTCGGTACTTCGGGTTTTGGTGGGTCGAGCAGTGGCATGTTCGTTCTCCTTCAGTTCTTGGTTCCGTTTGTCACAAACTGGCCGGGAGCGACTCCAAAGCCCGAACGGGCGTTTGGCCGGGCCAGAGGCCGGCCAAACGGGGTCGCTCCCGGCCAGTTTGTGACTTTGCACCGTCGCACTGACATCACCGCGCAACGAGTTATCTCCTTGCGCCACATTCCGTTAGGGTTCACATGGGGTAGAACGCGATATGGAGAACTGGCCCGAGGACCGGTCCCGGCCGCGCGTTCTATAATCCGTTCTAGCTTCGGTCGAAAAAATGGAGTAAGACTCGGGTAAAACATAGGTCTGAAATCGCCCTTTTTTCTGGGTTTCGGACAACGCCAGAAGGCTTCTGGCTTCCTCATTGGATAGTCCTCCGTTAGCCCATTTTTGATAGGCGGACTCGAACGCAGCGGCACGGAATTGCTTCATCGCGTCACGCAAAAAGTCACGGTCGGCGCGGGTCAATTCGGCGCTGCGCTGGGTCTCCCAGAGCCTTCGAAGCTGGAAATAACGAAGCAATCGGCGGGTAGTGAACCAGCTACTGTCACCGAATTGTTGACTGAAATGTGCCTTCGCGCGCTCGAAATTGTAGGGCTCGGCAGAAGCAAAGACGAAGTTGAAATCGGGCAACTGCCGGAGCAACGGTTTGTAGCTATGGAGGTGCGACATGTACGCACGAAGACTGCTTCCTGGAATGTCGCAATAGGTGAAAGTGACGAGCGGGGGCAACCCAAGAGAACTTCCAGTGGCGGGTATGAAAATGGGAGACCGGTCGACGAAGTAGCGTTTCGTCTTCGAGGCCGATTTGATTCCGTGGTAGATCCGACACGGCAAAACGGCGAGCGGAATGCGCATCCGCCCCGTGAAGTAGTCGACTTTTTCCCTCTCGGTTTCGAGATAACCCTCGTCGGAATGAGCGACGACGAAGGCCAAAGTCATGAGGCGGGCGTGGATCATTTCGACGGCCTGGCGCCGCCGGTTGCGCAGATTGTCCTTGTCGATGACGCCATAAACGCGTCGGGAGTAGAGATTATAGACGTGGGTATTGTGCGCGTAGGGCGTGTAGCGGGCGTGCCGGCGGTCGAGAATTCGAGAGGTCAGACGGTGCACCAGGCATCCCTTGGATTGCCCGCAAAAGGCGAGATAGTGTCGCAAAGTAAAGTACCCGGAGTGGGTCGCCACGAGATACAGGAAGCGGGCTTCGGTCTCGGTGTAACCCAAGTGGCAGAGTGCAGAGAGATGCCCGGGTCGGATGTTCATAGGGAGAGGATGTCCTTTGTCAGTTCAGGATCGTCGATAGCTCGGCGCAGATGGCCAACGTCTTCACGCAAGGCATAAATCGAGAATCCGGCTCGCGCTTTAGCGGCGAGGCTGTCCCGGTGGTAGTCGCGGGTGGCGAGTTCCACGTCCACTTTGGTCTGCTCGCGCTCTGCGGTTTCGTACTCGATCCGGAGATCGGGGAGCGGTATTTTGCCGTCCACCACGGTAAGGCCGTGGTCCTCCGCGATCTGCTGCCGCTGGCGCTCTCGCTCGGCTTGGGGTAAAGAATTGAGCTTCGTAAGGCGGGGGTTGATGGACCTCTTGAACTCGAAATCGAGGACAACGCGCCGCACGTGACCGCCCTCTCGTGCGATCCGCGCAGCCACTTCCTGGTACAGCCGGTAGATGGCGGCGTCGTGCCGCAGCTCCCGCGGCTTGACGAAATGGGCATAGTACGTTTGCCGGTCGCCGCGGGTTCTGCGGCGGTTAAGAACTTCCTTGCCTTGGCGCGTAAGGGCCGCATAGAGGGCTTTGGAAGGGTGCGACGTTCGGATCCGAAGGAGGCCCTCGCGCACTAGATTGCGGACTTCCGCCTGGGCCCGGGCGCGATTGCCTGCGTAGCGGCGTTTGGCCAAGTCGTCAACTGTAAGGGTCCGGAACGTCCCGACATCAACGAGCGTCTGCATCTCGGAGTCTCGGACGGAGTAGCGCTCCTGGGGTTCGCGGGCAGGCTCACGCGCGGGCTCGTATCGTTCAGAGGGACCAGTGAGAGGGATGTGAGGCCGCTCTGTTTCGCGCTGGTCGTCCCGGTTCCGTGCCATCAGTTAAGATCCTCCCGGTGAAGGTGGGGCGGCATGTCGGTGCGCCCGGCGTTGAGTTCACGATCAAAGTGGGCGAGCTTTCGGCCGGTGTCTTTGAGGAAGAAGCGGCGGCCTAGCGCCAGCGCGGCAGCCATCAGGTTGAAGAACAGAATCGCGAAAAAGAGAAAAATTGCAGGCCCGTAGTGGTGAACCAGAAGCGAGCGGTACGGCACTAGAAACTGCAGCTCGTGGGCGAGAAAGAAGAATAGAGCGAGCGTTACGACCGTGGCAGCGAAGATGGCATTGGTGATCATAGGACCTCGTCGATGGCCTAGCGGTCAGGGCTGGCCCTTGTTGATTGTGTCGGTGAACGCCTGGTCCACGCGGAAACTGGTGATGGTCAACCCGAGGGGGTTAACAGGTATGAGACCGTTAGGAACCTTGTCGCGGAACATGTAGAGGAAGCTCGCCGTGTACAAGGTCTTCCTGAGAACGGAGTGGTCGGCGAGTCCATAGTCGACGCGGTAGAAATCCACTTGGGCCCGATAAGGGGGTTTGTCCATGGGTTCCAGTGTCACCTTTTGCACGTCAACGTCACTCTGCAGCGCCGAGGGATCGGCGAGGAACTTCTTGATCGTGTCGGCCTCGGTGTATTGCTGGATGATTCCATTCGCGGTCTTGCCGTCGAGAAAATAGAGGGATTGGGCGAAGTCGTCGTTGATCGTATAGCGGTTCCGCCGGTAGAAAAGGCGGCAGAATTCGGAAAGAAAATACTTCGCTTCAGCGTCTCCGGGGTGGTATTCGAGGCTGCGGTAATCCAGTGCTTGGGCCCTGCCTACGTCGTCGAGACGGATGACCAACGGGCGCCAATTGCGAAAGTTCTCGATGGTTCTGATATTGAGGAACACGAGGCCAAGGGCAACCAAGGCAAGCATGGCGACAGTGATCTTGAGGTAGGTGTTGGTAACGATGGAGTCGCCGTACTTTTCGAAATAGAGCTGCTTGGCCTCGTTGAAGGTGTGGTCGTTTTCCATAGACTACCTCGTGCCTACCAGAGAGATCCGATCAGCGCGATGCCGCTGAAAATGTCGGATGTGGTCGATAAGCCGGAGCTGCCGCTGAACAGGTGATTGGTCATGGCAGGGACTTTGAGCATGATGTACGCCCCTCCGAGGATAAGCACGGCGAGCAATCCGAGCAGTGTGCCGTAGCTGACGGGTATCGGGTTGAAGGGCGGTTGCACCAATACAGCTGTGATGAGATTGCACAGAACATAACTGACCGCGGCGGCGATAACCGAATAAAAGGAGTAGCTAACGAAGAACTTAAACCATCCCCAAAAGAGCCACTCGAGCTGGGGCACAATGAAGAAGGGGATGAAGATGGGGCCGACGAGTACCGCGACCGCCGTCGCAACGGGTCCGAGGAGGTTCACGGCGATGGATACGAATTTCCAGATCGCCAGGATCATTTGAATCAGGAGGTACTCGCCGCTGGCGGTGAAATTCAGCATGTTGGGCTGCGCAATTTGGTTCGAGTAAGTCGTTACGGCGGCCTGCGCGTTGTCGAGCGCGGTGTTCCCGATGAGGGTGGTCAGATACTTCGACTCATTCGTTACGAGCTGCGGAAAGCTCATCCCGAACCCGGGGATGGGCGCGTTGTAGTAGTTAACCATTGCGTAGCCGAAGGCAATCAGGAAGAGCAATTCGGCGAACTTTCCGAAGTGGAAACCGCCGACCACCTCGCCGGCGCTGAGCGCGGATTTGATGCCGAACCAGACCACCATGATGGTGGCCAGGCCGAAGAACATGGTCTGGCCGATGTAGGCGAACTGGCCGCCCGCAGTGAGAAGGATCTGCTGAATCTCGTTGAAGATCTGGGTTTCGGTCCCCACGGTGCGCCTCCTTATGGGATCGTGTAACTCGCGAGCGCTGCTTGCATCCCACTGGTCAATTCCTGGTCGAGGATTGGGCCATTGATCTGCCGATAGACGTCAAGGTTGATGGATTCGGCCTGGGCGTCCCGGATGGATTTTGCCGCGATGGTCTGCTGCTCGAGGATAGAGATCAGCAGTTTGTTGGTGTCCTGCAGGGTCTGGAAACCAAGCACCCCCGTCGCATTGACCTTATTGAGGACGTCAACCTGCGAGTTCAATGAGCTCAGGTCGGAAAATGAATCGGCCTGGATATTCCTAAGCACAGAGCTGGATGCAGAAGAGTTGGCGCGTATATTTCCGATGGTTTCGAGCGCGGTTTGGGCCGCGCCGTCACGGAGTTCGACGGTGGCATACCGGGATAACAGGTCTCGCTGAATCTGCGCCGGCATGCCCCCGATATAAGCAGGGTTGTAAACCTGGAGAGGAGCGGTGGCGAGCGCATACCCGGCGGGCACGCCGATTCCGGTGTTCGCTCCACCGACCCAGGGGGTGGTGTTGCCGTAGATGTCGGTGGCAGTGGCAAAGATCCACGGAGCCGACGTTAGAAGGTAGCGGAGCGGCATGTTGTGGAGGTGGGTGGCCATCTCCTGGGCAAGCAGGTAGGTGGCGCCCATCACGGCATAGCGCAGCAGATCGTTCGCATAGTTCATGGGGTCGTACACGATAGTGGGGATGCCGAACTGGGCACGCGCGGGGCGCGGCGCGAACAGAGCTGTGGCAAGCACCGCAGCAATAAGGATCTTTTTCACGGTGTAACTCCTTTCGGTGGGGGAATATTGAAGTCCCGGAGCTTCTGTTCCAGGTCATTTCCGCATCCGGGCTTGCGGATCGGATTGACCTTGGGGACGTCGCCGTCCGGGTTAACGCTCCAGGTGGCGCAGCCCGGTGGGTAATAGTCGCCGAAGTCGACCGTGCCCTCAATGGCGTTCTTCCGGTTGAGATAACGCACGATTTCCTGTTGCTCGGCGAGCGTGGGATGCTCAAAGTGCGCCAGTTTCGGAATGGGTCCGAGTTCGGCCTTAGCCCTGGCCGTGCGAGGTTCGCAGTCCACAGTAGGCAAACGATCTTTCCAACTCTCCTGCCGGCTGCAGGCGGCGAAGGCGATCATAGTGAGCGTTGCACAGATTGCGATTCTCATAGCGTTGGATCCATTCGGTGATGTTTGTAGTCCGGTAAGAGGAGATCACCGGACAGGTAAATCTTGACCCGGTTGCCCTCGCGAATCGTGATGGTGGGCATCTGGTTGAGAAAGCGGTTCATGATCTGTTCGCCGGATTCCGCCATCCCTACACCGAATCCCTGGCGGATAATGTCAGCACCGTTGGAGGTGAGCACAGTGCCGGTGCCGAACTCCGAAAGGCCGCTGAACAGACCCACGGCGAGCGAGGCGCCGAAGATCTTGAGGTAATGGTTGTTGACCTTATCGTGCAGCGCGGTCGTGCCCTGCTGGTCGAGACCGGTAAGCTGGTCGAGGTTTTCCGAATAGCCATCAGGCATGAGGAGCCGGTGGAAGGCGACGGCAAGTCGGGCCTGGCCAAAGGTGTCGACCTTACGCGAGTCGCCAAGAACCTTGGAGCCGGCTGGGATCAAAAGATGCTGCCGGTCGTGAGAATAAGTGTCGTCGGAGACCAGGCAGATAACAGGGCCGGTGAAGCTGCCGTCGAGGCGATTCACCAGCAGGGAATCAATTACCGTGCCCTCGAAAAGGACATAGCGCTTGCCGGTTGCGGAATTGAATTCTCCGCGTTTGGCGGTATCGGGATTAGCGGGAGGGACTGGATTTGCCTGAGATGATTCGGGCTTTGGTGGAGGCGCTGAAGTTACCGGCTGCGGCGCTGGCGGAGTGGCTGGTTGCGGTGATTGCTCGCCTTTGCGCGCCTCGGCGGCAAGTTGCTGGAGCTGCAAGATCGTCTGCATCATCCGGGGATCGACGCCAGGGGGGAATTGAGCGAGTGCCAAGTCTGGCCTTGAGGGTTGTTGTGGCGCGGCGTCCTTGCGGTAAGTCAGCGCTACGTTATCGGCAAAGAGCGACTCGTAACGGCGTTTTTTCTCCTCTTCCTTGATGGAGTCGGCAGCACCAGGAGCGGCAGGCTGGGTTCCAGTCGGATATCCTTGCATCGTACCGGGCGATGGTGTTTCGCCGGCCGATATCTGCTTTTGCCGTTCGAGGAGTGCTGCTTCAAGCTTGGTCGCGGAATCAGCCTGTTGCTCCTGGATGTCGTGCCGGAAGCTCAGAATCCTTGCCTGATCGACAGGCGACGGCGGAGGCAGGGTTGACGGAGCCGTGACGGGTGCGGGAGCCTTCCGGCCGGTGAGCGCCATGATTACGATCATGACCAGCGCTATCCCCGCGATGATCAGGGCCTGTAGGTTCTTGGGCATGAGCCCTTGGGGCTTCGGGGTTTTGTCTTTGACTTCCTGTTCCATAGGTGCCCTCGCTTAAGCGTCGTGTTTCGCTTGCCGGTCAAAGTTGAGCCGCTTCTTGCCGACCACGATGTACCCGTGATCCACGATTTTTGGAATGACGTACAATCCGCTTTCGAGCGTGAAGTTGACAAGATCAGGCTTGCCGTCTTTCAGTTCATAAACCGTGGGTTTTTCCTGGGCGGAGCACCGGATGTAGGTGAACTTGTCGTCGTGGTAGATAGCGTTGATGCGGAAGGGTGCCTTGGCGGCGCTAGGCTTGTAGGCGTAGTCGAAGCGGAGGTTTTGCGGGTAGGTCTCGCGGTATTGTGCGATCGCCTGATCGGCCTTGGCGGCGGCGTCCCGAATCTGCTTTTGCATGTCAGTGCGAAGCGAGGCGATCTGGTTGCGGTAGGCCTCCAGTTCGCTCGCGCGGACGTATTTGGGGGAATCGCCGGCATCGACGGCTGGATCGGTGACGGCGCCTAACATCGAGCCCTCCTTGGGCTCGATAAAGACCTTGAGGTCAGGCTCCTCGCCGGCCCGCTTGCTGATTTCGACCAGCAGAAAAGAGTAGATATGGCCGCGCGCGGTCACCAGGTTGAGGTCGGTCTGGATGTTGGCAGCCGCAGGGTGCAAATAGCACAGGTTGTGAGAGCCGTTGATGATCCAGTAGTCCTTGTCGCCGGTCGTGAAGTCGAGGATATCCTCGTCGGGGGGCAGAACGATGAGGGTTGAAAAGCGGACCTTGGCATGGATTTCGACAATGTCATGTTGGTCGTACTTCACGGTCCTGGCGCCGTCGCTCTGGGCGGAAGCAAGAGCACAGGCGAAGATCATGGTAAAAGGCAGCACGATAACGGTCTTCATGGGTATCCTCCTAAAACGCGGTTCCGGCGAGGATTTCGAGGCCTTTCTCGAAGCCGTGGGCGTCGAAGGCTTCCTTGCGCTTTCGGTTGTCGAATGGGTCATTCGTGTAAAGCCAATAGCTCTTCCTGTCGACGTTCAGGTTGCCGACCTTGGAAACGTCCGGGGTTTTGATCAGCATCTGCTGTTTGGGAATTAAGGTCGTCACCAGCTCCAGCTCGTGGTCATTCAAGTGAAAATGCTCGCGGTAGAGCTCGCGATCCATATCTGGGTTGGCGAGAAAAATCTTGGTACCGCAGGATTCCACCAGGATGTCCAGGATCTCGGACTGGCGAAGTTCTTCGAGGGACTGGGTCGAGAGAATCAGGCCGGCATTGTGCTTCCGCCAGGTGCGGAGTGCCTGCGAAATGTAGGAGCGCAGGCCGGGGTTCTTGAGGAATACCCACCCCTCGTCGATGAAAAACGCCTTGAAGATGTGGCTGATTTTCGGATCAGAGATGATGGCGTCGGCGCGGTGCAGGATGTAGAAGAGCAAGGGCTCCAAAACCTGCGGGTACTCCTTCATGCCCTGGAAGTCGAAGCATTGGAAGCGCGACAGCGTGACGTTGTCGTCAGGATTGTCAAACAGGAACCCGAATTGCCCACCCTGTTTCCACCGGTAGAGCCTGGCATCGAGGGCTCGCGGCAAGGTATTGGCCAGTGTGCTGAGCGTGCGAAGGCTCTCGTCCTCCACCTCGTAGAGGTTCTGGATTTGCTCGTGAAGCTCGCGCTCGTGGGATGCGCTTAGCGCTTCGCCGCCCCCAGACTCAGCAAGCACCCGGACGAAAAGCGTCAGAAAATCCAGGTTGGGCTTCGTTGCCGGCAGTGAAAACGGATTGATATTGAAGGTGTGGGAGTCAACGCCGACGCGAATATATGAGCCTTGGAAAAGCTTCGTGAGGCTGGCGAAACCGCCGCCCAAGTCAAAGATGAAGGTGTAGGGGTCGTACTTCTGAAGGTTGGTGATGAGGAAATTGAGCAAAAAGGACTTGCCGGCCCCGGTGCGTCCCAGCATGAGGGTGTGGGCGGTGTCGCCGTGGTGGAGGTTGAAAAAGTATGGCGTGTGATGATTGGTCTCAAGGACCGCCAAATATTCCCGCCGCAGGTGGCGGTTTTCGCGCTCGCCCGAGTGCAGGGTGAAAAGAAAGGAGTAGTCGGCATAGTTGGCGTTGGTGATCAGCATGCGCCGGACGTTGAGCGCATGATTGGCAGGGACCGTGGCGAGGTACGAATTAAGCAGGTTATAGCGCTCTTCGCGAAGCTGCGCGTCAGCGATGCTGAAGACCTTGTAGAAATCGGCGCATCCGGCTTCGACCTTGGCAAGGTCAAGGTCATAGATGACGACAGTGAGCGAGAATTCACCGAAGTAGTTGCCTTTCATTTCCAGTTCTTCGAGGGCCTTGCCGAGTTCGCGAATTTGCGCTTCCTTGGAGTCGTCGACGAGTACGTCCTGGACGCTGGCGGGGACATCCGAAGTGTTGATGTAGCTCAGGAACGAGCGTTTGGTGGTGTGATGGTGCCGGCGGCGGGAGTGAATCAGGCGATGTGTCTTGTCGGAACTCTGTTTTTTCCACTCGGTGGCGATAAAGAAATTCGCCTGGATCTCGAGAAGCCGTTGGAACATGAGCGGGAAGCTGGCGGCGGAAGGCTCGCTGAGCGTGAGGATCTTCACGTAGTACTCGTCCAGGCGGAGGTATCCCCGGTGGCACTCGATCGGGGATTCGGGGAGATAGAAGTCGAGGAACGTGTCGTGCTTGAGGCGGGCGCACTCGATCTTCAGCGGGGAGAAGTTGAGGAGACGCTTCAGAACGCGGAAAGCACGGTCTTTGTCGAGGATTTCGGCGGGCATGAAGTCCTTGACCTGGAGAATGAAGTTCTCCGCCTGCTGGACGAGGAGCCGCTGTGCGCGGGTGAACTCCTCATCCATGAGCGCGATCTGACGGCGCGTCGAGAGGACTGCGCGGAGTTCCTGCCAGGCGCGGCGGTGACTGCGCGGAGCCTGGGAGAGCGCCGCGAAAATGGCCCTATGGGCTTGCGGGCCTTCCATCACCACCGCGTAGTAGATGTCGAGCGAATAGAGGTCCTGGGCCTTGTTGCTGAGGAAATCGGCGCGGTTGCGGATCGCGGCATTGACGACGGGGTTTTCATACGTTTGGGGCGTGACGGTCTCGCCGCTGCGCTTGAACAGGTACTGGTAGACCCGGCACTTCTCGTCGAAGATTTTGAAGGCCGATTCCAACCGCTTGGTGTAGTTGTCGATCTCGGCGGCTGCCAGGCTCTCGTAATCGACGCCTTTCACGGCAAGGATCAGACCCACGTCGCCGCTCTTGCTCAGAAACACCCGGTCGTCGATAAACCCGAAGATGTTAACGCGGTCGTTGAGCGAACCGGCTTCGCGGTAGGGTTGGAGGGCGCGGTCAAGTCTAAACACGTCGGATCCTCCGTACGGTGACCGGCGTGAATTTGGAGGGATCGTAAAGGGTGTGGAGCCGGGCGGAGTTGAGGACAAAGCGGAGAATTTGCGGGTCGGTGTGAGTCGCCCAGCGGGCGAACCAGTAGAGGACGAGGAACACGAGGATTCCGCCAAGGAAGGTGTGGAGGAGGTTAAAGACCGCCGCGCCCATGATGAGGGCCAGGAAGAAGAGCTTCCTCTCGACGCCCAGGAGGGTGAGGGGACGGTTGAAAGATCGAAAAACGGGATTGATTCGTCGATGCATGCGTTCATTCCACGGAGAAAGTGAACGGTCAGAGGGCAAAGCTCACGGGAAAAGCCAAGCCATGAAGTTGACTGCACCTATGGCCATGCCGACGCCAAAGATCACGCCGGCCATGGTTCTCTTCGCCCCGCCTTCGCCAAAAGCGAACATCAGGCCTCCGACCACGATGGCGACGAGCGCGAGGCCCGTGGCGATCGGACCGGTGAAGGCCGCTTCCAGTACTTGCACTGCTTGCGTCCAGGGTGACATCCGGTAACCTCCAAGTGAGGATATAAAGCCCTAAACAGGGCGCCCGAGCTTGGAGCGGGAGCACAGGGACCGAAGTTTGCTCGGTATTGTGCGACTCCTCTCCCAGTTCGGGAAATCAGAGGGACGGGCGAGGAGTACTCCACCCGGTCGACGGGCTCGGCACTCACTCGCCGTGATCTCAGAATTTGCCCTCTACTTATATAAGGAACATCAGGAAGGGAAAAAGTAAGAAAGGTTCGAAAAAATATTTTTGGTCACTCTTAGCCGGGAAAACTAGTTCCAGGTTTGATGACCCGGCAGTGTGTCATTTTCCGACCACGCCCTTACGCGTCGAACGAACCTGGACGTTGAATATGAGAATGCGCCTGAGTTACAATCACGGCTATCGATGGGACTTGCTTCAGGGACGAGACTCGGGCCTTACGAAATCCTCTCGCCGCTAGGCGCGGGCGGGATGGGCGAAGTTTATCGCGCCCGGGACACCCGCCTCGACCGAATCGTAGCCATCAAGGTTTTGCCCGCGCATCTCGCCAGCGATGCGGCGCGCCGTCAGCGGTTTGAGCGCGAAGCGCGCGCTGTTGCCAGCCTGAACCATCCCCACATCTGCGTTCTCCACGACATCGGCAGCCAAGGCGGCATCGACTTTCTAGTGCTCGAGTACCTGGAAGGTGAGACTCTTGCCCATCGGCTCGAGCGCGGCCCGATCCCGACTCACGAGCTGTTAAAGATTGCCACTGAGGTCTCCGACGCTCTCGACAAGGCCCACCGCAAGGGCGTCACCCATCGAGACATTAAGCCGGGCAACATCATGCTCTTGAAGTCCGGCGCGAAGCTGTTGGATTTCGGACTGGCAAAACCCGCGGCCACTCCCGCTAGTTCCGCACTCACTTCCGTGCCGACCGTGAGCGCGCCCGTCACGGCGGAAGGAACGATTGTCGGCACTTTCCAGTACATGGCCCCGGAGCAGCTTGAAGGAAAAGAAGCCGACGCGCGCTCGGACATCTTCTCGTTCGGCGCAGTGCTCTATGAAATGGCGACGGGGAAGAAGGCGTTTCAAGGGAAGACCACGGCGAGCGTGATTGCGGCGGTGCTGGCGTCCGAGCCGACGCCAATCTCAACGCTTCAGCCGATGACCCCGCCGGCGCTCGAGCAACTGGTGAGAACCTGCCTCGCTAAAGACCCCGATGAACGTTTCCAGAGCGTGCACGACCTGAACCTCCAACTAAAGTGGATTGCGGGAGGGGGCTCGCAGGTGAGCGTAGCCGTGCCCGTCGTCGCGCGACGCAAAAGCCGCGAAAAGATTGCCTGGGTGCTTGCCGGGCTAATTCTCATTGCGACAGCCGCCGGTGTCGCTGCTTACTTGCGCCTGCCCCGGACCCCTGGGCCGGTTGTCGTCGCGGAAATTCCGCCACCACACAAGCTTTTTTTTGGTACCTTTGCCGGGATGATTGGTATCCCGCCCGCACTCTCTCCAGATGGACATGCCCTGGCGTTCGCTGGGACAGACGCAAGCGGGAAGCATCTGCTCTGGGTACGTCTCCTCCACACGTCGGTTGCGCTGCCCCTGGACGGAACGGACGATGCGGAGGCTCCATTCTGGTCAGACGACAGCCGATCTATTGGGTTTCTGTCGGGGGAAAAACTCAAAATCATTGATGCCTCCGGCGGTCCGGCCACGGTTGTCGCAGACGCTCCATCTTATGGAGGGGCCACTAGGAACCGGCAGGGGGTGACCCTGTTCGTGCCTGACGCCAGGAAGGGCTTGTACAAAGTCGCCGGGTCGGGTGGGGCACCTGTGCCGGTGATGACGTTGGATTCTTCCAAATTTCAATTTTATGCGTGGCCACAGTTCCTGCTTGATGGAAAGCATTTTATTTATCTCGGCGTGGCAGCGGATCCGCAAAACACCGGGGTTTATTTTGCGACGCTTGACGGCAAGGAGAATCGGCTCGTGCTGCGCTCGGACAACCGGGCGGTCTCTGCCTCGGGGGGGTTGGTGTATGGCCGGGGCACGACGCTGGTATGGCAGGCTTTCGATGCCGGGAGCGGGCAATTGAAAGGAGATCCGCGTCTGCTAGCTGAGGGGGTAGGCGGTGAGGGGTTCGGCACTCGGGCCTTTACTGTGTCTGAGAACGGGATTCTGGCTTACCTTCCTGCTGCGGCGACGGTGGGAAGACAACTGGTTTGGTTTGACCGCGGCGGTAACAAAGTGGGTGCGGTGGGAGAGGCGGGAGCATATTGGGACGTTCGACTATCTCCGGATGGGAGGAAGATCGCATCCTGCGTCGGTGACCCCTTCAGCGAAATCTATGTGGCCGAACCCGGGCGCGGCCTGCCGATGCGGCTCACATTCGATCCGAATACGGACAGTGGGGTGCCGGTCTGGTCGCCCGACGGGAACAAGATCGTGTTCTGCAAGCTTCAAGGCGGGAAGGCCAAGGCCGGGATTTACCAGAAGGCATCGAACGGCGCGGGCGCCGAAGAGCTCCTGCTCGCGGCAGACTCGTCCGATGGGGATGTCTGGCCTAACGATTGGTCTAGCGATGGTCGCTTCATCCTGTACTCGCGGGGAGAGGTGTCCTCGAGATCCCAGGACGAACTCTGGGTCCTGCCTCTTACCGGCGACCGAAAGCCGCGCCTCTTCCTCCGAAACCCGCCGGCGGTTTACGATGGGCAATTCTCGCCCGACGGACGGTGGGTGGCCTACACCTCGAAGGAGTCCGGCCGGCCAGAAGTGTATGTGACGTCGTTCGACGGGGCGCAGGTGATGAAAAGCGGCAACGGTTCAGCGGCGCTCGCGCCGGGCGGCAAATGGCAAATCTCGACGAGCGGAGGTCAGTATCCTCGCTGGCGGCAAGACGGTAAGGAGGTTTTCTTCCTGGCTGTGGATAACAGGGTGATGGCGGCGGAAGTCGAAGCCAAGGAGGGAAGCTTTCAGGTCGGCGCCGTGACACCGCTGTTTACCGCGTGGCCTCAGAACTCGTCAGGGCCATTCGACGCCAGTCCTGACGGGAAGCGTTTCGTAATCGTAAGCGTCGTAGAAGCAGGAAGTTCTCCCCTCACGGTGGTGGTCAACTGGCCCGCTAAGATTGGCCAATGAACTTCCCAGCGAGGGTCAACCCTCGCGCCTGCTGCTGCAATGAGATGCGACATCCGGGGTTGCGAAACTCGCCTCGTCGATCCGCCTCCAAAAGTGCCCTCCTACCTTTGCAGACCAACGTATCCAGTCAAGATCCACTCGGCGATAGCGACGGTAAGAACCGAGTTGTCGGTAAAGGGCGTGATCCGTCAAGAGTCCCCGTGGAATGCAGCTAATGTGGAGCACCGAGCTTTGAAGGTTGCCACAATTCGATCTGGTACCTGCAACACTTGGGGACCTCGCTCACACCATCGAGCTACGACGCACCCGGCAATCGCACATGAGCAAATTGCCCTACGGTTCTGTGCGGAACCATCCGTGAGCAGCAACTGACGTCAGAGTGCATTCCCAAGCTGAACTCGATTGAGAAATGTAGCCCGAAACCCAGGGGTTGACAAAATGTCCGTCGTTTGGCAGGCTGACATTTCGTCTTCAAAACGAAGCGAGGTACGTATGGCTCAAGACTACTCGGCAAGGTTGGACTTGCTAGATTTCCCGCCCTGGCAGGCTGATGACCCAGGGGACGGGACCGACGCCCTTGGGAGGGCCTCCGCCAAGGTCTGGCCGCTTGTCCTGAATATTGCTCGCAGGCAGTTGGCTGACACGGTTGCCGTAGAGGAGCGGAAGACGCTGACCCTGGAGGCTTGGGAGGATACGCTTCTATCAGTCGCGGAAACGTTGAAACGCCACCGGGGAAAGGGAAGGATTAGGAATCTCGAGGCTTTCCTGGTTGGCACCTTTCAACACCGTTTGAGCCGCGCCATCGTAAGAGAGAAAAATCTGACCGACGCGATTGAGTTTTTGCCTTCGGCGGACGATTTGGCTGAGCTGAAGCATGCACGGGATGAAGATTGGGCAGCGAGTCTCGAAAACCAGCTTCTGATTAAAGAGTTGCTCCGGCGCATGGATGAGTGGACGCGCGCGGTATGGATGGAACGCCAGAACGGCTACTCCTGGAAGAAGATCGCGAAGCACTTGGGAATGAACGAGCACCAGCTTAAAATGCGCTTTCGGTATAACATCGACAAGCTCCGACGCGAAATCGAGGGTGAAAATGGAGGCGCAACGCCGCCGGATGCGGCGTAGTATAATCGTTGTGCGAGCGATCCGGCGTGGCGCTCGAATGCACGTGCCTTGACGCTGAAAGGCATCACTTCTGAGCGACAAACCATTTTCCCGAAAAGAAGAGCAGAAGCTGTTCGACGCTCTAGGTAAAGTGTTGGAGAAGGAGTTCCCCAACCCCGAGCGTGTCGGGTGCCCTCCGCACGATTTCCTGAAAGCCTTGGCCTCACGGCAACTCAGCTTAACGGAAGCCGAGCCATGGATGGACCACCTTGGCAAGTGCTCGCCGTGTTTCCGCGATTACACCGAACTTCGGCGGCTGGCCGACCGGCGACGCAAGATGGCCTACCTTGGAATCGCGGCCGTGGTCGTTGTGGCCGCCGTCGCTGTGTGGGCGTGGCGCTTCCGCCACCCGACCGTAATCACAGCGCACAACCACATCGTCGCCGACATGAGGAACCGGTTGATCCTCCGCGGCGAACAAGGCCCCGGCAAGGGGCCGCTTGTGTTTGAGCGGGGATTTGACGACGTGTCGTTCTATCTTCCCGAGGGGAACCGGCCAGGCACATATGAGGTCGCGATCTTCCAGGAAGAGCCAGGCGCGCCGCTCGCGACCGCGACGGGGACGGCGACGATGGAGAATGGGATGACCCAGATGAGCGTCACCCTGGACCTGTCGCGCATCTCTCCCGGATATTACCTGGTTGGCATCCGTCTGCCAGGCTCCGACTGGAGTTACTCTCCGCTGATTATCAAGTGAATCTTTCCACAGCTGCGACATGCCCTACGTGCGCGACCGAAAGGAATCAACATGGACCTTGGGAAGAACGATGCGATCCCGGATATCACCGATGCGATCCGAGCGCGACTCGTCACCCAGTGGGAAGCGTGGAAGAACCAGGATACGGCATCCAACGATGCGGTGATCGCTGACGAATTCGATTCTTTTTGCCCCGATGGCACCCGCCGCGTCGGAAAGCCCACGGCCGAGCAGATGGCCGCAGAGCCCATCGCGGGGTACAAGCTGTCAGAGTTTCGTGCCGTGCCCCTGGGGGCGGATGCGGCCCTCGTCACCTATTTCGCTCACGTATCACTCCCCAACGACGAGACTGAGTATCCCATGGCCGTTGGGGAGTTCTGGGTGAAGCGCAGCGGCGAATGGTTCATCCGGGGCTTCTCGGGCACATTAATGAAGTAAGATTCTCCCGTTTCAGTTAAGTTTGTCGCACGGGGAGGCCGACCGGAATGGCATTGTTCCGTATGCAGAGCATCACAATCTTACTTGGATTCATGGCCGGCGCATGTCTGGCACTGGCCCAAGTGCCGCCGACGGTTCGCCCCACGCCGCCTACCCGCGATCCTCACGCGCCTGGCTATGTCACTGCTACAGAGTTGCCCGATGGCAGCAATCCGCCGGCGAGCGCGGACGGGAATTTCATCATTGGTCCGACTCACCAGCCGGCGCCTGAAATGTCCGTGGATGAAGGAGTGCCGCAAGGCACGGTGTTTGAGTTCACCATGAACTCGGCCGACAGCGAAATCTATCCCGGCATCGCGCGGGATGCTCAGACCTTTGGCACCCCTGATCCCAATGATCCTGCCAAGCTGGTGGTGACCACTAGCCATCCCGCTCCTTACAGCCGCCAAGTGGCGGTATACGTTCCCAAACAATACGTCCCCGGCAGCGCCGCGCCTTTTATCGTCGGCGCGGACGGACCCGACCGCGCACTGTTCATCGCCCTGGATAACCTGATCGCCGAGCGCCGCGTGCCGATAATGATCGCCATTTCCATAGGCAACGGCGGGGGCGACGCCCAGGGCAGCGAGCGCGGCCTCGAGTACGATACGATGTCAGGCCGCTATGCGGAGTTCGTGGAGACTGAAGTTCTGCCTCTCGTTGAAGCAAAATGCCACGTTAGGCTCACCAGGGACCCCGAGGGCCGGGCGACGATGGGCGGCAGTTCCGGCGGCTCCTGCGCATTGATTATGGCGTGGTATCATCCGGAGCTGTACCACCGCGTCCTTACGTATTCGGGCACCTACGTCAATCAACAGTGGCCGTATAATCCCGCGACGCCCCACGGCGCGTGGGAGTTTCATGAACACCTAATCCCGACGAGTATTCGCAAGCCGATTCGAATCTGGATGGAAGTGGGAGACAGAGACCTGCTCAATCCGAATGTCATGCGTGACGGTATGCACGACTGGGTCGTGGCCAATGAGAACGTGGCCAAAGTGCTCGCCGCCAAAGGCTACCACTACCAGTTTGTCTTTGCCCGGAACGCCGGCCACACTGACCGCACCGTGAAACAACAGACCCTACCGGAGGCTCTGGAATATATTTGGCAGGGCTACCCGATCGAACGAGTGAACAAATAAATTCAGTGCCGTTACCCTCACCGCATTCCGGACGTCGGTGAGCGCTACGTGAAGCACAGGTTCTATTCGGGCGCGGGTGAGGGTAGGTTGTCGAGAGTGATGGAGTTTGCCTGATTGAACGTGGCGACCTAGGCGGCGTGGCGGCGCTTCCAGTGGTCGGGGAGCCAGGCGTCGAGGTCGCGGGCAGGCCAAGCAGGGAGATTCATGAGGAGCTGCGTAAGGTAGATTTGCGGATCGATCTCATGCCGGCGGCAGGTGGAGGTCAGGCTGGCGAGGATGGCGGCGGTGCGGCCGCCGCGCGGGTTACCGACGAAGAGAGAATTTTTGCGATTGAGTACGACACGCTTCATCTCGCGCTCGCTCATGTTGTTATCGATAGGCACGGCGCCATCGGAACAGAAAACGTTGAGCTCGGTCCACTGGCCGAGCGTATAGCTCACCGCCTCGGCCATGGGATGCTTGGGCAGGAGTTGCTCTTTCCAGACGAGCAGCTTCTGGCGCAGATCGGTCAACAGCGGCGCCGATTGCTGCTGGCGCAGCTGCAAGCGATCCGCGCAGGAGAACTCCTTGGCCTGCTGTTCCAGCGCGAACAGGCGGCGCAGGGCGGCGACGACCGCGCGAGCGATTTCGGGTGCGGTGCTCTCCGCCTCGATAAAACGTCGACGCGCATGCGACCAACATCCCGCGCGGGTCAGTGCGTTGCCCACCACCACACCGTTGTAGCCACCGTAAGCGTCGGCGAGCAGCACCCCTTGATAATCTTTCAGAAACTCTTGCGGTCCGTCGCGGCTGCGGCGCAGGGTGAAGTCAAAGACGTTGTAGGGATGTGGGGCATCGCCCACGTAGACCCACATCCGCGCCGGCTGCGTCTTGCCCACGCTGAGCATGGGCAGAACAGTGTCGTCGGTGGCCACCACGTGGGAGGCCCGCACGCACTCCGCCATGCGCCTGTACAAGGGTTCGACCAAGTCCGCCACGTCGCCACACCAGATCGCCTGCGTGGCCCGCGAAATTTCGAACCCCTGCCGCGCGAAAATATCTTCCAGCCGGTAGAGCGGCAGGTAATCGGCAAACTTGCTCGCCACGATATAGGCCAACAGCCCCGGCCCCGCCAGACCCCGCTCGATGGGCGCATCGGGCCGCGCCGCCACCTGCATCTGCGGGGTTTCCCCCGCCGCTTCGCAGGGCGCACAGGCATACTTCTTGCGGATATGCTGCAGGCGCACAAAGTGGCCGGGCACGTATTCGATCTGCCAGCTTTCCTCGGTGCCGATCTCTTTTCGTTCCTGGCCACAGCTCGGGCAGGCGCGCTCTTGCGGGCTCAACTCGTAGACGTGCGTGGTGACCGGAAGGTTCTCGAAGTTCGCAAGGGCGCGCCGACCCCGGTGCCGCTTCACCCGCCGCAGTTCGCCGACCGGCTCGCTCGCCGCCACCTCCTCGGCAGGCGCGGGTTTCTGCGCCCATTCCTCGCCGAAGGCCAGCAGCGCTTGCCCCAGCTCCTGGCGGCTTTTTAACTCGTCGGCGCGTGGACCGTAGTACCACTTCTGGTAGCGCTCCAACTGCAATTGCAGACGGAGATTTTCGAGATAGAGTTCATCGGCACGGTGGGTCTGTTGCGCGGCGAGCGTGGCTTTTTCCTGCGCCAGGGCGGCTTGCGCTGCCGCGCGGTGCGCGTGCTCGGCGGCCCGCTGCTCGGCGCGATCGCGCTCGGCCTGTGCCGCCCGCAATAAGGCTTTCAGCGCGGCGGGGTCTTCCGGCAGGTTCTCCAGGGATGATTCGAAATCAGACACACCTCATTAGATGTAGCAATAGTAACTTAGTTGCTTGCCAGATGAGATATTTCGCAGAAAATGCTCACCCTGCCGCCGCACGCGCCAGGCTCAACCCTTCACCCCTCCCGGCCACCTAACCCGCGGGGCGGGCGTAACGCGCCACGCGCGCCAGCCGAGACACGTCGATCCCATCCAGGATCATCGCCAGTTCGCTCGCCCGTAACTCCACCACCCGGGCTGCCCCTTCCGGTCGGGGCAGCTTGAATACCCCAACCTCTAAGCGTTTGTACCACAAGACAAAACCGTCTTGATCCCAGGTCAAAAGTTTCAAGCGATCGCCCCGCCGCGAGCGAAAGATGAACCCGTGGCCGCTCAAAGGATCCTGGCCGATCACCGTGCGCACTCGCTCCGCCAGCCGGTCGAACCCGCAGCGCATGTCCGTCGGCTCGAGCGCCAACCAGAGGCGCGACCGCGGCCCGCCCGCCGCCTCTTCGTCCAGCGCCCGCAAGCTCGGCAGCCCCCTCATGCCTCACCCTCCAATACCACCGCCAGCGCCCGCACCAACTCCCGGTCGAATCCCGGCCCCACTCGCAGACTCCGGCCATTCTTGAGTATCACTTCCACCCTCGACTCGCCGACGGTGCGGGGTATCGGAGGCGCTGCTGCCAACTTCACTTCCAGAAACTTCGCCGCGACACTCGCGCGCAACCGCTTCTTCCACCAGAAGAAATGCGATGCGCACAACTTGCGCTCCCGGCAAAAAGCGGCCACCCTTTGCCCGCTCGTCCCCTGCTCGGAAACCAATCTCTGCCACTTCCGTCGTGCTTGTTTGCTTCGTTCTCGCTGCGTCACCGGGCCCGCCTCCTTGCCAACAGGCCACAATGCTACACTCCCGCACTCGCCGGCAAGATGCGCTTCAGATATCGCTCACGGACGTCGTGCATCGGGACCGGTCCCGCCTACGGATTTAGCCCCCAATGGCCGAGATGATGTTCTGGGCCTCATCGATCAGTGGGGTGTACTCAGCACGGTTCGCTATCACAAACCGAACCCGTACGATGAAGTATTGAAGCCACCGAATTGCGGCACGGCGGCCGGCGGAATTCCAGGCAGCCGTTGCCGAGCCGAGCGCCTTAAGAAAGAATGCGTCAGGACCAACTCTGAGTTCTCCCGCGGAAACGAGGCCCTTCACCGAGTATTCGAAACCGCCACCCGCGGTACCTGACCACCAATCGACGGAAAGGTCACCTGACCTTTTTTATCCTTATGGCCCTCCCTTAGGCCAAATTTGTGTACGCATATTAACAACAATTGAACTGTTTAACACCATGGACCCCAGACTCGCAATGGCGGCGAGTCTGCGTTAGGGGCCCACCCCTTGACCCCGCCCCCAGCGCGCGGAGGTGGTAGTGTGTATGATATGTGCTTGACACAGCCGACGGCATTACAGATGCGCGAGCCCGCGAATGCGCACTCGCGCGCACGAATTGCCAATTCAAATGTCGGCAGAAAAACCATCATGCGCCCCCACTTTCGTTTCCGCCAAGGTCAGGGACGACAGGGGCATAATAGTCTGGAGCCTCGTAGAGCGGTATGTCTGGGGGTAATGGAATATAGCCGGGCCCGACAGGAGCGAAGCTATCGGGAGCCGAATACAATTGAATTGTAGACCACGGGAGTTGCCCCGGTATAGGCTCTGAGTTCGAGTCAGGTGTTGGCTGCGGGCCCGAATTCATATAAAGTTCGAGCGAACCTGCCGATACTGTGCCTGAGGACACGATTGGCGGCGTTGGCGGCATCTGCGAGGGACTACCGCTGCACCAGCTGTAGGGGTTGGTAGGATCGCAGTCGGTCGGGAGCGCAATAGCTCCGGGTGAAACTTGTGGTGGTATCGTAGAACCCCCTCCCGGCAAGAGCGCTGGGCCGGACGGAAAGAAGGATTCGTAGAACGAAGGAGGAGCTTGAGGAAACAGAGACGGAGGGACTCCGGAGGTAGACATGTCGCCTGTTGCCGGCTCAGCAGACAGGCCCGTCGGGTCCGCGAATCGCAGTGGATTATTATTAGCGTAGCCAAATCGGTTTTGTGTAGATGGGAAACCCACACGACCGGAAAATGGGTCTCTTGAGATAAGCCTGCCTACAGTCGGGTCATAGTACCTGGCCCGCAGGTAGTAGAGGCCAGTTCCCGGATCCAGCGCCTGACCTGTGAATCGGAATTTGTTTTTCGT